>CAYNVT010000259.1:0-1513 GCA_964400685.1 uncultured Bacteriovoracaceae bacterium | reverse complement strand
CGTTGAGGGCGACTCGGCAGGCGGTACCGCAAAACAGGGACGCGACAGAAGATTCCAGGCAATATTGCCCCTGAGAGGTAAAATTCTGAATGTCGAAAAAGCCATGCAACACAAAATTTTCGACAGCGAGGAAATCAGAAATATTTTTACCGCTCTCGGTCTTACCATCGGGACAGAAGATGACAGTAAAGCACTGAATACTTCAGGATTAAGATACCATAAGATTATAATCATGACTGATGCCGATGTCGACGGCTCTCATATCACAACCCTGATCCTCACATTCTTTTTCCGTTATATGCAGGATCTTATAAAATCAGGGAACATCTTTATTGCATCCCCGCCCCTCTATCTCGTTAAAAAGGGCAAGACAGAAAAATACTGCTGGTCGGAAGAGGAGCGAATCGCCGCAGTCCAGGAACTGGGACAGGGAAAAGAGTCAGGTGTAGCTGTCCAGCGTTATAAAGGTCTCGGTGAAATGAATGCCGAACAACTCTGGCAAACCACAATGAACCCCGAATCGAGAATACTTAAGCAGGTAACCATCGAAAGCGCGGCAGAAGCCGATCATATTTTTTCGATGCTTATGGGTGATGAGGTGCCGCCACGCCGGGAATTCATTGAAACCCACGCAAAATATGCGAGGATAGATGTTTAAATCTTATCCCGGATATAAAAGGATTTTATTACTGTTATTTGCTTTTCAGGCTTGTTCAATGAGTTCAGGACAGGAGCCTGAAGCAGTTATTAAAGCTTTTTTCGACAACGCCCTTTCCGGAAGAGAAGCCATAAACAATCTCGAATACCTTTGCCGGCAGACTCCAGGCAGACTGCCCGGTTCGCAGGCTTCCGTAAGAGCTGTAAGGTTTGCTGCCGAAGCCCTTAAAAAGGCAGGAGCCGACAGTGTATGGCTGCAGGAGGTCACTGTACCTAAATGGGAAAGAGGCAGGGAATCATGTACGGTAATATCACAGAAAAAAACAACTTCTCTTTCAGTTTCCACCCTGGGTCTTTCAGTACCGACAGTCCCTGGGGGAATAACTGCCGAAGTTGTTGAGGTTAAGGATTTTGAGCAACTCAAAAGTTTAGGAAAAGAGAATATCAGCGGGAAAGTGGTCTTTTTCAGCCAGCCTGCCGATAACAGGCTGATAAACTCTTTTTCAGGATATGCAGGTGTGGTTGTCTTCAGAATTAACGGTGCCTCCGAAGCAGCAAAATACGGCGCCTCTGCCGTAATTGTCAGATCTGCCACTCAGGCAACACACGATTTCCCTCATACCGGGGTCACCAGGTACCAGGATAATATACCCAAAATACCGGCTGTAGCCGTTTCCCCATCCGGTGCGGAAACGCTTTCATCATTGCTTAAAAGTGATCCCAGGCTTAAGGTTCACCTTATTACCGAATGCCGGAGTTTTCCCGACACCATTTCATGGAATGTTATAGGAGAATTACGCGGCAGCCTTTACCCCGATGAATATATTACTGCAGGCGGGCATCTCGATTCATGGGA
>CAYNVT010000258.1:0-1555 GCA_964400685.1 uncultured Bacteriovoracaceae bacterium | reverse complement strand
GTTACCGCACCGGTCATTTATGAATTCAATACCGAGCCCCAGCCGGCCTTTGCAAAGAATTTCGGGCTGCTGGCTGAAAAGATGCGCGCAAATTACGATGCCGGGTATGAAACATTAATTGTATCCGAAAGCGAATCACAGATTCAGAGGCTGAGCGAAATCTTCGCCGAGATCGGGCCGGACCTTAAATATAACTCCGTTATTGCAGGCCTCCACGGCGGTTTCACCGACCATCTCCTCAAAACTGCCATATACACTGATCACCAGATATTTGACAGGTATCATAAATTCAGTATCAAGGGATACTTCACAAGGAAGGAGAGTCTTACATTAAAGGAACTAACCGGACTGAATCCGGGCGATTATGTTGTCCATATCGATCATGGCATAGGCCGGTTCGGGGGACTTGAAAAGATCGAGGTAAACGGGAAGATTCAGGAAGCCATCAGGCTGGTGTACAAGGATAACGACATTCTTTATGTACCAATACATTCCCTGCACAGGATATCGAAGTACAAAAGCGGGGAGAATGCTGCTCCCCGGATAAACAAGCTTGGTTCGGGTGCATGGCAGAAGCTCAAAGAGAGCACAAAGAGGAAAGTCAAGGATATTGCAAAGGACCTCATCACGCTTTATGCGTCGAGGCTCTCTGCCCCGGGTTATTCCTTTTCGCAGGATTCTTATCTGCAGCGCGAACTTGAGGCTTCATTTATTTATGAAGATACACCCGACCAGCTAAAGACAACCAATGAGGTAAAGAAAGACATGGAATCGCCTCATCCGATGGATCGTCTTGTATGCGGCGATGTGGGGTTCGGAAAAACCGAGATTGCCATAAGGGCGGCATTTAAGGCCGCAGCCGACAGCAAACAGACTGCCCTCCTGGTACCCACAACCGTACTTGCCTACCAGCATTTCAGAACCTTCACCGAACGACTTAAAAATTTTCCCTGCACCGTCGAATACCTTACAAGGCATAAAAAGATTTCCGATCAGAAGAAAATACTTGAAAAACTCGAAAAGGGGCAGATTGACATTATTATCGGTACACACAAGCTGATAAGCGATAATGTCAGGTTCAGGGATCTGGGCCTGCTGATAATTGATGAAGAACAAAGGTTTGGTGTTGCTGCAAAGGAAAAACTCAAAAAGCTGAAAAACAGTGTTGACACGCTGACACTGACCGCTACCCCTATTCCGCGAACCCTTCAGTTCTCGCTCATGGGAGCAAGGGACCTTTCGGTGATAAACACTCCTCCTCCCAACAGAATGCCGATAATCACGGAGCTTCACGGGTTCAATGAAGATATAATTAAAGACGGCATTGAATATGAAGTGAGCCGCAATGGCCAGGTTTTCTTCATCCATAACAGAATAGATACGATTTACGAAATTGAGAAGCTTCTCAAACGACTCTGCCCGCAGGTGAAAACTGCCGTCATTCACGGGAAAATGGAGGGCAGGGATATTGAAGAAACTATGCTTGACTTCATACGCGGGGATTATGACATACTTGTTTCCACTACAATAATCGAATCCGGGCTCGATATACCCA
>CAYNVT010000257.1:0-1586 GCA_964400685.1 uncultured Bacteriovoracaceae bacterium | reverse complement strand
AGTAACTATTCAGCAAATTTAATTCAAGGGGAAAAAAAGACTATTAATTTTAATAGCATAGAATAATTTATGTCGCATGAATCGCGACGATATACGAAAACTAATCGAACAAGACCCTGAGGCAATTATTGATTTAATTGAAAAACTTTTCGCCAGGGTTGAAGAGCTTGAACGTCGACTTAACAAGGACAGCCACAATAGCAGCAAGCCGCCTTCAAGCGACGGGCTGAGCCGGAAAGAAAGACGCGTTCAAGAGCGGAGAAGCCGAAAAAAACGAGGCGGTCAGAATGGCCATGAAGGGAAACAACTGAAAATGAGTGACACACCCGATCATAGAGAGATCCACCGGGTTTCGAAGTGCCACAAATGCAATTGTTCTCTCGATAATATTCAAGCGAAAGGCTGCCGTAAACGACAGGTTTTTGATATTCCGCCGGTATCATTGGAAGTAACCGAGCATCAGGCGGAATATAAGGAATGCCCTCACTGTGGGGCATTTACTGAAGCGCAATTTCCTGATGGTATAACCAGACCCGCACAATACGGGAGCAGAGTCAAGGGATTTATAACCTATTTGAGTCAATACCAGCTCATCCCTTATGAGCGGGTCACCGAGCTGCTGGAAGATCTTTTCGGTGTTCGAATCAGCACCGGGACAATATACAACACTAACCGGCAGGCGTATGAAGCGGGGGCGGCAACAGAGGAAGCAATCAGGAATCTTTTAAAGAAGCAGCCGATCCTGCACGCCGATGAAACCGGGGTTTTCATTGGAGGCTTGTTGCACTGGCTGCATGTGCTCTCGGATGAAAGACTCACGTATTACGGCCTGCATACCAAGCGCGGGAAAGAGGCAATAGAAGACGTGGGGATTATTCCAGAATATCGTGGTTATCTGATGCATGATTTTTGGAGTTCATATCTATCATACGAATGCGCTCATGTGTTTTGCAACGCCCATATTTTGCGGGAATTGACGGGCATTCATGAGGATTTCGGCCAGAATTGGCCTCTGGAAATGATCGATTTGCTGGTGAGGGCAAAGAAACAAGTCGAGGCGAGAACGGTGCATTTGAAGAAAAGCACCATCAGGAAGTTTGAAGATGAATATGATCTGATACTTTCGAAAGGATTTCAATGTAATCCTCTGGGAAGTGGAGGCCCTCCCCGGAGGGGCAGGAAGAAAAAATCAAAACCGCGTAATCTGCTTGAACGTCTGAGGGATCATAAGGAAGGCGTTATCGGATTCGTGAAAGATTTCTCAATCCCGTTTGACAACAATCAGGCGGAACGCGATTTGAGAATGGTTAAGGTGCAGCAGAAAATATCCGGATGTTTCAGAAGCATTGAGGGCGGTATGTTTTTTGCCCGTATCCGGGGCTATATTTCAACCGTGAAGAAACATAATGAAAATGTTTTAAGCGCATTGCAGGCTCTCTTTGAAAATAGGCATTTTTTACCTGCAAGTGCTGAATAGTTACTGCAATTATTAAAATTGATATTACCTGTTATAAAATCATTCGCAGTAATATATGGGATACCTGAATCTGCAAATTCTTCGCTTCTCGGGTATAGCTCTCCATGAT
>CAYNVT010000256.1:0-1614 GCA_964400685.1 uncultured Bacteriovoracaceae bacterium | reverse complement strand
TCCGCCGCCGGGGGTGTCGGGGGAGTAGTTGTGATATAGCTTTTTACTGAACACCAGAACTCCGCTGCTGCCAGGCCCTCCCAGAAACTTATGAGGCGAGAAGAATATTGCATCCAGCTGCTCCATCGGATCGGCAGGATGCATGTCAATGTCAACATAAGGGGCCGAGGCTGCAAAATCGACAAAACAATACCCGTTATTCTCGTGCATAATCTTCGCCAGTTCCCTGTAAGGCGGGAAATACCCGGTCACATTTGAGCATGCGGAAAAGGATCCGATAAGCAGGGGCCTGTCGCGGTACTTTACAATCTCCTTTCTCAGAGAATCAGGATTTACGGTAAGCTCGGGTCCGGGTTCAATAATAACCACTTCGGCAAGGGTCTCAAACCATGATGTGTGATTTGAGTGGTGTTCAATATGTGTAATAAAAACGACAGGTCTGTTACTGTTTGGTATATCCTTGCATTTGCCGAAGCCGGCAACTCCCGGCATGCTGCAGTACCTCGCCGCCTGCTCCGGAACTTTCAGACCGAGTATCCTCTGAAGCTTTGCGATAGCACCGGTCATCCCCGACCCGGTAAAGATCAGAACATCATTCTCATCTGCATTTACATGTTTCTTGACAATTTTCTGAGCCATCCTGTAGGCCCCGGTCATAGCTGCCCCTGTTGCGCTCGACTCCGAATGTGTGTTGCCCACAAGCTTCCCGATCTCATCCGATATTCTTTTCTCTATGGGTTCATAAAGCCTTCCGCTCGCTATCCAGTCGGCGTAAACAATTTTCTTCTCACCGAACGGAGTCAGGATTGTGGCATCTATCCCTACTATATTCTTTCTGAACTTTTCAAAATGGCTTTCGGAAGTATTCATTTCAATCGATTTAATTTTTTGCGCGTTACTCTTTTGTCCCGGCTGTATGAACAACCCTTTGCGGGAAGGGAATCTCTATTCCTTCCCTGTCGAAGGCCGTCTTAAGACGCTTGCGCAATTCACCTGCCACTTCCCATTGTTTCAGGGGCTTTGTGTCTCCCAGGATTTTTATGATTATTGCCGAATCGGCAAATTCGTTGATTCTCAGAAATTTGGGCGGATTGATAATCAGTTCTTTAAAGTATGGATCTCTTGCAAGTTCTTCGCCTGTCTGGTTAACTACCCGTATTACTTTTTCAAGATTTGAGTTGTAAGCAATACCAATGTCGATATTTACTCTTGCAAAGTCTTTCGACTGGTTTGAAACAATCTTTATTTCACCATGGGGTATGTGGTGGACTGTGCCGTTAATGTCGCGAAGTGTTGTTTTTCTGAGGCTTATATCTTCCACCACCCCGCCTTTGTCGTTAATTGTTATAACATCGCCGATACGGTACTGATTCTCGAGGATGATAAAAAGCCCTGATATTATATCCCTTATCATATACTGCCCTCCGAAACCCACGGCAAGGCCTACTATTCCTGCTCCAGCCAGCATCGGACCTATGTCAAGCCCGGCCTCTTTCAGGATAGTCAGCACGGCAATAACCAGTATTACAATTCCCTTGGCACCGTTGAAAATCCTGATAAGTGTATCCTCTCTCTGTCTCTCGGCTTCCACAGTCATTGTCTCGTCTCTTATCA
>CAYNVT010000255.1:0-1913 GCA_964400685.1 uncultured Bacteriovoracaceae bacterium | reverse complement strand
GCCTCTTCTCTGAAATTCATGGTATTTAGCTCTGGCCTCATCTGAAATGGCATTGGCGACGTTGAACATCAGATCTTCGTCCCAAGAGTTGGCTATTGTTATAGACTGTGGAAAGACAGTAGCATAGCCCGACCTGGCAACACCGTGAAGCGCTTCATTCCACCAGTTGTACGAAGGGATACCCAGCCTCGGTATTGCCGGAGCAGTGTACAGAAGCTGATCGGCTTTCTCCTTAAGCGTCATCCTCGAGATAAGGTCTGCAACCCTTTCTTCAGTTGCCAGTGAAGGATTGCGGAATGGATAAGCAGTCTCATTCTGCTGTGCAATTGCAGGCAATCCCATGTTTAAAATGATAATTAGAGATAAGGTCAGAAGATTTTTCATAGTCGGGTATTTAAAATCGATGTACAAATTATAAAATTAGTATGGATTTGAAAAAGCCATACGATTTTTCGAAGGATTTTTACGGATTTTTGGTTTTTGGCACTCAAATCTTTTTCTTGTTAACTGTGATGGATTAATTTGGATATTACTAAAGGTTATCATTTCACATCACAAGGTAAAAAATCTGTCTGCCTAAACAATCCTTCCGTAAGGTTCTGACTTGTGACAATTAGTATGTAAGGTATGTATTCAGGCTAATTTTTTACCGACCTGACCGGGTCGTTGATCAACCACCCCGGCCCGGAATTAAATCCCGGCCCAAAATAGCCCATTGCCCGGGCCACCCCTCCTTGCCAAGGAGGGGAAAGTTACGAAAAATGATGGTTGAGCTGATAATTCTGACTTTGTCTTTACCTTTCTGCTCCCCCTTCGAGACTACCGGGAAATGATAAAAACGTGATATCAGCGGCCCTGCTTCTTACCCGCAAGGCTGACAGAAAAACTGCCTGCTGCCAGATGCAATGATCCGTCAGGATTACGGTCGGGTTTAATATCGGTATCAGTACCGGCCGGTCTGACTGATAATAGGGCATAACCGGCAGGAACAGAAAAATCAGCCGTTGAATTTGCAGGTATTGTTATATTTATAACAACACCTTTCCTGTTTCTCGTCCAATCCGTAACTATACTTCCGTAAGGCGAATCATGAACTGCCCTGAACCGGGAAAGGGTTGCAGGAAAGGAAGGACGAAGAAGAATATTCTTAAATCCCGGGTTTTCGGGATCAGGGTTGATACCTCCAAGTGCTTTGTAAAACCAGGCATCTATTTCTCCGAACATAATATGGTTCATCGAATTATCGCTCCCTGCATCGATGGGCCAGTTTTCGTAAAAGGTAGTGGCTCCGTTCACTATCCACCATCCCCATGAAGGAAATGTTTCAGAAGAAGCCAGCGTATAAGCCAGGTCAGGATATCCGTTCTCGCTAAGGGCGTTCAGAATAGCCTTTGAGCCAAGCAGGCCAACGTCGATATGCGAATTATCTGCCTTAACCCTGTTGGCAAGATTTTCAGCCACTTTCGCTTTCAGGCCGTCAGGAACAATGTTCCATTTAAGCGGAACACTGAGCTCTGTCTGCACTCCCTTGCCGTAAATGCCCTTTTCAGTGTCGAGATATTTTGAATTTATGGCGTCTTTTATCTTGTTGGCCAGGGCGGTGTATCTGATATTATCCTCCTCCCTGCCAAGCAGTTTTGCCGCCTTTGCAAGTATCGAAGCATCAACGAAATAGTACGCCGACGATGTCAGCTCAACAGGTGATTTGGATTTTACCGGAACCCAGTCTCCCAACCCCCATGTAGTAAGGCCCGACGGACTTATATCAGTTATATGATCAACATATCTTTTTATGTTCTCATAGCAGTCGCTTAAAAGCTTTATGTCACCATAAAACATGTAAACATTCCATGGGATAATTGCAATTGTGCTTGTCCAGTCGGGACCGTTGGCCCAGTGATAGCCCCATCCGC
>CAYNVT010000254.1:0-1952 GCA_964400685.1 uncultured Bacteriovoracaceae bacterium | reverse complement strand
TAACCCCAACAACAAGCCAGATACGCTAAAGTATCTTTCGCCTGCAGCTGTCAGCGGCAAGCTGGAAGTGCCTGTCGGCAGGATTCACAAGCTCAACATCGGCGAAGAGTACCTGACTCTGTTCACCTGCGGAGACCAGCTCCTGTGGGGCGCCGCCGAGCCAATCAGGCGCATGCTGAACATAACGCTCGACTATATCAAAAAGTAATATGATTTCCGGGGAGATAAAAACTCTCCCCGGAAAACCATTTAAGGATTATCATGAAAATTCGCCCGGCAGAGATCGCCTTTGACTTCGACGGTGTTGTTGCAGACACCTTCAGGCTTTTTGTAAAGCTCGCATGCACCGAATTCGGAATCAGCATAGATTATGAATCGATCACGGATTACGAATTTTTGAACGTAGTGAAGATGGACAGGGCACTTGCCGACAGGCTCATTGAAATCCTGACCGACATCCCGCATGAGCTTGACCTCAGGCCCAATGCCGGTGCACAGGAGACGCTGTCGAAGCTTTCATCATTCGCCCCTGTCATGCTTGTCACCGCAAGGCCTTATGGACATCCTGTCGAGAAGTGGATCGAGAAAAACCTGCCTGCGCTGAAAGGCAGGGTCCATGTGGAAGCTACAGGCAACAACACAACCAAGCTCCCTTTTCTCAAAGAGAAAAATATCAAATACTTCATCGACGACAGGCTCGATACATGCAGGCAGCTGGCAGGAGAAGGCATAACGCCGATCCTTTACGACCAGCCCTGGAACAGAAAAGGACATGATTTTATGATTGTAACCGACTGGCATGATATCGCGGGACTGATTGACTGGGAATAATATCAAAGTCAGATCGTCCCCCATAAACGACCCGACCTTTCAGCTTGCCTGTTAACCTTTATAATCTTTATATCGGCATCTTCCCGATATGTATAAGCAAACGGATAAAAGAAAAGCCTGCCGCTTCAAAAAGGCGGCAGGCTTGAAATCTTTTTATATTTCAATAAAGGTCTAGTTAATAAACGCGAGGGCTGTCTGCCAGGAATCAACCATATAGTTACCCGGATCAATTTCAACAGAACCGTCGGAACTGAATACGGCATTCCAGCCTGAGATGTCACCTGCCGGTATCATACTCAGGGAGCCTGTCTTCCATATGCCGTCGTCAGGCAGGATTGAAACCTCAATCGCTCCGGCGACATTGCTCAGAGTAACACTGTCAATGTTCTTGCCGTTGAAAATTTCCTCGAACAAATCCGCTTTCGGGCTTTCTATGTTGACAAGATTCCCGTCAAGACCCGGTATCCTGATTGAACCCTTCATGCCTACATATTTAGTTTTCGCATCAAAAACCGTCGCTCTATATCTGCCGTCAAGCTGGCCGTACTGCATGTCATAGAAATAGTCTTCTCCGTCTATACTGAACGTCCCGTTGAGCTTATAAAACCTGTGGTCATAATTTGGGGCCTGAAATTCACTGTATTCATAAACCATCATCGGCCCGATAAAATAATTAAGCTTCTTGCCGACATTGCCTGTTGCAGATGCCGTAATGGTCCAGGTTTTGTACTGAACATTGTGATTTTCATATATTGCTGAAAGATTGCTGCTGGCTGTCGCAGTAAACGATTCGAAGTAGAGTCCGAACAGATTACTGCCGGAATCGTAATATGCCTTGCCTGTTCCTGTAAAGACAAGGTCAGATGAATTCTTGCCCTTATATGTGATGTCCGCACCGTTCAGATTCTCAATGGTATAACCTGATGCAGGAATGTCTACAGTCATCTTGACTGTAATTGCCGATGGATTATCAGGATTGGTGCTGATTTTGCCATTCGGTATAAAATCAAGTTTCACGCTCATACCGTTTACCGTCAGGTCGAATGATCTTTGACTGCCTGCGATAACATATAACATTTTCCATAATACAGGATCGAGCGGGTTGCTGTAATCTATTGAAT
>CAYNVT010000253.1:0-1979 GCA_964400685.1 uncultured Bacteriovoracaceae bacterium | reverse complement strand
ATTCAGGCACTGGTTCTTGGATGCACTCATTACCCGATCATCAAAAACCAGATAAGCAGGTTTTTCAATTTCAACGTGGAAGTTATTGATTCAGCCCGCATCGTTTCACTCGTACTGAAAGAGACTCTTGAAAAGAACGACCTTCTTAACGATTCAGGGAAAGTTAACGACCGTTTTTATGTATCTGACTACACTCCCTATTTCGAGAAGATCGCAAGGATGTTCTTTGAAGGTGAAATAAACCTTAAAAAAGCTGATATCTGGAGTTAGAACAAAACATGATCAAAATCATGCGTTAATGTCAATAATTGAATGATTTTTCGATTATTAAATAACGTAATTTTACTGCCGAATCATGAACAGGATCATTTATTAGATGATTCTTTTTAAGAAATATAACCGTAACATGACCAAGAAATCGAAAGTTATTGAAAAGGAAGAAGTGGTTATCAGGTTTTCGGGCGATTCCGGGGATGGCATGCAGCTTACCGGAACTTTGTTTACCGATACTGCCGCCTTATATGGTAACGACATTTCCACTTTTCCGGATTATCCGGCTGAGATACGCGCTCCCCAGGGGACTGTTGGAGGCGTTTCCGGATTCCAGGTCCATCTGGGACGTTCGGAAGTAAATAACCCCGGCGACTTTTCGGATGTACTGGTGGCAATGAACCCGGCAGCCATCAAAGCAAATGCCAGATGGGTTAAGCCCGGAGGAACAATTATTTATGATAAGGACAATTTCACTGAGAAGAATATAGAGAAAGCCGGATATATTAAAGATCCTATTGCTGAAGAAAATCTCGACAGCTACAACATTATTGCAGCGCCTGTATCATCAATGGTAAAGGAGGCATTGAAAGACCTGGGTCTCGATCCGAAAACAGTGCTTCGTACAAAGAACATGTTCGCCCTCGGAATGGTGTTCTGGCTCTTCGACCGCAAACTAAAATATACGGAGCAGTTTTTCGATAAGAAATTTGCAAAAAAACCGGAGGTCGCCCAGGCCAACAAGATCGCCCTGAGAGCTGGTTATTACTATGCCGAGACCATCGAAGCCCTTACGCCTGTAAGGGTCAATCCGGCTCCCATAGCATCAGGGAAATACAGGAATGTCAGCGGTAACACTGCCACTGCATGGGGACTTATCGCTGCAGCTGAAAAGGCCGGTCTTGAACTTTTTATAGGTTCATACCCGATAACCCCTGCAACAGGAATACTTGAGGAACTTGCTGCAAGGAAGGAACTTGGTGTAATCAGTTTTCAGGCTGAGGATGAGATTGCCGGAATTTGCAGTGCTCTTGGCGCCAGTTTCGCAGGTAACCTTGCCGTTACGTCCACTTCCGGGCCCGGTCTGGCATTAAAATCAGAAGCAATAGGCCTTGCCGTTATGACAGAACTCCCGATAGTCATCATTGATGTGCAAAGGGGAGGGCCTTCTACGGGATTACCTACGAAGACTGAACAGGCCGACCTCATGCAGGCTCTTTACGGCAGAAACGGTGAGAGCCCCGTTGTGGTTATAGCTGCCAGTACTCCGGCCGATTGCTTTAATTATGCATTTCAGGCTGCAAAAATAGCTGTCGAACACATGACCCCTGTTGTTCTTCTTACCGACAGCTATCTTGCCAACGGATCAGAACCATGGAGAATACCTGAAATGAAAGATCTTCCCGCAATAATTCCGCCATATGCAGGCACCGATGAGCTGCCTTTCCTTCCCTACAAGCGCGACAGGGAAACGCTCTCAAGAAAATGGGCAATCCCCGGAACACAGGGTCTGGAACACCGTATCGGAGGACTCGAAAAGACAATAAAGGGAACTGTATCATATATCCCTGAAAACCACGAGCTGATGGTGAAAATGAGAGAAGAAAAAGTTGCAAGGGTGGCCAGTGATATTCCCGACCTGACGGTTTTCGGTCCTGAAACAAATGATCTTCTTGTTGTTGGCTGGGGAGGATCGTATGGCTACCTCA
>CAYNVT010000252.1:0-2008 GCA_964400685.1 uncultured Bacteriovoracaceae bacterium | reverse complement strand
CATCTTTTGAGTACCCAAACCGTGGGAAGCGGCCGCTCTCGATATTCCTATGCACACGCATAGTCTCTGCATATATTATTTTCTGCTTATAAAAATCGTCCATATAATCACAGCTTCTCAAGTTATAAGGTGTATCTCCCTTATCATATCTTTTTTGAAGCTCTGGGAAGTAATTATCCAAATGAGTCTTAATCGCAGGGAATTTATTCACATCAACCCCTTGAATCCCTTTATTTACGACACCATTATGTGTATTAATTAACCATAAGTCAGCAAAGTCATATCCATAACGTTTGATATCTCTGCCTCTTAAAATCGGTCGAATTATTTCAGCAGATTTTGGGTCTTGAGTAATGAGTTCATCTCTCTTTTCTTCAGAAATAATAAAAGCTTCATTGTATCCAGTAAGAATTCCACGGTTTATTGATACGTCCCAATCTTTTAGAGGAATCCCTGCTTCCTCAATTTTTTTCTTTATACGTTGTTCAATGCCTTGTAGAATAGTCCAACTTTGCTTGGTTTTGAAACTATTCGTTGTCTGATTCTGCTCAATAAAAACGCTCAAATTATTTAAACAAGATGCTTCGGTAATTACGCAACTTTTAGTTGCATATCTATTCTTTGCTTTTTCTATGATTAATAGATTTACATCAACAGTCGCTGACTTAAATATTTTCTGTCCGGCAAAATCAACAAGTAGAAGAGGGTTGGTATTTTCCGCAAAGTACTTTCGTAGGGCTTCACCATATCCAGCACGCATCCATTTGTTGCTTGTGATAAATGCTAAAATTCCATTTTTTCGTAATAATTGAACCCCTCGCTCATAAAAAAGACAATAAATATCCCCTGTTCTTGCAAAAGTTTCAAATCCAAAGCCTTGTAACATATCTGCTTTCTCATGCATTGTTTGAAGTTGAATGTACGGCGGATTTCCAACAATACAATCAAAGCCACCAGCCGATTTAACATCTGCAAATTCTATAGGCCAGTGGAAAAAACCTTCCTCCTGGCGCAGCTTTTCCACCCTTTCATTAAGCCCGTCTTGGGTCTGGCGACCATTTAACAACCTATGCAGTTGACCATGTGTAGGAGCAATTACCTCTAAATTTCTGCCTAACGGTTCCTCAACTTTCCAGAAAAATGCTGAAGTCCACAAATCGGCGATTTGACGCTGCCGACAGTATTGACTTGATTCGCTGACTTGTTGATAGGCCTCTTCTATGGCTTTAACTTCGATGGCATTGTTGTCAGGCATTACATTCAGACTTCGAGAGCGTTCTGCTAACCAATGCTCTTGCTCTAGATCGTCATTATTGTCTACAGCCATGACAAACAGGCTTTCTTGACCTTCACGCTCGCTCTTGTTGCGTTTTTTTAGCAGGTTTGCAGTTGGCTTATCGTTCCTGGCTATGTGATTAAAAGCCTCGTCTGGTACCACAAGTTCATCCAGTTTATTTGTGAAATCTAAACCTACTATGCTGTTGCCACACTTTATATGTGCATCAAGAAAAGAAAGCGGCTTGCCTGGCTCGAGCGATTCAAGCCACAGATTCACCTTACACAACTCTACCGCCATTGGGTTGACATCCACGCCATAAACACAGTGGCGAATCACATCCCGCAATGCCCGCCGGGTCTCGTTAGGCGAAGGTTCGTTGTCACCTGCACGCACCTCGGCCAGCCTGCCGGCGATACGATGCGCTGCCGCAATCAGAAAATGCCCACTACCAGAGGCAGGGTCGCAGACTTTCAATTCGAGTAGGGCTAGTTCCTGTTGTGCAGCATCCGGTTTTCCCTTCAGACGACCTTCAATCACTGGATCCAACGCCGAATCGAGCAGAACCTGAATCAAACTGGACGGCGTGTAATAACTTCCGGTCGTTTTCCGTTCGTTCCCGGCCGCACTGGTTAACTGAAAGGTGCCGGCGTCGGTATTCAGCAGGGGGTGCAGTTCCAGCAAAGATTCGTACACACTGCCCAGTTCTTACGGCCCCAGGTTGCGGTAATC
>CAYNVT010000251.1:0-2052 GCA_964400685.1 uncultured Bacteriovoracaceae bacterium | reverse complement strand
ATTTTCATAAAGCGTGTAAAGAAAGGGACAGGCCTTTCTTATGGTCTTACTTACAAGACCGGCAGGGATACATATATAGGGACGGTTCCTGTCGGTTATGCCGATGGGTATATGAGGTCTCTCTCCAACAACACTTTCTGCGTAATAGATGGGAAAAAATACCCTATTGTAGGAAGAATCTGTATGGATCAATGTCTTGTCGAACTCGGCGATGACATTTATCCCGTAGGCCAGGAGGTGATATTGTTCGGCAAAGAGATGATAACTGTCGAAGACATAGCTTTATGGGCCGGGACCATCCCTTATGAAGTGATATGCAATATGAACAGAAGGGTGCCACGAACATATGTAATTAAGGATGAACTGTGCGATATATAAAAGTTCTCATTATTGTACTGGGTATCCTTGCGGCCATGATATTCGGCATACATAATCCCATGGCCTATACTCTCTCATTTCTTTCATACAGGCTTATCCCGGATATTCCTTTATGGGCTTTGCTGCTGCTGTCGTTTTTACTGGGTACGGTGCCGATTATCATAGTCAGTTTGCCTGAAAAAACTGCTTTCATGAAAAACATGAGAGAACTGAAATTAAGGAAGAAAAGTATTGAAAAATCTCTGAAAAATCTTAATACCGCAAAACCGATCGCAGGAGTCTGAAAGAAGATTTAAAGAAGTTAAACAATTTTTTAGGCAGCCATAAAGAGCTTAAAAAACAGCCGAATTTCATGCACCTTGATTCCTTTTCTGTCAGAAGTTCCGGAGAAACCTTTCCCTTGATCTTCAGCATGCCGAGCCAGTCAAGAGGGGTAAGCAGCTTCTTGAGCGTCTTGGGCCAGGGGATGTACAATGACGGGGAGAAATCTATCAGATAGGGTTTGCCTTCTTCATCGATGCCGTAATTCCTGCGGTTGCGCATATCAATGTGAACCACATCCCTTTCGTGCATGCATGAGATAATCCTGCCAAGCCTTTCATAATATGATGCATCCGGTTTTTTTGAGGTCTCTCTCAGGTTCTTGCCTCCCATGAACGATATATGGAGCGAGTATATATCCGGCTTGCCCAGGAACCGGGGTATTCCTTCAACGCCATTCAACTTGGAATATATGAAGGATTCCCAGAAAATAAACATGGCGCCGAATATCCTTAAAGGAAGCGCCTTTGCCCTGTAGGTTTTTTCGACCATCCCTTCATCGGTAACATGGACGTCAGGACTGTATCTCTGTCTCTGTTTAAGTTTTGTCATTGTCTTTAATAAAAACTAACATCCGAAATGAGATAATGCAATAACAAGGCTTCATAATAATACTCTTTTTTTTGTTCAGGTGGTAAAAGGGAATCAATGAAAGCCAAGGGCACAATAATATGGAATGAAAAGGGGTACGCATTTCTTGTGAGGGACGACGGCAGAGAGGACGTCTTCCTGAGGGCAGCCGACCTGTGCGGGGCAATGCACGGAGATAGAGTAGAAGCAAGAATTTTCAGACAGGGCAAAGGCTTCAAGGGTTGCGTGAGCTGTGTGCTGAAGCGAGAAAACCTGAGAGTCTCCGGCAGGTATATCCGCTATAAAAAATGGGGTGTGATCGAACCGGCAAAACCAATACCTTATACGATTATTGTTCCTGATGGTTGGGAAAAAGGCGCCAGGCACGGGGATATGGTTATGGCTATCCTTTCGCCACCGAAGGGTTCGGGCAGAATCGATTCCATAGAGGCAAGGATTGACGGCATACTCGATATGCCTGAGAACATAAAAGAAGACCTTAGAAATATCATAATTAAATATTCTCTGCCCCCAGGCTTTTCACAAGAGGCGCTGAAAGAGGCCGAAGAAGCATCATCTATTGGTTTTGATGAATATACTGCAGGTCGTGTTGATCTGAGAAACAGTCTCCTGTTCACGATTGACGGCAGAAACGCCAGGGACTTTGACGATGCCGTAGGTATAGAAAAGCTTGGTGACGGGAATTTTCTGCTGAGAGTTGCCATTGCAGATGTCGCCGAGCTCGTCAGGACCGGCTCGGCCCTCGACAGAGAGGCCCTCGAC
>CAYNVT010000250.1:0-2086 GCA_964400685.1 uncultured Bacteriovoracaceae bacterium | reverse complement strand
CGGCCAGCGCTTTAAAATCTGCCATTGTTGCAATAGTAAATGCAAAAATCATGAGTACAAAATAAAGGGGTCGCGTCTCAACAATCAACAAATTTTATCAATGGTTGGGACTGGTTCCATTTGTTCTTATAATTAAAGAGCTGACCAGTGAAAATTCATCAGACTGATTATTCGAGAGCTTCAATATCCGCCAGATCCTGAAGGCGGCCGCTGGCCCTTTTGTTTATTTTAAGGCTTTCTATATCGATGAAGTTTACCGTGACGCCATCTATTTCGGTTTCAATCCGCTTGTCATAGCAATCATTAAATTCAACTCCGAGGGGCTGGAGGGGACGCTGATTGGAAAATAAATATCTGACGGAAACAAGGAATACCTTGTGAACCTGGAATGATATAAATCATCAAGAGAAATATGATAACGCGATATCCCTGAGTTTTTTACTCAGTTCCTGATTCTTTACATGAACATCCTGAATAAAAATGCACATCCAATACCCAGAATGTTACCAAAGGCATAACCTAATAAACCAGATGGATTGCTGGTAGGGACGCTGATTTAAAAATAAATATCTGACAGAACGAGAAAAATCTTGGGATTTTATTTTTATACATTTTCAGTGGTGATACCCTGGGCTGTTTGATGATTTCCGTCCAAAGTCACGCATTCCTAAGAAATGTTCTATAGTTATTCTGGATATGTTGATATATTATCGAGCTATTAAGTTGAAATAATCTTATTTGAAAATTGGAGGTTGCAAATGGCATTAAGAAAAAGGTCAGTTGTCGCATTGGTCCCATGGTGGGCATATCTGATTATGGCAATTCTGGCTTACCTTCTTTTTCATTACTTGGTTCCATCCTTATTATCACCGAGCTCTTTCAGGCTCATAGGGCATGCCGTACCTCTTCTGGGTTCATTTATTTCATTGATACTCTTATTATGTGCCGCACTTATGGCTTTTGATGCATTTAGAAGGAGGTCATTGTTTGAGAAGCAGAACGGCATAGATTCAATTCGCAGTATCAGCTGGAAGGAGTTCGAAGACCTTGTTGCCGAAGCATACAGAAGAAAAGGATATATGGTGACCGAAACAGCCTTTGGAGCTGATGGCGGTGTTGATATAATCCTCAAAAAGGGCATAGAGAAAATTCTTGTTCAGTGCAAGCAATGGAAAATGCAAAAAGTCGGAGTGAAAGTTGTAAGGGAACTCTATGGTGTGGTGATTGCGGAAGGGGCTTCAGAAGGTGTTGTCATTTCATCCGGCATTTTCACCCAGGAGGCCCGGACATTTGCAGCGGGAAAACCTCTTGAATTGATTGACGGTGCAGGATTACTTAAGATGATAACCGAGGTTCAAAAAAGACAAATGCCTGTTAAAGCAGAATCGAAAGATATCCTGTGCCCCTTCTGCGGCAATCCAATGGTTATCCGAACAGCAAAGAAGGGGAATCACGCAGGAGATAAATTCTGGGGATGTACATCTTTTCCGAAATGCAAGGGCACTAGGCCCTTCAATGCCTGATCTAGCAGATAAGTGGATGTACTTGGTAGTCAGCCTTTGAATTGGTACAAATTAATAAACTTATCAAGAATCAAGGGCAGGCCTCTTTTGTTCTTCACTCAAGAGCTTCAATATCCGCCAGATCCTGAAGGCGGCCGCTGGCCCTTTTGTTTATTTTAAGGCTTTCTATATCGATGAAGTTTACCGTGACGCCATCTATTTCGGTTTCAATCCGCTTGTCATAGTAATCATTAAATTCAACTCCGGAAACAGAACAAAGTATGTCAATTCTGTTAGGCGGATTACCAAGTTGAATAGTGTGGCCTTCGACAAGGAAATCATTTTCCGTTAACCCGAGCGAACCGAAACCGAACTGATCGAGTGCTTTAATTAAAGAAGCTGCATTTTCAGGCGACAGCTCGATCCATATGTCGATATCTTTTGTGTAACGGGGATGTCCATGGACTGCGAGCGCATAACCGCCTACAACAAGATACCTGACTCCATTACTTTTTAATAATTGCAAGGGGCTGGAGGGGACGCTGATTGGAAAATAAATATCTGACGGAAACAAGGAATACCTT
>CAYNVT010000249.1:0-2178 GCA_964400685.1 uncultured Bacteriovoracaceae bacterium | reverse complement strand
AGCATCTCAACTCTGTCTTCGGTGTGTCTCAGTCCCGCCGTATCAATAAACCTGTATCTTATTCCGTCGATGATAATTGTATCTTCTATTGCATCCCTGGTAGTGCCGGGAATATCTGATACTATGGCCTTTTCTTCCATCAGGAGGGCGTTGAGCAGGGTTGATTTGCCGGTGTTTGGTTTGCCTGTAATAACCACAGGGATGCCGTTTTTTATTGCGTTACCGGTAATAAATGAGGATGCAAGGGAATCTGCCATTGTTCTTATTTTACTCACCAGCGCCAGAAGCTCTTTTCTGTCGGCAAACTCAACATCTTCCTCCCCGAAATCGAGTTCCAGTTCAATCAGGGAGGCAAACTGAAGAAGTTCGTTTCTCAACTGCCTGATGCTATCTGAGAATCCTCCTTTAAGCTGGTTTATCGCTATGCGGTGAGCAGCTTCGGAGGAGCAGGCAACCAGGTCGGCAACTGCCTCTGCCTGCGAAAGATCCATTTTTCCGTTCATAAAGGCCCGCATGGTGAACTCACCCGGTCTTGCAGGAAGGGCTCCGTTACGAACCAGCAGCTCGAGTATTTTACTTATTATGTAATCGGACCCGTGACATGAAATCTCCACAGAGTCTTCTCCGGTGTAGGAGTGAGGCGCCCTGAAGAGTGTCAGGAGAACCTCGTCAACGACATTTCCTGATTCCTTTATTTCACCGAAAACAACGCTGTTCCCGGGTAATCCGGATAGCTTTATTTTCCCCGAGGCCGGGGTGAAGATTTTGCTGCAGATATCTATGCTTCCACTGCCGCTCACGCGTACCACAGCCAGAGCACCGCCTCCCGGTGCGGCCTGGGCACAAATCGTTTCATCTTTTCTGATCACCTCAGGGATTTATGAAACAAAAATAATAACTTCCCTGCTACTTTAACCCCGGGGTGAAATTAAACATGATTCCTATTGTTCAAGTGCCTGCAGAGTAAATGATGAATCTTCCACAGGCGCATTCATCGAGAGATTTGTGAATTTAATAACAGAACTCCTGCCATTCGACAGGTTGACTGATTTCATTTCACTGATAATATATTTCCCGTTATCTCCCTGTGCAACAGCCAGAACCTCAATTGTTTTAAAAAGGTTGCCGTCGCGGTCGAAGAATTCCATTTTCTTAAGCCTGTTGCCATCCATTGTAAAATAACTTATTTTCCTGTTAAAGCCGTATTCCGATACTTTGTCGCTGCCGGCAGGAATGCTTTCAATTATCCACTGATTGTCGCGCCCCGATCCTTCAAGATGCCTGTTCTTAAAATCAGCAAGGGTAGGGGAACTCATATCAGAATTTGAGAATTCCGAATTCATAAAGCTTCTGCCTTTTTCGGTTGTTGCAATTCTCCTTGTTTTCTTGAGTGCCGGGAGGTAGATCCACATTTCATCGGCTGATGTTTTATTGTCGGTAATCAACATTCCCGTGCCCCTCACATCGGCAGGTTCAAGAAACTTAATAAGTCTTTTTTCAGTCCCGTCGGGGTAACTTTTTGAGATCATCGTGATGACCCTGTTCCTGACAGAACCGTTTTTTTCCGTAATAGTAAGATTCAGAGTTGCCTTAAGCGACCCGAGCAGTGTAAGCTCGCGGCTTTTCTCAAGAATCTGGTCGGCCTCAGGCAGCTGGCCCAACGCTTTTACCGCCTGAATGAACAATAACGGAAGTATCAGCTTCATCTTCATTTTTATCTGTTTTTAGATTGTCAATATTTTTCCGGACGAATGCAGGGTTGTATTTCACAATGAATGCAGGTATGGTGAGAAGTGCCCCGGCAAGGCATGATGCGATTGAAATTACAACAAGATATCCGAAGAATCTTATTGAAGTGAACCCGGAAACGATCAGAGCCGAGAATCCTGCCATTACCGTAAGGGCATTGGTCATTATACTGTGACCGATCGAACTCATTGCCCTGCCGGTGGCTGTTTTCATGTCGTTGCCTGCAGCCAGTTCCAGCTTTAATCTCCAGATGTATTGTATTGTAAAATCAACTCCCACGCCGATCATCACCGAAGAGAGCAGGGCAGTTGCCGGGTCAATCGCTATGCCTGTATAACCCATGAATCCAAAAAGTATAATTATGGAAGCTGCGAGAGGTATAGAACCTGTAAGCCCGCCCCTGACCGATCTGAATACGATCGACAACAG
>CAYNVT010000248.1:0-2185 GCA_964400685.1 uncultured Bacteriovoracaceae bacterium | reverse complement strand
TCCGAATTATCGGAAACCATATCAATGCCAAAAACGGTTTTTCAACAGTCTCTGAAGAATTATGCACAGGACCTTCATGATGACCTCGACAGGAACTATCCCGACGGAAGGCTGGTCACATTCAGCCTCGCCGCAGACGGCGTCGGTATAACCGGAGGTGCAATAGACGCGGTGGATGTAGTCGGTTTCACCATGTATTACGGTGTTTTCTACGGCGAAT
The DNA here is from genome assembly GCA_964400685.1 of uncultured Bacteriovoracaceae bacterium. GTDB lineage: Bacteria > Desulfobacterota > Desulfomonilia > UBA1062 > UBA1062 > DATCTV01. The sequence continues at coordinate 1,965 of CAYNVT010000248.1, read as the reverse complement.
ATATAACCTCTGAGACTATGAACTTCCTTTATGAGCAGCATCAGCTTCACCCCGGCAAACCTATAATTGCCTGCGAGTTCGGCACATGGCCCGGTTCGAATGGAAATGGCGAACTTGACCAGGTTATGATTGCAAGACAAACCCTTGACGGCATTCTTCCCCTGAGCTCAGTAGATTCTGGCGGCAATGAGACAGATGGTTTCATTGCATCTGCAGTCTGGTGGTGCCAGTTCAACTGGTACCGCGTAGACAAGGAGGCCCCGGTGCAGAATATGGGGGTAACGAAAATGGACAGGACAACGCACAAGGCGGCCAGAGGCGTTTTGAAGGATATGTTCAAACCGTATTTTGATATGGGAGGAATTGCGCAATGAAATCTATTAACAAATCATTTCTTTTTATCATGCTGCTTTTTCTGGCTGTGGCGTGCAAGCAGCCTGCACAGGTCAATGAACCTCTGGCCTTGCTTTCGTTGAGTGCAAATCATATCGAGGCAGGAGAGGCTGTTATTGCTTCAGCCGAAGGTTCAACTGATCCCGACGGGCTTCTCCTCAATCCTGTAATAGATTTCGGCGACGGGTCATATGCCCCTTCATGGAGCACCTCCCATGCCTATTCATCACCCGGCGCATACAGGCTCAGGCTTACAGTGACAAATGCAAAAGGCATCTCTGACTCTACTGCAAAAATAATTTCGGTAGGGGACTTTCCTCAGGGAAAAGGCATGCTTGATGATATTTCATTTTCACAGAGCCATTATAACCCGAGGATAATCGAACAGAGGGCCGCGCCCGAGAACGGGGGCCTGTTTTCAGGTTACTTCACGGCGCCCTTTGACTGCACCCCGGATGCAATAATAATCAACGGCGTCGAAGCAGGTGACAACCCGGATATCGCATGGGCTGAGGTCATACAGAAAAACCTGAAAGCAGGAGATACGGGCATCTTAAGGTTCTTCTCCCCGTCATCAGGTTTCAATGCGGGCGGCAGCGTCTCCATCGAGATAAGAGACGGATCAAATATTGTATGGAGTAAGACGGGAGTCATTCCTAAGCCATCGTTGACTCCTTCCCATATAACTTCAAACGTTGCCGGCGATGCCATATATGTGCATGTCAGGAACGATTCCGACAGGTCGCTTACAGTAACCGGGCTTTCTATTGACGGGCTTGACATAAGCGGTTTTGCGGTCATTCAAAATCCCGACATTGCGCCCGGTCAGACGGCGCTCATCACTGTACCAAGACATGACGGGGTTCCCTTCGCGAAATGGACAGTTTTTACTATCCATGGGCTGGACGGGCTTACTGCCCTCAGCGTTTCGCGATCTCTCAGGCTCTTCAGGCCGGTATTTCCTGTCGGCAACTGGAACAGCAGCATTTTCAAGGACACGGCTATGCTGGATAAGCAGCTCTCATTAGGCATAAATATGTTCATCTATTATCCCTCGCCTGATTATCCGCCTGAAGTTATTATACCAATGGCCGAGGAAAAGGATTTCTACCTGTTCACGCATATGGACAACCTTAATGATTATCAGAAGGCGTTTGTTGAAAACTATGGCAGCAACCCGAGGGTTCTACTGAATGCCGTAAGCGGCGAAGGCGACCTGAGCGGCGACCCGGCCGATGCGCTTGAAGAGCTCCGTGAAAACCGGGATATCTGGGGCGATAAACCATTGTGGATTTACAACGCATGCTCGTACAGCTTCCCTGCCTGGGGAGGCCTGGCGGATTTTGGCGGAATGGACCATTACTGCGTAATGGCTCCCAAGTGCAATGAATTCAATTTTCCCCCGTTCTCCTGGGACAGGATCGAATTCTCGGGCGAATACTCGCATCTGATCAAGACCGCCGCAGAACCGAAGCCAACATGGAACTGGACGCAGACCATGTTCAACACCATGGAGCTTCGCTGCACATCTGCCGACGAGATAAGAGCGCAGTGGCATCAGGTTATAGGGAA
>CAYNVT010000247.1:0-2208 GCA_964400685.1 uncultured Bacteriovoracaceae bacterium | reverse complement strand
ATTACAGGCTGCCAAGAGAGACCAGGGGATATATCCCGATGTATGTGGCGGCCGCATATGCTGTTAACTATTCCGCTGAACATAAACTGAAACCTCTGCCTCTCAACATCCCTGTTTCGACTGATACCATTATGATAAACAAGGATATTCATCTGAACCAGATATCTGAAGTCATGGGAATTCCCCTCGGGGAGCTGAAGGCACTGAATCCGCAATATAAGACGGGACTTGTACCCGGTTCCTCAAAACCGCTCTCACTAACTCTTCCAATGAGTCACCTCGGCGATTTCATCGACCTTAGCGATACAATCCGGAATTACAAGCCGGATGTTTATCTCACAAGGATCAATATTACTGCAGATCCATCGCGTTCAACATATGTTCCGCCCGATGTAAAGGGGAAAACCAAAATCATTTACACTGTCAAAGACGGCGATAACCTTGGGTTTATATCGGAGTGGTATAAAGTGTCGCTATCAGATCTAAGGTATTGGAATAACATTTACCGTAATACTATAAGAGTAGGGCAGAAGCTTGCTGTTTATGTGGATCCGTCAAAAGCCGATTATTATTCCAGAATCAACGAAATGTCATTTGCCGAAAAACAGCAGATTACCGGAAAACCTGCCGCGGCACCCGCAAGCGTCTCATTTGCCGCCCTGCCGGTACAGGAACAATCAGGTGATTTTGTCACATATACTGTAAGGTATGGTGATACAATATGGGATATCGTAAAGAGGTTTGAAAATGTAAGCACTACTGATGTCCTTAATTTGAACAATATAAGCGATCCCGGTAAGATCAGGGTAGGTCAGGTACTTAAAATAAAGAAGAAGAGCTAAGCCTCTTTGTCAGAATGCGCCCTTTCAGGTCATTTCTATTGCTGCTTATCATTTTGATCTGTTTTGCAGGTCTTTCTTATGTTTTACCATGGGAGCTTAACCTGCCATCCGCAGAAACCCTGATACCTGAAAAAATATTAAGGATAGTTTATCCTGGAAATGAGCAACCTGACATTCCCGATACCACTTTTGCCAGGGTAATTCCCGACCTTACACCCGAGCCCGCAGATACCTCAGCCGTTGTTGATACCCCCGGGCCCATATTATATCCATACGATACTATTTCACAGGATACGGCAAGTCATAATCCTTTACAAGTTTTCCTTGATTCCCTGAAATACTCCAGAGGCAAGATAAGGATCATGTATTTCGGCGATTCGCAGATTGAGGGAGACAGGATCACTTCATATCTCAGGCACTCGCTTCGCACCATAAAAGGCGGTACCGGTCCGGGACTGTTCCTTCCCGTAATGCCTGTAACCTATACAAAATCATTTTATGTCAGGGCATCAACCAACTGGCGCCGCTATAATTACCTTTCATTTAAAAACGGGGAGATAAGGCACAATGAACTGGGACCATTTATGGCATTCTGCAGGTATCTGCCGGAAGGGCGCATGTCGCCGGGAAAAGTAAAATCGTGGGTGAGAATTTCAGAATCGGTTTTCGCCGACAACTTCGCATCAGATTTTGAGTACCTGAGGATAATCTACAGGAATAAACAGGATAATGTCGGGATCAGCATCAAGGCAGATAACAATCCCCTGATCATCGATACCCTGAAGAAAAGCGATGAAGTTGCTGAATATCAGTGTCCTCTTTACAGATCAAAGAATGTCCTTGTTGAGTTCTCCGGCAATACAAGTCCGGATATTTACGGAATAAGCATTGAGGGCAGCAAGGGTCTGGTTGTGGATAATATTCCGCAGAGGGGGAGTGCAGGCCTTGAATTTACAATGGTTGACAGTGAAAACCTTAAAGAGGCCTTCAGTATTCTTAACCCAGACCTGATAATATTGCATTACGGTCTGAACCTTGCAACCAATATAAGGAATGATTATTCATATTATGAGAAGGGGCTTGCCCGGCAGATTTCCCTTATCCATGAAGTCACCCCGGGAACAGCCGTTGTAGTTGTAGGATTGACGGATATTGCATACCAGGAAGGAGACAGGGTGGTATCCTATCCGAACATAGGCAAGATAATAAAGGCCCAGGAAAAAGCTTCAGTTGAAGCCGGCGCCGTTTTCTGGGATGCCCGGACAGCGATGGGAGGCAATTCATCAATCATAAGGTGGTTTGGAATGAATCCTCCTCTTGCAAAAAAAGACTACGTTCATTTTACAGATCAGGGAGCCGATACTCT
>CAYNVT010000246.1:0-2218 GCA_964400685.1 uncultured Bacteriovoracaceae bacterium | reverse complement strand
CTTATCATAAAGATCATTATAAATCAGTTCGTGCATCCAGGCCAGCAGCAGCGCCATGTCAGTTGCCGGTTTTATGGGAAGCCAGTATTTTGATTTTCCTGCCGCCGTCGAAAACCTGGGGTCAACAGTTATTATAACCGCCCCCTTATCTATCGCATCTGACATCTCCTGTATCTGGCCGTTATGCATGTTTTCACCGAGGTGTGATCCGATCAGTACAAGGCATTTTGTGTCTCTTATATCTGTTATTTCGGGAGAGTAGACTTCCTCGCCGAAAGTTGCGAGAAAAGCATCATCGCGCGGGCCCCTGCACTGTGCATAAGAAGGTTCGGCAATATTGTCCGTACCAAGCGCCCTGAATAGTGTTGTGAAATAACTGCTGCCCGAACCGTGAGAAAAGAGGGCCAGGGCGTGAGGGCCATACCTGGAAGCGATTTCTTTCATCTTTGAGGCTGTATAATCAAGGGCTTCATCCCAGGTGGCTTCCCTGAAGACCTGCCTGCCTCTCTCTTCGGTCCTGATTAAAGGGGTCCTCAGCCTGTCGCTGTCATAATACGCCCCTATGCCTCCTGTTCCCCTGGGGCACAACCTTCCGTTGCAGTGCTGGTCCTCATCATTGCCCGTAACCTTCCAGATGCTGCCGTCAGGCGATTTATATACCCACCCTGCGCATTTCCAGAAACAAATCTCGCAATATGTCGGCGTCCGGAATAGATCATCAATTTTCCCAGGTTTAATTTCTTTACCTGAAAAGTTCCTGATAAGGCCGTAAGTGCCGGCTCCCGCTGCAACCACCCCCGCCCCGATAAGGGAAATCTTTATAAAATCCCTCCTGCTGGTCATAATTCCTGCTTTTTAGTCATGCAAAAATAAAAATCCTTTTTATATTCAATTATCTATATAATTATATTTTTGTTTACAACCGGCTAAGTCGGGATAATAATTAATACCTTTTCCGAAAATCTCCCAGGTTTATTAACAGATGTTTACATTCTGAGAATGGTTATCCCGAGCAGAGCCTGAAGCTTCTGTCCGGGTTTAAAGACTTTAAAAGCGGAACTCCACACGTCTGCCAGATATCTGTCCTGAATTCCTTTAAGCAAAGCCACCAGCTCATCCAGTTCAGGAGGATTGCCGGGGTTGCCATACTTATAATTCAGACCGGCAATAATCTGAGATATATCGTTGTATTTTCCGAGATTCTGGGAAATTATATCCAATCTCTTTTCGGTGCTCTTTACGGCAGCCGGATTAACAGGACGGAAAAAATAGATCTGGTACAGGAAGTCTTTGATTCGTTTCCTCAGCTCGTGGACTTTTTGAGGCCTGGTATTTATCCGGCACTCCATGCAGAGAGAGGCGGCGCTCATGTAGCTTTTGTTTAGCTGATCGTAAAGTAAAGCCAAATCGGGTTCACCGATGGTCATAAACCTCAGACGGTACCAGGCTTTTCTCAGTAAAGTCTCGACCTCATCAATATTCCTGATGATTTCCATGTTCTCTTCAGAACTCTGGTTTTCCCATTTCATTATCTCATCGAGAGGGTTATAACCTTCAAGACGTCTGAAGAGCTTCCTGTTTGACTTCCTTACCGACCTGAGTGTCTTTCTCTGAACCGACATATCCCTCCATGAGGCAAGCAATCTGGCTGCATCGCGGTAAGTCCTGTACTCATCTTCAAAGGCTTTTTCCCCGATACACGGATGCAGGAGCTTCATGGCAGCCCTTGCCTTTTTCATCAGGACCCTTATGTCGTGAATGGCATCATCATCAGGCACCCGGCTGCGCCGCAGCAGCACCAGCGATTCTTTCAGATAGCCTGAAAGAGCTGGTTTGATCGGTCTAATCCTTATTGTTTCCGGATCCATATCTGTAAAAATAGTGAATTCTTTTTATTTCCTTCTGTTTAACGAACAATTAATGCTGTGCATAAATATTGATAAAGCGGGTTAAACAGTTTTTTTTTATCATTAGTACCCGGATAAAAACCCGCAATCCGAAAAGTAGCTGTTCTTCATTACTCCGGTTCAACACGAACTCACCCCCTCAATCCCCCTCTCTACGCCGTAGAGAGGGGGAAGCCTGAGCCTTGCGAAGGCAGGGGGTGAGTACATGAAAAACCAGAAAATGGCATTCAGATTCAGACTGACGAATATTTCGATTTCATACCTTGCTACTAAGAGAGTTATACAATTAACTATTGATTAGCATCTTATGA
>CAYNVT010000245.1:276-2223 GCA_964400685.1 uncultured Bacteriovoracaceae bacterium | reverse complement strand
AACATCCATCTTTATTGATGCCGATGCTGTTGCAGCGGAATACGCGGCATTATCGGGGGCCGACAGGGTTGAATTATATACCGAGCCCTATGCCAGGCTCTACCCTGCCGGCAGGGAAAAGGCTGTCGAACCTTATGTAAGAGTCGCCGAAGCTGCCAGGGATCTGGGGCTTGGAGTGAATGCGGGTCATGATCTGAGCCTCGAAAACCTTGGGTATTTTTCAGAGTGTATCCCCTTCCTTGCCGAGGTGTCAATAGGCCATGCATTAATCTCAGACGCATTATACTATGGTCTGGAAAATACCATAATGATGTACAAGCGTCTGCTGACTGCCTGAGTTTTCCTTTTTGAACCCGCACCACCCACCGGACCTTTTTGTTCGGAATGGTGAGTATTAATCACATAACCGTTACGGATTCTATCTTCCCGGGGTCCACACCTGAAGGGTAGTTCATAAATCTCAGCAGTATCCGTGCAACACACAGAACATCCTTTTCGCAGTACTTCACAATCCTCTGAAGGTCATGATCGTTCCAGTAGATGCCGGCCACCATGCTGCCGTCAATGTCATCCTTGGGTGATTCGATGCCCAGTATTGCCGACAGGGTTTCAAGCGAGGTATAGTTTTTATGATCCCCGAACTTCCATAGCTCCATGGTGTCGAGAAGTTTCACCTCCCAGGGTTTCTTTCCTGCGTTATCGAGTATTGGAGGCAGCGGCACCCCGTTTACGATCATTCTTCTTGCCATGTAAGGATAGTCAAACTCCTTGCCGTTATGTGCGCAAAGGGTGATGTCGCGGCCTGAAGCAAATTTGCCGAGTGATGCCGAAAAATCTTTCAGGATAGTCTTTTCGTCATCGCCGAAGAATGATTTCAGCCTGAAACTGAAAGGTTCTCTTTCCGTGATTATCCCCACCGATATACAGATGATTTTCCCGAACTCTGCAAATATCCCGGCTCTCTGGTAAACCTCGGCGGCGTCCTGCCCTGGGTTTCTGAAAGTGGCAGACTTCTTTTCCCACAGCATCTGCATCCGGGGGCTGAGTGCTGAAAACTCAGGTGCAGATGGCACTGTCTCAATGTCAAGGAATAAAATGTTTTCCGGCTTGTAAGTATCGAGCATAATTATCCGTTTTAAGTCATGTGCTGACGCATCATTGAAATCAGGACCCCGATTCCGACAAGGTTCTCACCGCCCCCGGGTATAATTATATCCGCGTATCTCTTGGATGGCTCAATAAACTGAAGGTGCGAAGGCTTGACTGTCTCGTGGTATCTTTCAAGCACCTTAACAACTGATCTTCCGCGTTCGGCAATATCCCTCATTATAACCCTTCCGAGCCGGTCGTCGGCATCCGCATCAACGAAAACCTTGATATCAAAGAGCGACCTGAGGGCGGGATCGGCCAGAACCAGTATTCCCTCGACAATTATCACCCCGGCCGGAGAGACGGGGATAGTCTCCTTCGACCTGACACATGTAATGTATGAATAAACAGGCATTTCTATGCTTTCACCTGCCCTCAGCCTGTTAAGATGTTCTATTAGAAGTGGAAATTCCACCGAATCGGGATGGTCAAAATTGATTTTCTGCCTATCTTCAAGGGGCAGATGACTGTTATCGCGGTAATAAGCATCCTGCGGCAGGACGATAACCTCACTGTTTTTAAACTCATCCACTATCTTCCTGACTACTGTCGTTTTTCCCGAACCCGTTCCGCCGGCGATTCCTACAATCAGCATATTTTTATATTTTTGTAACAGATATCCGTTGTCAAAAATAAAAATAAATCACGACCATATAAAACAGGGCTCCTGTAGAATGAATAAATGCCGTAAATGACTAAATTATATCCTTTAAAATTTGAGCCGATAATTAAAGAAAAAATCTGGGGCGGTTCTGTTCTTGCAAATGAGTACGGCAAGAAACAGGGGTCTGCCGGCCT
>CAYNVT010000245.1:0-266 GCA_964400685.1 uncultured Bacteriovoracaceae bacterium | reverse complement strand
GCGAAAGCTGGGAAATTTCGGCAGTCGAAAACAACCTGTCGGTTGTATCAAACGGCTTCCTCGAAGGAAATAACATCGCCGAGATCACGGAAGTCTATATGGACGACCTCACCGGAGAACATGTATATGAAAAATACGGTAACGAATTCCCGCTTCTTATAAAATTCATTGAAGCCTCCTCCGATCTTTCCGTGCAGGTTCACCCCGATGATAACACTGCCATGGAGAAGCACGGTTCAATGGGCAAGACAGAGATGTGGTATATC
>CAYNVT010000244.1:0-2272 GCA_964400685.1 uncultured Bacteriovoracaceae bacterium | reverse complement strand
CACTGCGAAAAAAACAAGCCAGGCAATATAGGAATTAGGTTTGTCTTTGGTTTTGCTTATTATCAGAAGCCATGGGATGAAAAATACTGCAGGCGAAAGTATCCCGAATATTACCGAAACATAAGGAAGTTCTCTGCTGTATCCGGATACTGTCGCAAATACTGCAACAATAGCCGCCAGACCCGTCTGCAGAACTCTGGAGAAGGCCGACCTGCCTGCAGTAAAGAATATTACGGCCCCGGCCGCTGCTGCGATGATTCCTATCAGAAGGCCTAATGTAAGTCCGAAGAATGTCCCGCTTCCAAGCTGATGTAAAAAAGACGTAAGATAAGGGTCATCAGGCCTTATCACCAGGCTCATATTATTTGCTGCAAAAAGGGACATCTCGGCGGAAATGCGGCCAGCGTGATGCCTGCAGAAGATGAAACCGAATATTGTATAGAAGAGTGCACAAGAAAGCCCCCCGGCCACGGTTGCTGCAAGAAGACGGTTGATGTCTGTCTTTTTCAGTTCGGGGCCGGGGAGGTTAAGCGCCATAACCGGATCAGATCAATCTGTTTTTATAGAACTTCCGGCTGATATTATCTTAGCCTTATAACTGTCGAGAATATCTGCAACTGTCTGAACAGACTTTGCACCTTTCCGGCCTCTTACAGCTTCAACATCCGACCTTGAAAGCCAGACGTCCTTGAAATTCTTTGCCTCCTTGGTATAGGCAATAAAACCTGAAAGGACTTCGTCACAAATATTCGTAAACCTGCGGTTGTCCATAAAAGCGATATCGCGTATTTTTTCAACAAGGTCTTTGTTAAGCCTCATGACATAGCGGATTCTTTTACCTGTGAGTTCAGCCCTCGGGCCTATGAACCTTTCATTATCCCTCTGAGGTACGGGTGCCCCCATTTCAAACTCGCGGGCAAAGATGAATGCATCCATGGATGCGGATACAAAGTCTACCATAGCGATGTTCAGCATGCGGGAAAGGACCCTGATTTCTCCAAGGGTGGAAGGTTTGAAGTACATCATAAATCTTGCCAGTTCGGTCGTTTCCTGCTGATAACTCATGCATTGTCCTCCGGGATTAAGATTTTCCATAATCGTTGTTCCTCTCGTATTGTTTTATTCGAACCTGGAGTTGCCAGGTTATATCTCCATTATTTCACGTTCTTTTTCCATCATGAGAACGTCAATCTTTTTAATATAATCATCAGTAAGCGTCTGAATTTCTTCCTGGCCTTTCGCCAGATCGTCCTTGCTTATCTCTTTTTCCTTTTCCATTTCTTTTAAAAGGGCGTTGCCGTCTCTCCTGTAATTCCTGATCTCCACCTTGAATTCTTCACCCGTTTTTTTGACCAGCTTGACCAGGTCACGCCTTCTTTCCTCGTTCAGGGGAGGGATAGGGATTCTTATTATCTTGCCGTCGTTCTGGGGCGTTAACCCGAGCTCACTTTTCAAAATAGCTTTTTCAATCGGCTGGAAGGCCCCTTTATCCCAGGGCTGTACAGCTATCAGCCTTGGTTCCGGCGTAGAAAGGGTTGCGAGCTGGTTTATCGGTGTGGCAGTTCCGTAATAATCCGCCATCAAGCCGTCCAGAAGGCTTATGGATGCCCTCCCGGTTCTTATTTTAGTCAGTCCGTGTTTCATGGAATCAACGGCTTTGGTCATGTCATTTTTTACATCATCCAAAACTTCTTTTATCATCAATTCCTCCTCCCTACTGCAGAGCCTATGGGTTCTCCTCTGACCAGTCTGGCTATATTTCCCGGAACCTTAATATTTATCACCCTGATGGGAAGGTTGTTTTCCCTGCACAGGGCAATCGCTGTTGCATCCATTACTCCCAGGTTCTTCGAAAGAGCTTCATCGTAATCTATATCCTTCAGGAATATCGCGTCACTGTGCTTTACAGGGTCCTTGTCATAAATTCCGTCAACCTTTGTAGCCTTGATAAGCACATCCGCCTCTATTTCCAGCGCCCTGAGCGCGGCATTGGTGTCAGTTGTGAAGAACGGATTTCCAGTGCCGCCCCCGAATATAACAACCCTGCCTGCTTTGAGGTGTTCAACGGCAAGGGTCTTTGTCATTGTTTCCGCAACTTTCGGCATCTCAATGGCTGTAAGAACTCTGGCGTCGATTCCCGTTTTATTGAGGGCTTCTTTAAGGGCCAGGGCGTTTATGATGGTAGCCAGCATTCCCATCGTGTCAGCGCTGACTCTGTCGGAGGCAATCGAAGAGGCATCAGCGCCCCTGAATATATTTCCGCCTCCGATAA
>CAYNVT010000243.1:0-2289 GCA_964400685.1 uncultured Bacteriovoracaceae bacterium | reverse complement strand
CCCGAGGATGAAGGGTGCTTCTGCAGGGTCAACTCCCTTTTGAAAGACATTATCCGTGACCTGGCCCACAATTTCGATATAGTCATTATAGACGGCGAGGCCGGAATCGAGCAGATCAACCGGCGTGTTATGAAGACTGTTGACCACCTGGTTCTTGTCTCGGACACATCTGCAAAAGGCATCGGCGTGGCCAATGCTATTGCAAGGCTCGCCAATGATAAGCACGCAGTCGAGTTTAGCGACATCGGGCTCATCTTAAACAGGGTGAGGGATGAAGCGGAAGTGAGCGATATCATCACCCGCACCAGTCTTACAATCTATGGATGGCTCGGCGATGATGATATTATCAGGGATTATGATTTCAGAGGAATCCCCCTTACCGGCATACCCGATACTTCGTCCACAGTAATCACGGTTAACGGCATCCTTAAAAAGATGCACATTGTTGAATGAGGAGCCTTTTATGCAAGAGCAGCAAGGCATACTGAAGGAACTGGATGAACTTCTTCAAATCCCGCAAAACCGTCTGGTCGAACAGGCCTCTTCTGATGGCCGCATTCCCATAGGCTATTCCTGCTCTTTCGTTCCCGAAGCCCTTCTGATGGCAGACAGGCTTTTCCCGGTTCGGCTACAGGCCCCCGGGGTCGCCGGCACCGAAATCGCGGATAACTATCTTTCAGGCTTTATATGCTCGTATGCCCGCAGCCTGCTGGAATTCGCCCTGGAGGACCGCTACGACTTAATTAAGGGCTTCGTGTTCGTACCCTCCTGCGCCCATATGCAACGCCTTTTTGACAACCTGGAGTATCTCAAAAAACCCGTTTTCAATCATATACTCGATGTCCCCCGCAAGGTGAGCGAGGCCACGATAGACTGGCAGGCCGAGGAACTGAGGCTGCTCTCGAAAAGGCTGGAGTCGCACTTCGGTGTCAATATGGGCAATGCCTCGCTCATTAAGGCAATCGATGAGTGGAACGCGTTTTCAGCTGCAATCGAATCGATAGGAGAACTCAGAAAAAGCCCTGAGCCTCCCATAACCGGCACAGAGTTCCACCGTATAGTCATGGCCTCGCTGGTCTCTCCCAAGGACTTGATACTCCCTTATATCAACGAATTGCGCTCAGTGATCGAAAAACGGACTGAGGGTAAAAAATACCGGGCCCGGCTGATGCTCGCAGGCTCCCACCTGCACGACCCGGAATTCATAAGAATCATCGAATCGCAGGGCGGCCTCGTTGTTGCCGACAGGATATGTACAGGCTCCATCCCCGGGCTCAAGGCTATCGAAGTTAACGGCGATCCCATAAGGGCGCTTGCCGAATATACATTCAAGAAAACCCTGTGCCCGCGCATGATGGAGAATTTCGATCTGAGGCTTAAGAATATTATCGATACATTTAAAGAATACAAAGCAGACGGGGTCGCGATCGAGATAATAAAGTTCTGCGACCTGTGGGGTGTGGATTCAATGCCCATGGTAAGCGCACTAAGGAAAGAGGGTATCCCTGTGTTAAAACTTGAGAGGGAATACCGTCTGGGAGGAGAAGGCCAGCTTCGCACCCGCGTACAGGCCTTTATAGAAAGCCTGGGGAAATGAAGAGGTAAAAAATGGGGCATCCCGGAGGCAAGGATATCTTCAACAGGGTGGGCAATAAAATTGACAGCCTGCATGTGCGCTGTGAGGTTAATGATGATCTTAAGGCCATTATCAATGCCCTCTTCACAGAAGAAGAGGCAGAGGTTTTTGTAAGGCTCCCTTATGTATTCTCCACCCTTGAAAGGATTCGGAAGATCACCGGATTATCTCAAAAAAGGCTTGAAATGATCCTCAGCCGTCTCTCAGACAAAGGCCTTGTCGTCGATATATGGGTAAATGAGCGATATCATTACATGCCCTCCCCCATGATAATCGGCATTTTCGAATTCACCATGATGCGTACCGGCAAAGACAGCAGGCCCGAAGAATGGGGCCCCTTGTTTTATAAATATCTCGAGAACAAGGGGAGCATATACGATATCAATCAGGGTAACGGCCAGATCATGTCGCCGGCCCGAGTCCTGCCCAATGACGCATCCACTCTTCCCGATGAATACACCCGCATCCTGGATTATGAATCGGCCGCCAGCATAACCGATTCGGCTTCACTCTGTGCCGTGGGGTTGTGCTCGTGCCGGCATGAAAAGCTGCATGCAGGGGTCAAAGAGTGCGACCTGCCGCTTGATACCTGCGCCAGTTTCGGTTGGGCTGCCGATTACCTTATCCGGCACAACATGGCCAGGAAGGTCTCT
>CAYNVT010000242.1:0-2330 GCA_964400685.1 uncultured Bacteriovoracaceae bacterium | reverse complement strand
TCCCTTTTCAGAATAATCCTTCGGCTGAAAGGTATCTTTCCCCTGTGTCGTAGTTGAAGGTCAGTATCCTTGAACCTGCACTTAAGGCATTCATTTTCCTGTTCACCGCTGCAAGCACTGCGCCTGTTGATATTCCCACAAGCAACCCTTCCTCACGGGCTGTCCTTCCTGTGAAAGCATATGCTTCTTCTTTGCCCACGGTTAATATTTCGTCAATTACACTCCTGTCAAGCACAGGTGGAATAAATCCTGCGCCCAGCCCCTGAATGGGATGGGGACCAGGCTTCCCTCCCGACAAAACCGGAGAAGCTTCAGGTTCTACAGCTATCACTCTGAGCGAGGTGAAATGCTGCTTCAGGATTCTCGCACATCCTGTGATATGTCCTCCTGTTCCCACTCCTGCAATGAGAATATCAATACCGTCAGGGAAATCATTAAGGATCTCTATTGCAGTAGTTTTCATGTGTATTTCAGGATTTGCCGGGTTTTCAAACTGCATGGGGATCCATGAACCGGATATCTCATCATGAAGCTGCTTCGCTCTTTCAATTGCACCTGCCATGCCTTTTTCACGAGGTGTAAGATCAAATTCCGCTCCATAGGCGGCCATGAGCTTTCTCCTTTCCACCGACATCGATTCAGGCATGACAAGGATTATCCTGTATCCCTTCAATGCTGCCACCATAGCCAGTCCTATCCCCGTATTGCCAGATGTGGGTTCAATAATCACACTTCCGGATTTCAGAATTCCCTTACTTTCAGCATCCTCAATCATGGCAAGTGCAATACGGTCCTTTATGCTTCCTCCGGGATTATTCCTCTCAAGCTTGAGCCAAACAGAAATATCGGGCCTGAAAAGGCGGTTGATCTTTAAATGTGGGGTGTTGCCTATCAGATTGAGTACTGATTCTGCTTTCATAATATAATTCTTATGAGTTTTTAAATCACAAAGTTGATGGGCTCCTGTGACCTGTTCTGCCCCCTTACTATGATCTCGCTTTTGTGATAAACAACCGAATCTGGCGCCACGCTTTCAGTAAGCCATACATTGCCTCCAATTATGCAGTTTTTTCCTACAACCGTTTCTCCGCCAAGGATTGTGGATCCGGCATAAAGTATAACATTATCGCATATTGTCGGATGTCTTTTGCTTGATGCTTTGCTTTTATCGACGCTGAGTGCGCCGAGAGTAACACCCTGGTATAGTTTGACATAATTGCCTATGCTGGTTGTTTCACCAATTACTATTCCTGTACCATGATCAATGGAGAAAGGACTCCCTATCTCTGCTCCGGGATGGATGTCAATGCCTGTTATCTTATGTGCATATTCAGTTATCATCCGGGGCAGGAGGGGAACAGAAAGCTGATTGATAAAATGAGCAAGCCTGTAGCAATAAATGGCGAAGAATCCCGGGTAAACGGCAATTACTTCCGCAAGGCTCTTGGCAGCGGGATCAGATTCCAGAATGAACCCGGCATCCTTAAGCAGCAATTCCTTGATCTTCGGAAGCTGGTCGAACACCATTGATGCAGTCATTTTATTATCATCTGTGAGTCCGGCGAAAATGAGCTCTGTCTGGTATCTTACCGGGCTTTCTTCAGTATTTACCACAGGACTTGTAAGATTTTCATTGAAAGGGAAAAGTGTCCTGAAGATCTTTTTGACAGCTATCTCGACTCCTTTTTTGTTTGGTATGTTGTACTTTGTTTCCATCATTACCCGCTTAACTCCTGTGTTAATCCATTAACAAAATCTGCCACTGTTTTGTTTCCGGCATATCTGAATGATAAAGTCTCTATTTTATCGGGAGGAATTTCATATCTGATCATGTCGGAGACCAACTTAACTATGCCTTGCGGATAGTTCCCGGCTCCGGTTTGTGCATTTCTTATTTCAGTGTCCCTGTTATGCCGGACCATTATATTGTTAAGAATAAGATACCGTGATTTATATTTTTCAACCAGGTAAGGGTAATTCCCAAAGCCTGATTCGAAATTTGCGAATCTTCCTGACGCATTTCTGATAATTTCACAGCCGATGATTTCCGGATCGATGCCTCTGGCAAGATAGATCTCGAGATACCTGTAAACGCCTGTATAGCCAAACGCGTCGAGGTCATCGGCGGCCGAAAGTATCTTCAGCAGGGGGGTGTTATCTGAAACAGGATTCTTGTATTCCTTGTCGTCATGGGATTCTATTGCGACCAGAACATCAGAATAACGATCAGGATCCATGTTGTTTACGGCAATAAATGATCTGCAAAGTTCCTTGCTCACTGAGCCGTGTCTTTCGCTTCTGTCGGTCGCCATTCCGATATCATGAAGGTA
>CAYNVT010000241.1:0-2353 GCA_964400685.1 uncultured Bacteriovoracaceae bacterium | reverse complement strand
TCAGACATCATGCTTTCCTTGCCTTCAGAATCTCCTCGTTCTTCTCGATTCCGTTGATTCCACCCAGATCGTAACTTATCCTGATAAAACCGGTAAAGCCCTCTTTTTTCAACTGCTTAATCAAATCCTCAACCTTCCTGGACTTTTCCATAGCCCTCCCTTAAACAATAGTCTCGAGGAAGCCTGGGGAGTGCTGAAACGCGCTTGACGCCCATTCATGGATTTCAGCATCATGCCGCGGCCATCCTGACGACAAGCACGGCCACCTCCAGACCGCCGGCGGACCTGAACCTGTGTTCCAGGGAGGCATCCATATAAATACTGTCACCTTCCTTAAGAACAACCTGACTCCCCTCGACCATGAGCTCGAACACTCCTTTCAGGACATACATGAACACCTCACCGAAATGGACATCGAGCGTATCACCAATGATCTCGTCGGAAAGGTTTATGATATACGGCCTCATTCTCTTTTCCGTCATATGCGTGAGAGATTCACACAAAAAACCATTTTCACCGGATGAGCCGTTTTTCGTGAAGATCCTGGAAAGAACCTTCCTGTCATGCTTTCTTATGATTTCGTATTTCCTGTTTTCATTTTTATCGTCGAACAACCAGCTCATCTTTACGCCATAGAACTTCATGAGTTTCGCCAGAGTGGGAATCGAAGCCGATATGCTGTTGCTTTCTATGAGCGAAATCATGCCGGAGGACAACCCGTTCGCGCGGGCGACGAATTTCTGGGTCATGTTATTTGAAAGGCGCAGCTTTTTTAATGTCTGACCGACATTGTACCTGAAATATTCATTGCATGGACCTTGCCTGCTCTTATTATCCGTTTCCATACGATACCCTGACGACATGGAATAACCTTCCGGTTTTTCTTTTCCATGGATATGATGGTTTCTATCTGAAGCTTTGCTGTTCGGATATGAATACGCACAATTCCTTTATGATGTCGAAATGCTTCTTTTCCCGCGACATGATATCAGTCAACAGTTTTCTGGATATCTTATCCCCTGAGTTACAGAGATAATACTCATATCGATTGATACCGTTCTTTTCGCACTCCATAACCTCACGGTAGAAACTCACTTCTTCCCTGCACAGCCCCTCTATTCCCGCGTCTCTCGCAATATGGGAAAAATGTCTTGAAAACTCTTGTTCATCATTGCGCCACTCTGTTGTATCATCCAGTGTCGCTCTGAAGTTCGCTATTCTTTCATAGTGCTTCCGCTCATCCTCCAGCAGGAACGAAAACAATCTCTTTACACTCTCAAGCGAAGCCTGCTTCACGAGATATTCATATAAATTGATTGCCTCCTTTTCATGCCGCAGGCTGCTGTCAAGGACATCCATACCTGACCTCCTGAATAATCTCAGCGTATCTCCGTGCGGAACTTCCCGAAGACGCGTTATTACTTCGGCAAGTAAACCTCGCAACCCTGATTTGGGGGCAAGGCGAGGCTCGCCCCTGCCATTGATATGTTTACTTGCCTCCGTAATATTCCGATATCGCGCCCCCTCAAAATGGAAAGCGCGCCAAGCGCATACCATCCCGTCCGCGGCCCGACAGATCTCATGCCATCACATGAAAGGAAGGGGGCTGCCTGCCTCCAGAGCAGGCAGCCAATGACATGACATGGGGGAGGATGACATCTGAAGAAGGGAAACATCTCTTCTTTGCGGGCCGGTACTTATTTATTGATCACGTTCGTAATCAACGATACGCTGAGCAACCGTCTTTATGCTCAAAAGGTCGGAGTAGTTGATATTGTTGCCCAGGTAATTGCCTCCGTCCGTGCCGCAGCCCAAGGTGAGCGAAGGAGGCAGTTCGTTGTAGATGAGACCGACGCTGCCGTGAACCGCGGGCTGGTTAAGAAGGAGACGGTTGGCCGGGATCTCTACGGCGAATTTGTTGAGAATGTTGTCGTCCTGCGCATGGATAACGGCGGTATGGCCGGCGCCGCCCCAGCGGAGCTGGCTCTTGGCCGCGGCGATCGCTTCGTCGGCGCTGTTGAAGCAGATGTAGCCCAGAACAGGGGAGAGCTTCTCATGACTGAACCAGTCCTCAGGACCGATGGTAGTCAGAGGCACCAGGAGCAGCTGGCTGTCTTCGGGAATCTCGAAGCCCGCCAGTCTGGCGATGTATTGCGGTGACTTGCCCACTATGGCGACCGCCGGAACGCCCCGCACTTTGTCGAACATGACCGATTCCAGCTTCTTCTTCTCTTCCGCGTTGACCAGATAGGCCCCGCGCTCGGTCATCATCTTGATCGCCTTGTCGCAGGTTTCCTGGTCGTCGAAGATCATGGACTGGTCGGAGGAGCAGATGGTGCCGTTGTCGAAGGTC
>CAYNVT010000240.1:0-2384 GCA_964400685.1 uncultured Bacteriovoracaceae bacterium | reverse complement strand
TGAAACTTATAATTATCAGTTTTTATTTCATTCGGGACAGATTTTGTTTCAGCCGGCTCCGGGTAGCCCCAGACGGTTTCCTGATAGGGGTGAAGCTCGATCTTTTTGCAGATGCGCTTTACGGAATCCGGATGTGCGAATATGTCGATTCCCAGTTTTTCTATCAAAGCTTTATTCGCGCCGACATGGTCTTCATGGAAATGGGTGTTGACCGCCAATTTTACATCCCTGCCACCGAGAAATTCCATAAGCTCGCCGGCGGTATAGAAGCATCCGGTATCAATCAGCAGTCCGTCAACAAGATATGCCGAAACCCAGTAAACCGGTTTGCCGTCGATCTCCCGGCTCATCCGTATCTGTGTGATCCCTTCAAAATTATCAATCTCAAGCATTATTTGATTACCTTATTTCTAAGTTCTTATATTACTCACCACTCACCACTCTTCACTCCCCACTATTCTCTAATAAGCGCCTTTCTCCCGATGTCCTTCCTGTAATGCATGCCTTCGAAATTTATCAGGCCTGCCGCTTTGTATGCCTTATCTATTGCTGACTTGATGTCCGGCCCCAAAGCAGTCACCCCGAGCACCCGACCGCCGGATGTAATGATTTTATCGCCGTCTTTTTTCGTTCCCGCATGGAAAACCTTGACGCCATCTATCGCATTGGCCTCTTCAAGACCATAAATCGGGATCCCCTTCTTATAACCGCCGGGATAGCCGCCTGATGCCATTACAACACAGACCGTCGCACCATTCTCCCACTCAAGTAACATGTCCTTTATGCTGCCACCCGAAGCCACTTCCAGCATGACGGGTACGATATCGCTTTTGAGCCTCATCAGGAGGGGCTGCGTCTCCGGGTCTCCCATTCTGACGTTGTATTCCAGGACGTAAACGCCTTTATCCGTAATCATGAGGCCTGCATAGATGACGCCTTTATATATGATGCCCTTTTTCCTGAGCCCCCGGACAAGAGGGTAAAGGACATTGTCCATGACCTCGTCGAAGATCTTATCGTCGACCACTGGTGCGGGCGAATATGCGCCCATGCCGCCTGTGTTGGGCCCTTGATCGTTGTCGAAAACGGGCTTGTGGTCCTGCGATGACGCCAGCGGAACGATATTTTCGCCATCGCATATCGCAATAAAGGAGGCCTCCTCGCCGATAAGCTTTTCTTCGAGGACTACCGTATTTCCTGCACTGCCGTAAGCCTTGTCGAGCATGACCTCATCGAGCGCCCTGAATGCCTGGTCCTTGTCGCAGGTAACGATAACACCTTTGCCTGCGGCGAGCCCGTCAGCTTTGACGACAAGCTCGAAGCATGCCTTTCCAATGTAGTCCTTTGCGGAGTCATATTCATTGAAAGTACAGAATTCAGCAGTTGGGATGCAGAATTCCTTCATGGCCTCTTTTGAAAAAACCTTTGAACCTTCCAGCATTGCTGCCTTCTTGTCAGGCCCGAAAATCTTCAGCTTCTCTGCGGCAAAAACATCGACTATACCCTCGGACAACGGAACTTCAGGTCCGACCACGGTCAGCCCGATGTCATTTGCCTTTGCGAATTTGAGGAGCGAAGCAAAATCACTCACCCCGATATCAACACATTCCGCATCGGTTGCGATGCCACCGTTACCCGGCGCGCAGAAAACCGTGTCGACCAGCGGGCTTTTTGCAATTTTGAAGCAAAGCGCATGCTCCCTGCCGCCCGAACCTATCACGAGAACTTTCATCTTTATCCTCCGGATTGTTTTTGTTTCAGTTATGACTAGATTTAATTAACAGAATTATAATGTTATTTCGATTTCTTTTTAAGACGATGCCCGATCAGTCTGTAAATCTCTTCTTTTTCTCTTTTTCCTATTCCCCAGATTTCTATGATTTCGATTTCATCGCCAATGAGTCTATAAATGATCCTTATCCTTTTACTGTCGGCATAAAGTTTGTGAAATCCTGTTAGGTTTATGTTAAACTTGTTTCCAAGGTGTTCTCCGATAAAGGGGTTTTCCGAGAGTTCAAGGAGTCGTTTATCAACCTTTTTTCTTACACTTCCTTCGAGCTTTTTGTAATCAATAACTGCATCAATTATAAACTCTATCCTGGCGGCCATTATTTTTTGAGCTCATCCCAGGAGATATTTTGAGACCTGTCATATTTCTTCATGCGTTTTTTTACGATGTCGCCGATTTCAAACTGCTCGACTACATCAAGGGCGTTTTTTAATTGTTCATATTCGACAGCGGATACAATAACAGCTTCCATATGGTTGTTTTTCAGGACATATAGCGGTTTACCTCCCGAACTTATCTCGCGGATTTTTGCAGGAAGCTCCTTCTGAAGCCTTGTTACCGGTATCATCCTTGAAGAGTCAATTATCATATACGT
>CAYNVT010000239.1:0-2440 GCA_964400685.1 uncultured Bacteriovoracaceae bacterium | reverse complement strand
GTATCGATAGCATCGACTGTGCCGACACCATGATAAAGGCAATATACTGCCTCGTTTATCATGGGCATAAGTATACGGTTGGCTATAAAGCCCGGATAATCGTTAGCTTCTGCTGGCGTTTTTCCAAACTTGACTGACAAATCCCATGTATACTTGAAGGTCTCTTCGGAAGTTGCTATGCCACGAATAATTTCAACTAACTTCATAACTGGAACAGGGTTCATGAAGTGCATTCCGATTACCTTGTCCGGTCTCTTTGTTTTAGCAGCAATACGGCCAATCGGGATTGAGGATGTGTTGGATGACAGAATGGCATGTGGCGGGCACACATCATCAAGGGTCTTAAAAATGCCATACTTGATATCTTCCCTTTCGCTTGCCGCTTCAACAACAAAGTCTGCACCTGCCATATCTTTCAAATTGGTGCTAAGCTTTATCCTGCCTAAAGCGGTATCCTTTTCATCGTTTGATATCTTGCCCTTTTCAACATTCTTTGCCAGAAGACTGGATATGTTTTTAAACCCCTTTTCAACAAACTCCTGGGCAATATCGTTCATTATAACATCAAGACCACTCATTGCAGCAACCTGAGCAATTCCGTTACCCATCTGGCCAGCGCCGATTACTCCAAACGTCTTTATTTCCATATTCTTTTTTCCTCCCTATCTTTTAACTATTAAGGCAACAGCCTCACCGCCGCCGAGACACAGCGAGGCGAGACCTGTCTTCAGATCTCTTTTTTCCATCTCATATAAAAGCGTGGTCAGAACCCTTGCACCGCTCGCACCAATCGGATGCCCGAGTGCAACGCTTCCGCCGTTCACGTTGACCCTGGCCCTGTCCAACCCAAGTTCTTTCTCAATTGCGCATGAAGAACCTGAGAAGGCTTCATTTATCTCAAAAAGATCTACCTCATTAAGGCTGATCCCCTGTTTTTTGAGCACTTTCGGTATAGCAAGTATGGGTGCGACAAGAACGTATTTCATATCCAGACCGGCCGAAGCCTGAGCGCCTATGGTGGCCATGATCCTGCATCCCAGTTCCCGAGCCTTCTCTCTCTCCATCACAACAACCGCAGCAGCTCCGTCGGAAATGACTGATGCATTGCCTGCAGTGCCTACGCCTCCGTTCTTCTTGAACGCGGGAGGCATTTTGGCTAGAACCTCGTAAGGTGTCGGCTTCGGACACTCGTCGGTATCGAACATGGTTATGTTGCCCTTCCTGTCTTTTATAGGTACAGGAACAATTTCATCCTTGAATCTTCCTGATTCTATTGCCGCAAGCGCCCTTTTGTAAGATTCCTCGGCAAACCTGTCCTGGTCTTCACGTGAAATTCCGTATTTTTCCGAACAGAGTTCGTTCGACATCCCCATGTGGAAATCATTGACGACATCCCACAGGCCGTCGTGAACCATGTGGTCGCGGATCGCCCCGTCGCCCATGCGGTAGCCGAACCTGCCCTTTTCAAGATAATAGGGGGCCATGCTCATGCATTCCATGCCGCCAGCAACCACAATATCAGCATCGCCGCACTGAACCGCCTGTGCGGCAAGCATAACGGCCTTGAGGCTGGAGCCGCAAACCTTATTCACCGAAATGGCCTCGACCTCCCATGGCATGCCTGCTTCTATCACCGCGAGCTTTCCGGGATTCTGTCCGTATCCGCAGGGAAGCACTATGCCCATAATCGCTTCGTCAACATCTGACTTCTTTATGCCTGCCCTCTTCACGGCTTCATCAATAACCAGGGCACCCAGTTTTACCGCCCCTAAATTCGCCAGCGTCCCGCCGAATGATCCCAATGGTGTCCTTACCGCACTGACTATGACAGCTTCTCTCATGAACAATCCCTCCCGTGTTTGTAACAGAGTGTTCCTTTGGATAAACGAGCGGCACTACAATTTCAAGCAAAATCAATTTGTAAAAAAATGTAAACCTGTCTTGAAAAGAAAAAACCATTATTGTTAATAATTCATCCATCCTTTTCAGGGAGGGTTTATTAATTATGGATATCCAGGAAGTCACCAGAAAGATCGAGCAGGAAAGCCTTATTTTCAGACAGGTCTCCAGCGAGATAGGAAAAGTCATCGTAGGCCAGAGAAATCTCGTCGAGCGCATGCTCATAGGGCTCTTATGCAACGGACATCTGCTGCTTGAAGGCCTGCCAGGACTCGCAAAGACAACTGCCGTCAAGACCCTGGCGCAGGTTATCAACACCTCTTTCCAGCGAATACAGTTCACGCCGGATCTTCTGCCGGCAGACATCATAGGAACGCAGATATACCGCATGGAAGCAGGTGCTTTCGAGGTCAAGAAAGGGCCCATATTCCATAACATCATACTGGCCGACGAGATAAACCGCGCTCCGGCCAAGGTTCAGAGCGCCCTGCTGGAGGCCATGCAGGAGCGGCAGGTAACAATCGGAGAGACAACGTTCAAG
>CAYNVT010000238.1:0-2575 GCA_964400685.1 uncultured Bacteriovoracaceae bacterium | reverse complement strand
GGCCCAGCTGGGATCGAACCAGCGACCCCCTGATTATGAGTCAGGTGCTCTAACCGTCTGAGCTATGGGCCCGGTATGGTTGCCAAGTGCAGGGTGCCTGGCGCTGGTTAAAAGCGAACCGACTTAAGCCATCCATTACCCGGCAATTATCTGTAAAACGGACTGCAATATTAACAATTTGTTGTTAATAATCCAAAACCCTTTTTTGTACTTTTTTTGAATATCAATACTTATCCATATACGGATACCTGAAATCCGTTGCCGGTATAAGCGTCTCCTTGATGGTCCTCGGATTTACCCACCTCAGCAGGTTCAGATGACTCCCTGCCTTGTCATTCGTCCCGGATGCCCTGGCTCCTCCGAAAGGCTGCTGACCAACCATTGCACCTGTAGGCTTGTCATTTATATAAAAGTTTCCCGCCGAATACCTCAATGCCCTGCACGCCTTTATCATTGCATATTTGTCGCGGCTGAAAATTGATCCGGTAAGACCATATGGCGATGTCTCATCACAGAGCTTTAATGTCTCATCATATTTGTCGTCGTCATAAATGTATATTGTCATCACCGGACCAAAAATCTCCTCTTCCATTGTGACAAAATGGGGATCGCACGTCACAAGTATCGTGGGCTCAACAAACCAGCCCCTTGCCTTGTCGCCATTACCTCCCGCAATGATTTCAACATCCGGAGATCCTTTTGCCAATTCTATATACGACATAATCCTGTTATAGGCAGGCTCATCAATAACCGCATTGACAAAATTGTCAAGATCAGTAACATCTCCTATCTTAATTTCGGCTTTCATCCTCAGAATATGCTTTTTTGTCTCTTCCCATATTGAAGAAGGGATATATGCCCTTGATGCCGCAGAACATTTCTGTCCCTGGTATTCGAAAGAACCTCTTATTATTGCGGTTGCAAGGGAAAGGGGCTCTGCGGAATTATGCGCAAAAATGAAATCCTTGCCACCCGTCTCACCTACTATTCTGGGATATGATCTGTATATGCCCAGATTCTCCGAGACCTGCCTCCAGATTGAATTGAACGTTGCATTCGACCCTGTGAAATGTACTCCTGCAAGTTCCTTATGCTTCAGAACTACTCCGCTGATCATCGGCCCTGAACCCGGAACGAAATTAATGACTCCGGCAGGCATCCCGGCTTCCTCAAATACCTTCATCAGATAATAATTTGAAAGCAGAGAAGCCGTCGCTGGTTTCCACACCGTCGTATTGCCCATGAGGGCAACGCTTGAATTAAGATTGGCCGCTATGGCCGTGAAGTTGAATGGAGTGATAGTAAATACAAATCCTTCGAGCGGTCGGTATTCAAGCCTGTTGATTGTCTCTGTTTCAGATTTTGGCTGCTCCATGTAAATCAGGGAAGCGAAATAATTATTGAAACGCAGATAATCGATGACCTCGCAGGCAGAATCAATCTCAGCCTGGAAAAGATTCTTTCCCTGACCCAGCATTGTGGCAGCATTAAGCCTGAACCTGTATTTCCTGGATATCAGCTCCGCGGCTTTTGCCATGATTGAGGCCCTTTCCATCCAGGCAAGGTTCATCCATTCGCATTTTGCCGCAAGAGCCGCATCGATCGCCATTGAAACCTCCTTTTCAGTCGCCATGTGGTATGTTGCAAGAACATGATTATGATCGGAGGGAATGACAATCTTCCCCGTTTTGCCGGTCCTGATCTCTTTCCCTCCAATTATGAGCGGAATATCAACAACCATACTTTTCTGGAGGTCAAGTTCCTTCTCAATCATTTCCCTTTCCCTGCTTCCCGGCAGGTATGAAAGAACGGGCTCATTCGCAGGTTCAACAAAATTGAAAATCGCATTATTCATAAATGTTCAGGATAAAATGTTTTTATAGTTCTAATGAATTTATTACGGTACAACAATTCCCCGGTAACTTTTGTTCTCTGTAACAGTCCGGCGTAAATATACCTACGGCAGGATAATAAACAGAACTAATGTTGTTCCTGTCCAAACCTTAAACTTTAAACTTTGAACTTTGAACCTGGAACTTGCACAGAGAAGCTCAGAGGGCCACAGGGTGGACCAGAAAGGTATGCTCCGTAAAGCTTGAGGCTTTATTCAGAACAGAAAAAGAAAGGATAATATTGAAGAGCCTAATTAAGGCTTCTCAGATTTGACAGAGCATCAGGAACTGCCTTAAGGACTCCGGCAACAATTGAACAGGTTTCAAGCTCACTGCAATCAGCACAGGTGTTAAAACCTTTTGCCTGAACGCATTTCCTTATCTCACACATGCTGCAGTGGCTGAACTTAACGCCCTCTTCCCTGCACCCTGTGCAGTTTATCATTTCCCATGATATTCCGGGTGTGTTGAATTCTTTCCTCCACTTTTCTGCAGTTATTTTCCGAAGTCCATCATCATTTGCAATTGTTGCTTTTCGTGCATCACAGTCTGCACAGTTTATTCCGCAACAGGCGATAAGCTTTTCCATATTTCTGAATATTTGGTTTGCCAATGCCAAAACAATGTTTGACGTGTTTTTAATCAACTTTACTTCCTCAATATAAACTTTTTATCGGGAAGAA
>CAYNVT010000237.1:0-2618 GCA_964400685.1 uncultured Bacteriovoracaceae bacterium | reverse complement strand
ACAAGGACGCAGCCCTGTTCTCTGCATGCGATGCTCATGTTGCTCACAAAAGATGAAACAAGAACCGGATCGACAGTGCTGCAGACGATGCAGTCTTCAATATAAAGGGGCTCGGCGCCCATTACGATGATGTCGTTGATCAGGTGATTTACAAGGTCATATGCAATATCGGGTGTCCGGCCTAGCTCGTGGGCGATTTTCTGTTTTGACCCGGGTTCCTCTGTCTTGAAAACCAGTATGGGATGCTTGAGATCAGAAAATCTGCCTTCAAGGAGGCTCGCGAATGCGCCCATGCGGTTCAGCATCCTGCCATCCCCGGAATTGACGCTGTCCTCAAGTTTTTTCTTCAAGGCGTCCGTTGCATCTATGTCCACACCGGCCTTTTTATAGCTGATATTCATTTCACTGCCCCCTGAAAACCGGAAAATATGAGCGGGTTTATTTTATCTCACCGGGTTTGAGCCGTTTGAGCACCCTGAGCGACCCTGTTGCCGGAAGTTCACGGAAGAGGCCTGATTGAGCGGCGATTTTATATACCTCATAAGGGGCCTGTCCGCCGTCTTTGGGGTCTTCGAATATGTCGTGCATGAGAAGATAACCGCCAGGCATTATATGTGACGACCAGGAGATGTAGTCGATCAGCGTGGACTCGAAGGCATGTGAGCCGTCGATGAAGACAAGGGATAAAGGCGTGGACCACATCCGGGCAGCAACAGCCGATTTCGATACAATCGGTACGACCGTATCTTCAAGCCCGGCGATTTCGAGCGTCTGCCTGAAAAATCTGAAGGTGTCTATCCTTCCCGACTTGTCATCGAGCAGTTCAGCGTCATGATATTCCTGGCCCGGCTGCTGCTCTTCGGAACCCCTGTGATGGTCAATCGAGAATAGTATTCCGGAGCTTTCTTTGCATCCAAGGCCGAGATAGAGTGCGGATTTGCCGCAGTAGCTTCCTATCTCGAGGCAGGCTCCAAATATGGATGCTTCTTTTGCAATATCGTAGAGTCGATTTCCTTCATCAGGAGGCATGAATCCTTTGACCGGCAGTCCGGGAATGTCTTTAATTTTCATATCCCCCTCTAAACAACCGTGAAAAATAATGTCAAGGAAAAAGCCTTTGATAATCCATCAATTGAGAAATTTCCCCGCCTGCGCTCGGATGGTTCCAGGGCAGGCGGGTCCTGCTTCAGTTTATGCCTTTTTCTTTGCAGCGCAGGGTTTGGCTGATTTTGCGCATCCTGATTTCTTGGCCGCAGGTTTCGCATCCTTGGGTGCTGCCTTTTTTGCACATTTTGCCATACTATCTTCCTCCTTGTATGAGTTGTCGGAATCCGCTATACGGCTGTTCGTGTTTTCTCTGGTAATCATGCCCGCATGTGCAAATCCCGATTACTGCATTATATCGGCAGTATGAATTCTCATGTTTAATATGAAGATGATAGTGCGGTTGATAGTCCTGATAAAAGCTGGTCTGCTGAAAAAAGGAAACCTGAGTTTTCCGTTTTTTATCTGTTGCCGATTCTGCTGTTCATGGTTCTGAGTATCCTTATAGCTGCGGCTGAGGCACCGATGGTATTGCTTATATTGACCGTAACGACACCGGGCGAGCAGGACTGCAGCATGGATATCATGGCTCCGATTCCGCCGCCTCCAATGCCATAACCCACAGGGGTAGGCACTGCAATAACGGGCCTGTCCGTCACAGATGCAATAAGCGTCGGTAGTGCGCCTTCCATGCCTGCAAGAATTATAAGGACTTCGGCATCCTTCACATCGTTAAGACTCAGGAAGGGACGGTGAATTCCTGCAACCCCTGCGTCGAAATAGGCAAGGGTATTTGCGCCTGTTGCCTCAAGAATGAGAATGCATTCCTTTGCAAACGGAATATCGGATGTACCTGCGGTTATGACCCCCACAGTGCCCAGATTTTTATCTTCGGGCAGGGCGCCAACCACCATCATCCTTCCGGCTTTTTGAACCGGAAATGTGGCAAACTTTACCTCTATTTGCGATGTCTGCTCAGCTGATACATTCGATATGAGCACCGGCTGCGAACCCGGAAGCATCCTTTCAACAATATTGAGAATCTGTTCTGTTGATTTGCCTTCTGCGAACACGACTTCGGGGAAGCCAAGCCTTTCCTTTCTGTGCATATCCAGCATGAATTCTTCGCCGCGTTCATAGAAAATCTTCATTATCAGTTCTTTAGCCTCAGCTTCATCGATCAGGCCGGATTTGTATTTATCCAGTATCTCTTTCATTTTTTATCACCCCCATCTTTTTGGTAAGATGAAAGTTTTTTTGCAACCTCGTCCCGGATCACCTGCACCGGGATGTTCAGCTCATCCGAGAGCTTTTTCATGTCTTTGTATTCAGGTTTGCATCTCAGCCTTCCATCAGGGGTGACGGCCTCTTTTATGCTTATTTTCCCGTATGCGGTATCGAGCAGGAAAACGCGTCTTTCAAGAATTTTTCTTTCTACCGGGTAATATCTGACTCCGATTGTAGTCGTATGAATGAGTATTGCCGAACATACCGGCTCAAGGTTGTCCATTTTTGAAAGTACGCGCAGGACATTGCCCGGACGACCCTCTTTCATGATGCATGGAACAAGGCAC
>CAYNVT010000236.1:0-2641 GCA_964400685.1 uncultured Bacteriovoracaceae bacterium | reverse complement strand
ATCTGGCCACCTGAAGGAGAAACTCTTCCTTGGTATTGTCAAGGTCTACCGAACTTTTCTTTATTCCCGTATCTGCCATTGAAAGCGCGGTAAACTCACGCAGGCCGAGCGAAAAGGTCTCGTCCGCCCGAATACCCCACAAACCAGCCGAATCAGGCTGGGTAAGATAGCCGTAATCGTCATACTGCCTTTTGCTGTATTCGGCATATGTGCCGTAGCCGACAATTTTGGGAATAAGCGCAGAGAGGGACTTCGATTTTCCAATCCTGGCGATATTGAGATTTTCCATGGAATATTGGATCTTTTCTGAATTCTTGAGAGCAACATTGAAAATATCATTTAATGAATATTCCGCGGAAAACAAGCTTACGGGTATGATGCAGACGATAATTGATAATAGAGCTGTTTTTATTTTCATTTTTGTTTGCCCCGGTCTCACATTTTAATATTATTTCAACCTCTGATTTCCACGTAATCCAACAGCACATAAATCGTATTGTCAACTGATGATTTAAATAATTATTGTATTATCTTAAATTGACTATTTGATATGACCATATTAAAATGTTTTTACTATCCGGAAAGGAGAACAGACATGAAATCAATCTCTGTAAGCGAGTTTAAGACTCATGCTCTTAAGATAGTGTCAGATGTTTCTCAAAATCAGGAACAGTTTATTATCACTAAAAGAGGTAAGCCTCTTGCTCAAATAATTCCATTTAAGCCTGAACAAAATAAAGCAGCATTAGGAATCCTTTCTTATTCCTTAATCCGTGAAGATGATATCATCACTCCTCTCGGAGAAAATATTTGGGAATCCTGCAAATGAAATATCTTCTGGATACGCACACATGGATATGGTGCAACGTGAATCCGCAGAGATTATCTTCCCGGGTTAAAAAGTTGATAATCGAAAGAGAATACAGCGTGCTCCTGCTGTCAGCGATATCGGTCTGGGAATTTTACAAGCTGATTGAAAAAGGCAGATTGGCTATTTCAATAAGCCCGCTGGAATGGCTCAACATAGCCCTTGACCTGGCCGGATTAGAACTTGTTCCTTTGACTCCATTGATTTCATATAAATCAACCACCCTTGATCAACCCTTTCACAATGACCCTGCCGACCAGATAATTGTCGCAACCGCAAAGGTGGAAAATGCAATAATAGTGACTTCAGACAAGAGAATACAAGATTATCCCCATATCAGAACGATATGGTAGTTATTTTTGCAGAATTGGTTCATACAATTTTCAAGCATGCCGAAAAGATATGTTAGGGAGGATTTGATATGGATAAAAAAGGATTCACGCTTATGGAAATCATGATAACAGTAGTAGTTATCGGAATACTTGCAGCAATCGCCATCCCTTCATACACTTCATATATGCAAAGAGGAAGAATGGCTGCGGCATATGCGGATATTCAGATGATATCCCTGCTCGAAGAAAAGGCCTTTGCCCAGGATGGGCAATATACAACCTACGCTGGTCTTGTAAATAACTATGGTCTCAAAATAGATGCTGTTCAAAAGTATTATGACCTTGACATCAATCTTTCCACAAACACTTCAACCAATGACAGGTTTGTCATATATGCGGAGCCAAAAAATAATTTTATAAAGAAAAGACCCTGCATGAGGTCTGACGGTCTCCAGGGATATTCCACAGTTACTGAAGCGGCCTGGGGTAACTGCGCCACTGCTGAAGAGTGGACCGGCAGATAGTAAAGCAGCATTTTTTTTACACAGCATTCTTTCTTTACATTTTTTTAAATTCGACCAAAGGGAGAACCCCTGCTTTTGAACTTTCTCACCACACTTAACTCATCACTTACCACTTCTTTTTTAAAAGCAAGATTCCTCCGCTAGAGCGTTCGGAATAACAGGGGCCTTTTAACGAATGACAAGAACCCAGTTCGTACAGGAGTTTTATTAAATCTGGTTGTTATGCAGGGATTTGTAATGTGATACTCCGGGGACATAAAAAAGCCGTCTCAATCCCTGACTGCAAATACGCAAGAGATTGAGACGGCTTTGAGCCTTTATCTTACTTGGTCATCCAGTAGAGTTTGGTGCCCCTTGTCCATTTTTTAATATCGTTAAGTCTCACCTTGATGACACCTTTTGTAGTTGCTACAAGCAATATCGGCCCTTCCTTCGTTGCAATCAAGGTAGGCTGCGACGACATGCCGACGCCTGTTGCAACGATACGGTCCTTCTTGTTGAAGGGATTCTCAGCCGTACCAAATCTGCTGGCATTGCCAAGTGCAGTATCCAGGCTGTAGACAGGGTTTCCGTTTCTGTAGTCAACCGCATAAACAAGTGTAATACCCAGTTCGCTCGGTTTGCATTTGTCCTGTATACACCACGGGTCGTCGCAATGACCGTGACAGGTGAATGTACAGGGTTTGTCATATACATTGGCAGGCGGGATATAGGTGGTGAAATACATTATCCCGTCAAAAACAATGGGCTGGGATATAGACTTCTCGCCGTATTCGATAGTACCGTCATTGTTCCAGTCCTTAAATTCTATCATCCAGTTCAGGCTTGAAGTGTAAGCTGATGTCCAGTACTTTGCAGTCGTGGAGGCAGTTACATTGGTGAAATTCTTGTCATACCGGGGATAGGTTGCAGCATTC
>CAYNVT010000235.1:0-2661 GCA_964400685.1 uncultured Bacteriovoracaceae bacterium | reverse complement strand
CGAGATGGGCGCGCGCCAGGCGCAGTACCTGGGGAAAGCTGAATTCATGTCCACGGGACAGAAGGTCGTCTATTATGGAAAGCTGTACAACTGAGGACGCATCGGCAAATGATAGCGCTTCACTACTGTTGACGGGCACGTTTACCCAGTTGGATCACCCGAACGGCCAGAAATAACAATAGTAGAAAGGCAGTCATTCCTTGCAGCAACTCCAGCCAGCCCGGACCAAGACCGAAGATGTCGGCCAGCCCGGTCATACCTTTCCTGCCGAAAAGGACGATTATCAGCATCGCGACAAAACACACGGTAAATACCTTCTCGGCAAATGGATTTTTCATTCGGTTTTTTCTGACTGCATTGTCAGGCATTGGATTACCTCATTTTTCGATAAATCAGTTGCGAAACGCACCTGTTTCGAAATGCAAGGTAACCTCAGCATTTCTTTGTAATGCCGGAAGCTCTATTTCATGAAAAACGCTTCCGATTACCGGTGCAGACTCATCAATGGTTACCTGCCCAGATAAGTGCAAAGCGAATTTTTCCGCCAATGCACACCATACCTCTTTTGCGACCTGCTTTTGTATCTCGGTTCGAGAATTCTGCTGGAAATAGCCCATTTGCTCCAGCAACCTTCCACCGGATGTTGACTCGAGCGACCCCTCGATCGGATTGTTCACATGTCTGGGCCAGAACGAAGAATGATCGCTTTCGAGCCATTCAACATCTCTATTCCATTCAATTGCTGTCAGTCGAGAAAGAATGTCGTCCCGCTGGTCTTTTGCCCAGTCCGGCGCTTTTACCCTCCAGACACATTCGCTCGGGACATAAACTCGACAGGGACCTTTTGCCATCGGTTCAATTTGAAGGGAGAGCCATTCAGTTCCTTTCTGACAGGTCAGAACGCGCCAGCCCATAAATAAGAGCAATTGACCCGTTTCAGGCCCAACACTCCAAGGCTTGCGGTCTGACTGTTTATTATCTGCATGTTGCTTGTTGCGGAACAGCCAAGAAACGGCTCTTTCAATCCACGTATTATTGTTTGTCAACGTAACACCTCCGGTTATCCCTTCAGTTTAGCGGCCTCTTTTTCTACTTCAGAAATGGCTACATCAAGCGATTTTTCATCAACTGAATCACATAGCAATCGTATGAGATGCAAGTATTTGTCGAAATTATAATGATCATTGCTAGATTTCATCAAACCAAAATATATTAGAATACCTTTTGCGGCAATTGTTTCAATTACTGGATCTTGTTCAGTTTTTAGCACTTCTACAAAAGCACTAAGTGTTATATGTGAAGGAATTGTATTCTCCAGTGCTATAGCTGCTTGTCGTCTTAAACTGTTATCGATAACTTGCATATTTTCTGCAATTGCTTTTTGATAACATGTTTCATGTGTTATTTTATAAAGAGCCTCAACTATGACGAGGTATACATAACTTGGTGCCGTGACTTGTGATAGTAAATATCTTAAAGCGGTTTCAGCCCCCTTTGATTTTATTTCACCAAGTCCCAATATGGCTATTGTATCCAATTTTAATGCATCGTTGATAAGCATATTCTCCACAATAGGCACTTCCGCTGGAGACAGAGAAGCATAATCTGTTAGATAAACCCCATCAATTTTTTCTTTTCCACATAATTTATATACTTTAACAAATCTATCAAAGGCTCTAGTCATGGTTGAATCTCCTACAATACTTTGTATATAATGTCTGTAACTTTGCCTAATCGCTTATTCGCCTCAATCACTGGCTTTTCATATTGATTAAAAACATATCCACCTCCTCTTGCAGCTGCTTCCGGTGTTTGATAAACCGACACCTCACCCTCAAGCGTACCTGCATATTTTTTCGATACCCCGCCCCATAATTCTTTTCCCCCTTGTTCCCAAGGCATCTTTTCATTTAGATACTCCCATCCATCAATAACCCTGCCTCCCTTGGTCGTCTCCAAAAGCACCTTGCCGTCTCTCGCCGCAGCTGCTTTAGCGGCTTCTACATCACCCGACCACAGACCACCCTTATCCTTAGGCGCCCCTCCAACATCAAGCCTTCCTTCAATTCCAGGAACATCTCTGTTGTCGACATGAGGTTTTAGAATTTCACGAGCCCCCTCAATGTCACCTTTATCGGAAAGTCTCGATATGGCGTTTTTATCCCTTGGTACAGCATTTTCCGGGTCAACCTTGTTCAAGTATTTACGCGCCGCTTCGGTTTTCGCCATTTTCGGGCTAAAGCCGAGAAGGGTCATACCGGCCACACCCTGCAACAGGTCACGATATCCCGGACCAAGGCGATCGCCAAGATCGCCCAGAACTTCAGTCCCCACGGATAACCCCCCTGTGGTTACTGCAAACGCTCCGAAGGCAACCGCGCCCGCAGCGGCGGCCAGCACCGCTCCGCCCGCCAACGCTGCCAGACCAAGGACTTCCAGTCCGGTGTTCAACCAGCTTTCAACATCAAGAACGAAGCCCACTCGCGCGATCGGGCCGCCTATAAAAGTATCAGGGCTGCCACTCTTGATATGCGCGCCGCAAGCCATTTTACTCGAAATACGTGCGGCGGGTTTATTATTTATGGATACCGTAGCGCTGCCTTCAGCAATTTTTACCGGAAAGGGCCAGTATGGATGACTGATGGGAAATCCTGAGCAGGA
>CAYNVT010000234.1:2471-2763 GCA_964400685.1 uncultured Bacteriovoracaceae bacterium | reverse complement strand
AATAAACTATAATTACACTTCAAATCAGCTTACATCAACAGGGACATATAGTGGGACTTCGAGAACAGTAAGACTCTCGAATTTTCGTCGCTATATAAGCCCCATAACGCTTATACCCGATCCTTTAAACCCTTTAAACCGTCCTCGTATTAGCATAAAGGACACGATTGTACCAATCATTTCCAATAATGAAAATACTTTTACAGTAAGCTATTTAGAAGTAACCGTGCCAATAAGCAATGCATATCTTGATATTTTGCGGGATGGTACCAGTGTTTTTGAATATTCAGTG
>CAYNVT010000234.1:0-2461 GCA_964400685.1 uncultured Bacteriovoracaceae bacterium | reverse complement strand
TAGCAACATGTAAAGACGCAACGAATGGGATTTATCTCGGTACGGGCGTTATCCGTTTTGATCTTCGTGAGCCAAGTAATCCATCCCTGTATCTTAGACATTCTTCGGATACAACTTATACATATACTTTGAGATTCTCTGCTCCAGCACCGATAGGACAGTATATATTGCAATTTTATACAAATTTACCTTCAGGCAACCCATTTAAAATCCAGTTCACTTTATAAACTGAACCAATTGGGGTCAGCCCTTGACATTTGACAAATTACCAGCCATACTCTGCTATGATCTGTTCTACCGTATTCTGATTGACTGAATCCGCCTGCCGGCTGAGCCGGTGACCAGGGAGGCTTGTATGGCGCGGCCATTGCGCATCCAGTACAGAGGGGCTTTTTACCACGTTACCGCCAGGGGAAATGAGCGAAAAAAAATCTTCCTCAACACGACTGATTACAATAAGTTCAGAGAATACGTCAAACATTCTCAGGAGAAACATCGATTCATCCTCCATGCGTATGTCCTTATGTCCAACCACATTCATCTTCTTATCGAGACGCCGGAAGGGAACCTGAGTAGAGTTATGCATGCCATCATTAGTTCCTACTCTACGTATTTCAACAAAAAAAGGCAACGGTCGGGCCATCTCTTCCAGGGGCGGTATAAAGCGATTCTTATCGAGAAGGACAGTTATCTCCTGGAGCTCTCACGGTATATTCATCTTAA
This sequence comes from uncultured Bacteriovoracaceae bacterium, assembly GCA_964400685.1. Classification (GTDB taxonomy): domain Bacteria; phylum Desulfobacterota; class Desulfomonilia; order UBA1062; family UBA1062; genus DATCTV01. The sequence goes on along the minus strand of CAYNVT010000234.1, from coordinate 1,738 downwards.
TCCGGTAAAGGCAAATATGGCGGAAAGACCCGAAGAGTATCCGTTCAGCAGTTACCGTTCATATGTCGCATCCGAATCTGATGCAATCGTTGCGCGAGATCTTATCTTCTCCATGATCTCAACCGAGAAAAAGAAAGCCCCTTCTCTATACAGGGCATTCGTAGAACAAGGACTCACGGAAGAAATAAAGAACCCTTTCTCAAAAGTGTATGGCGGTATGATCCTTGGCACAAAACAGTTCATTCAGGATTCACTGAAAAAGCTTGCGCCGGAAACGCTCCACAAAAAAGACGTATCGGCGCGCAGACAATTATATGCTTCGCTCTCTCTGGAGGAGGTTGTTCATCTGATATGTTCAATGCTCCACATCTCGCCCAAAGAGATCCATGGAAAACATAATCGTATTCGCTCCTTTGTGATCACCATCTTGAAGAAGCAGACCTCATACACGAACAGTGAGATTGGCCAGTTTTTTGGAGAGCTGAGCTATTCCGCCGTCAGCAAAATCGTTGAACGTTTTGAAGGGGAATTGAATGCCGATAAGGAACTGCGGAAAAAGTACGAGAAGATAAAAACTGATTTGTCAAATGTCAAGGGCTGACCCCAAAAAGCTGCTTGACAATTGCGCATGGTATTGAGTAAAATTACTCAATATACTGAGTAAATTGTAAATGGCGCAGACCATCACATATAAGAGACCGGTTTTCCGTGTATTATCGCGACGGGTTGCAGAGCCGCGCAGGTTTATCCAGGTGGTTACCGGTCCACGCCAGACAGGCAAGACGACGCTTGTGCGCCAATTAATGGAAGAAAAAGGAACAGGATATTATGCATCTGCCGACGAGCCGGCCCTAAAGAATCGTTTGTGGATAGAACAGCAATGGGAAGCCGCACGTATAAAAATTCTTAAAAAACCACGAAGGAAAGGGTTGCTGATACTGGACGAAATTCAAAAGGTCTCCGGCTGGTCAGAAACGGTAAAACATTTGTGGGATGACGATACTGCGAAGAATGTCCATCTTCACGTGATCATTCTCGGTTCTTCCCCGATGCTTATTCAAAAGGGACTTACAGAAAGTCTTGCAGGTCGGTTTGAGATCATCCCCGTGAGACACTGGTCATATTCTGAGATGAAAGACGCATTCGGGTGGGAGCTTGAACAGTATCTTTATTATGGCGGCTACCCAGGATCAGCTTCGCTGATCAGCGATCAACAACGGTGGAGGCGATATATTTTTGATTCCCTGATCGAGACGACTGTTTCCAGGGATGTGCTGTTGATGGTGCGTATCGACAAGCCGGCCTTGCTTCGACGCCTTTTCGAGCTGGGATGTCTATACTCCGGTCAGATACTTTCATATCAAAAAATGATTGGCCAGCTTCAGGATGCGGGGAATACAACCACTCTCGCTCATTACCTTGATCTCCTTAAAGGTTCAGGATTAATCACGGGTCTCCCGAAGTATGCAGGTCAGGCAGTCCGTCAACGGGCATCAAGCCCGAAGCTTCTTGTCTTGAATAATGCCCTTATGACCGCAATGTCGCATATAAGCTATGATGACGCAAGACAGAACAGTGAATTCCGGGGCAGGTTAGTGGAGACTGCCGTCGGGAACATGCTTGCAAACAACATAATCGGCAAAGATATGCAGCTATATTACTGGGCCGAACGGAACCGCGAGGTCGATTTTATCCTTGCAAGGGGGGACAATCTTGTCGCGATAGAGGTTAAAAGCGG
>CAYNVT010000233.1:0-2779 GCA_964400685.1 uncultured Bacteriovoracaceae bacterium | reverse complement strand
GCCGTCGGCGTCCTTCATAAGGCCGATCCATTCGTTGACGGGATCATTCTTGACTGCACTGGTCCCGTCAAGCACCTCCATGCATTTGTAGCAGGCGATGCACCCTGCCACGTTCTTGACGCCGATCTGGACCAGCTCCGTCTCGATGCCTTCCGCTTCCAGCTCCTTAAGACACGTCTTCAACAGAATGGCCGTGTTCCCGTCTGTGCGTGCACTGCCGTTAAATGCCACGACTCTCATGATCCCTGCCTCCTTGTCGATCCGCTTGCTCACCGGCTATTGGGATGCCGGTGCCCTGCCCTGCTGCCAGCAACTTCCGTTCAGACAGATTTACCATACCTTACCGGCAAAAGACACCAGATATCTCCACCTGTTCATTCAGTTTTGATGAAATCGCAAGAAAGCCTGCTCGCTGTTATCTCGTCATTCCAGCGGAAGCGGGAATCCAGGAGATTCAAAGGCTTATGGACTCCCGTTTTCACGGGAGTGTCGGAAATAAGGCTTTATTACGTGACCATCAGTTTTTTCATTTCCGAATTTGCCAGCGGGGAGAGAGGGCCTGCTTTCTATTCTCTCAGTACGAGACTGCCTTGACTATCCTGAAAATCAGCTTGAGGTTTGCCTTGTCGGTTTCCAGAAGCATCTTGTTAATGCCTGCAAGCAGCTCTTCCTCTTCCGAATGGTGGTCGAACTCGAAGAACTCCTTCATTTCTGTCTGCAATGCCTTAGCGGTTTTTTCAAGCGTGTCCAGAGAGGGATAGCTCTTGCCGACCTCTATCCTGCTTAAATGCTTGGGATCTATGCCGATCTTCTCGGCCAACGCTTCTTGAGACAGTCCGCGAATCTTTCGTAACTCCTTTATCCTCATACCCAGGAGTCTCTTCGCCGTCGACATTCACCCTCCGATTTCAGTTAATCATCCGATTTTTCGAAGGGGTTGAGAACAACATCAAATGATGAATAATGTTGACAAATCTATCTTTAATATTTAATACTCTACACAGGAAGTTGATATATTAACAATTGTCGCTATTTTGCATAGAGTAGTGTAGAGGCTACAACAAGGAATTTGAAGGGGGGGAAGTCTTGAACGAACCCGAACTCGCGGCCCTACTGCTTAAAGATTACGAGGCAATGCGGGCTGAATTACGAGAGTATATAAAGCGTTACTACTCCTCTATTGCCATAGTTCAGACAGTTATTTTTGCCACTGTTTTTGCTGCGATAAAAGAAAACCAGCCAGGGCTCCATTTGATTGTTCCCGCTCTATTTCTTGGTTATTCAGCCTTTATGTCATTAATAACATTGTTTATCAGTCAGCAGGCATCGTACGTGAAGCTCCTTGAGAATAGACTCAACGATTTATGCGGACAGCCGTATTTCATATGGGAAACCCTCTATGCCGACCAATCTTTGCGCAGAGATAAGGGTATTCTGTTTTCCCCATTGATAACATTGATATATGTCTTCCTTTCAGTTCCTCTTCTAACAGCCTTTGGCATAAGCGCGTGGGAAGGGTACCGATACCTCAATTGTACCGAATGGCAGAAGTGGTTCTTGGTGTATTCAGCGATTTCCTTATTTAGCTACATCCTATTTCCTATTACAAATAAAATAGTTAGGAAGAATTGCCAAAGATTCAATGAAAGCCTTATGCAATAGCGCCCCTGACGGGGTCCACTATTTGATGGAATTTTTCGGGTGCGACACCCGGCAACTGGATTCCGTCGGCTTCTGGAGAAAATTGCTCACCGAGGCGATTTCAGCAGCAGATGTGGCAATATTGCACAAGCGGTTCTACAAGTTTTCCCCCCATGGCGTAACGGGGTACCTGCTTTTGTCGGCATCGCACATATCCGTTCACACGTGGCCGGAGTACGCCTATGCCGCTTGCGATGTCTTCAGTTGCGGCGATGAATCGAAGGCCTCAACGATAGCGATGCATATCAGAAAACGCGTTGCCCACAATAAAACAACGACGAAGAAAGTAAAGAGGGGGTTCAAGGTCACACAGCAGTAAGCCTATCATGAATATTATCATTCTGATGTCAAAAGACGCGGATTCGTTTGATCTTGCCTACAGACTGGCGCAGGAGGGCAACGCCGTAAAATTCCATATCCACGATAAAGACTATAGGAAGGTTGGCAACGGTTTCGGGATGGAGGCCATCCGGAACTGGGAAGACCAACTTAAATGGCTTGGCAAGGATGGGCTCGTTATTTTCGATAACACAGGATGGGGGCGACTACAGGACGAATTGAGGGCCCAGGGCTATTCAGTGGTGGGCGGCTCAGAAGGAGGGGATAAGCTTGAATTCGAAAGATACTATGCCCAGGACGTTTTCGCGACATGCGGCATGAAAACTGTGCCGTCTCGGCACTTCGTTTCAGTAAAGGATGCCCTAACATTCGTCAAAACAAATAAGGGTCGCTGGGTCGTTAAACAGAACGGTCACGCCGATAAGTGCTTTTCGTACAGGGGGACAATGCCGGACGGAAGCGACGTCATTGACCTTTTGAGGAACTACAGGAAGCACAACAACGATGAATGCGATTCCTTGGATTTGCAGCAGAGGGTTGACGGGGTTGAATTGGGGGTAGCCCGATACTTCAATGGTCAGGACTGGCTGGGACCCATAGAGATGAACATCGAGCACAAGAAGCTTTTCCCCGGCAGCCTCGGCCCAAAAACCTCAGAAATGGGAACTCTCATGTGGTATGACGATGATGAAAAGAATAGGCTTTTCACCGAGACCCTCGCAAGGTTAAAACCTCACCT
>CAYNVT010000232.1:0-2781 GCA_964400685.1 uncultured Bacteriovoracaceae bacterium | reverse complement strand
AATGAACGGCTCACTTTTTACTTCCTCCTCTTAACAATATCCTTATTTGAACCCTTTGATTTTTTTCTGGTTTTATGGCCCTTGGTAGATATGCCCCATGGAGTTACAGGATGATTTCCTTTTACACGTCCTTCTCCTCCTCCATGCGGATGATCCACCGGATTCATCGCAACACCTCTTACTGTTGGCCTGATGCCTAACCATCTGCTGCGGCCGGCCTTGCCAATTGTAATGTTGGAATGGTTTGAATTTCCTACCTGACCTACAGTAGCTTTGCAGACTGCAGATACTTTTCGCACTTCTCCGGACGGCATTTTCAGATGTATCTGCCCTCCTTCCTTTGCAAGTACCTGCGCATATGCACCTGCTGAACGCACCATCTGTCCGCCTTTTCCAGGCCTCATCTCAATATTATGAACGAATGTACCTAATGGGATATTCTGAAGCATCATCGAATTCCCTGGTTTGATGTCTGCTTCTTCACTGGCTATTACAGTGCTTCCGACTTTAAGTCCTTCCGGCCATATTATATATCTCTTTTCCCCATCCGCATATTGTATCAAAGATATCCAGGCTGAACGGTTGGGATCATACTCTATTGTTTTGACTTTACCTTGTATATCTGACTTGTCCCTTTTGAAGTCTATTATCCTGTAAAGCTTTTTGCTTCCTCCACCCTGATGTCTTACAGTAACCCTTCCAAGATTATTTCGACCGCTGTTTCTTTTCAGTCTTACAGTTAATGACTTTTCAGGGTCTGTTGCCGTAATTTCTTCAAAAGTGTTGACGGTCATGAACCGTCTTCCTGCAGATGTAGGCCTAAATCCACGTATGCCCATGATTATACCCCTTCATAGAACTCGATTGTGTCGCCTTGTTTTAAAGTGACCACAGCCTTTTTCCAGTCTGGTCGCAGGTTTTCCCACCGACCGAAACGTTTCTTTTTGCCTTTGACAAGAATAGTCCTTACATCTTCAACATGAACTTTGAAGAGCTTTTCAACAGCATGTTTTATTTCGATTTTGTTAGCATTTCTGTCAACTGCAAAAATAACCTGATTGTTGTCCTGCCTAAGCATTGTCCCTTTCTCTGTAATCAAGGGCTTTTTTATGATTGTTGTAATGTCTTTCATCAGCTCAACCTCTCCTCAATTATCTTGACTGCATCAAGGTCAAGCACCAGGCCTTTGTATTTAAGTATGTCATAGACATTGAGTCCTTTAACATCAAGAACTTTGCTTGTTGCATGATTTCTTGAGACAAGTGATGTTTCAGGAGTTATCGATCCTGTAACTACGAGCGCATTATCCATTCCTAGTTTTTCTAACGCCCTAACATAATTCTTTGTTTTGATCTCATCAAAAACAATCTTGTCTACTATTTTCAGCACCGTATCGCCATTCTTCATACTAAGTGCGCTTTTAAGAGCCTCTTCTCTGACCTTCTTAGGTAGATTCTGTTTGTACGATCTTCCATTGGGTCCAAATGTAACTCCACCTTTTCTCCATAGAGGTGATCGATTCGTGCCAGAACGTGCGCGGCCTGTGCCTTTCTGCTTCCAGGGTTTTGTTCCGCCCCCGGAAACCTCCGAGCGGGTTTTTGTCTTTGCTGTAGATAGACGCCTGTTTGATAACTGCCAGACAACAGCATCGTGAAGAAGATGCGGTTTTACTACTCCTCCGAATATAGATTCAGAAAGAGTTACCTGGCTAACCTTTTCTCCTGCCAAATTGAATACATCGACCGTAGGCATGATTTTATACCTCTTGTTTCCTGAGGATAACGAGCTGTCCCCTTGCACCCGGTACAGCTCCCTTTATGACAATTATGTTTTTATCATCTTTAACATCTACTATTTCAAGCCCTATGACCGTTACTTTTTTTGCTCCCATATGACCGGCCATTCGTTTTCCTTTAATAACCTTGCTGGGATCTGCAGATGACCCAATTGAACCTGCTGTTCTGTGTATCTTGGCACCATGACTGGCACGATGACCCCCAAAATGATATTTTTTAACAACTCCTGCAAAACCTTTTCCTTTTGAAATACCAGTTATTTTTATAATTTCTCCGGCAGCAAATATCGTTGATGGTTTTACCTCATCTCCTTCATTCACAATTGTCAGATCGTCACATGCAACTTCTTTAAGGTGGTAATAACAACCTTTTCCAGCATTGTTGAAATGACCCTTTTCCGGCTTGTTTACTCTGGATTCTTTTTTCGGCTCGATTGCTATCTGAACTGCGTCATATCCGTCTCGATCGGCCGTTTTTTTCTGTATGACGTAGCACGGTCCTGTCTGTATCAGAGTAACAGGGATGACTTCTCCGTCTTCTCTGAACAGCTGAGACATTCCCAGTTTTTTCCCAAGTATTCCCTTAATCATAATGTCTCTCCGATATCCTTAAAGCTTGATTTCGACATCAACACCCGCAGACAGGTCAAGTTTCATAAGCTGATCAACGGTCTGCTGGGTGGGATCAAGTATGTCAAGCAATCTCTTGTATGTCCTTATTTCAAACTGGTCTCTGGATTTTTTGTCTACATGCGGAGATCTCAATACGCAGAACTTCTCGATTTTCGTCGGAAGAGGTATTGGTCCTGCAACTCTGGCCCCTGTTCTTCTGGCCGCATCGACTATCTCTTGAACACTCTGATCTATGAGCTTATGGTCATAGCCTTTGAGCTTTATGCGTATCCTTTGAGTCTCCATGTTTATTAACTCCTTACTCGATAACCTTAACTATGACGCCTGCGCCTACTGTTCTTCCACCCTCTCGT
>CAYNVT010000231.1:0-2789 GCA_964400685.1 uncultured Bacteriovoracaceae bacterium | reverse complement strand
GATGTTCGGCATGCCTTTTATCGGCAAAGGCATGTATAAAATAGGAAAGCACATAGAGGGCAATCTCAAGGGAGTCGTGTCTTCCGGCGGAACGCTCTTCGAGCAGATCGGCTTCAGATATATCGGCCCGATTGACGGCCACAATATGGCTCACCTGGTAGAGGCATTTGACAATCTATCCAATATCGATGGCCCGATTTTTATGCACATAATAACCAAGAAAGGCTATGGTTACGGACCGGCATACCTCAATCCGGAAGATTTCCACGGCATAGGAAAATTCCATAAGCTTAACGGCGAATCAAAGGCAAAAGCTCAGATTCCATCATATTCAGATGTTTTCGGCGATACCCTTGTCGAACTGGCGAAAGAAGACGACCGGATAGTTGCGATTACCGCAGCAATGAAAAAAGGAACGGGCCTTGATGCCTTTGCTTCAGAATTTCCCGAACGTTTTTTCGATGTGGGCATCGCCGAAGGCCATGCGGTGACAATGGCGGCCGGAATGGCAATGTATGGGCTCAGGCCGGTCGTAGCCATATATTCGACATTCTTCCAGAGGGCCTATGATGAGATTATCCATGACGTAGCCCTGCAGAAACTTCCCGTCATATTCGCAATTGACAGGGCAGGCATTGTCGGCCAGGATGGACCTACACACAACGGCGCCTACGATATTGCATTTATAAGAGACATCCCCAACATATCAATCTTCGTACCGAGAGACCAGGTCATGCTGAAGGAGATGCTTTCATACGCATTTCATATGAACGAACCTGTTGCGATACGCTACCCCAGGGACACCTCGATATCCGACCCGATTGAATTCAAAGGCTTCGTCCCGGGTCAGGCCGAGGTTATAAAAGAAGGAAAGGATGTAGCGGTATTCTGCACAGGTCCCCTTATCTATGAAGCCATTAAAGCGGCTCTTTCCTTTGACGCCTCAATTGTTGATTTAAGATGCGTCAAGCCCCTTGATGAGGTGCTTGTAAGAGATACGGTCAGGAAATGCGGTGGAAAATTTGTCGTCATCGAAGACGGAACAATAACAGGCGGTGCAGGTTCCGCAGTCCTTGAATGCCTTTCTGGAATCAGACACCCTCTCAAATACAGGCTTATCGGAATCCCTGACAGGTTTATCGAGCACGGCAAAATCCCTGAACTAAGAATCCGTATGGGCATGGATGCCAAAGGCATCAAATCTGCAATAACCGATGTAATAAGGGATGAAGGAGAGGCTTGATAAAATCCTGACAGAGCGTGGCCTTGTCGAATCCCGGGCCAGGGCGCTTGCGCTTGTCATGGCCGGACAGGTTAATGTAAACGGAAAGATAATTACAAAAGCCGGCACTCCAGTAAAAACCGATGCGGCAATCACAATAAAACAGGGCTGCCCATATGTAAGTCGGGCCGGGTATAAACTCGAGTCGGCCGTGGACGCATTTTCAATCGACCTTAAAGGCAAGGTGGCAATCGATATAGGCGCTTCAACCGGAGGGTTTACAGACCTTATGCTGCAAAGGGGCGCTGCAAGGGTCTATGCAGTGGATGTCGGCCATTCGCAGCTTCATTACAGACTCAGGAACGACCTGCGCGTCATCTGCCTTGAAGAGGTCAATGCAAGGACAATTGATCAGTCCGTAATCCCGGAAACGTGTGATATTGCGGTCTTTGACGTCTCATTTATCTCTCTGAAACTCGTAATCCCGCCAGTCCTTAATATCCTTAAAAAGCCTTCCGAGGTTGTGGCGCTCATAAAGCCCCAGTTCGAGGCCGGGAAAGGCATGACAAAAAAAGGTATCATAAAGGATGAGGAAACGATAATATCTGTTGTTGAAAATATAAAAGAATTTCTTTATTCAATAGAACTTATACCCCTTGGTGTGATCCCTTCCCCTGTCAAAGGGGCGAAGGGCAACCAGGAATATTTAATTTACTGCACTTTTGGGAAATGATGGATGAAAATTACAATTGCAAGGCATGCCGGGTTCTGCTTCGGTGTAAGAAGGGCTATTGATGTAACTTTCAAGATCAGGCAGAAAAACCCTGGCGCGAGAATATTTACTGTTGGCCCGATAATTCATAACCCTCAGGTCATAGATGCCATCTCAAGAAGGGGCATCGGCATCGTCAACGACATACTCGACCCCAAGCTCAAATCAGGTGATATAGCTATTATCCGGGCGCACGGCATCTCTCCAGAGAAAAAGGGATTTCTTAAAGACAGAGGTGTTCGGGTAATAGATGCAACCTGTCCCATGGTGCTCAAGGTCCATGCAATCATAAAAAAGGCTGCAAAAAATGCGGATGCCATAGCGATTGTAGGCGACAGGGATCATCCCGAGATGGAGGCTCATCTAGGCGTTGCAGGCGGGAAAGGCATACCCGTACAGAGCCTGGAGGACGCGCAGGCAGTCCCTGCTGTAAAACGCCTCGCTGTCGTTGCACAGACTACATTCGATGTCGCCCTTTACAAAGAGATACTGAAAGTCCTCAAAGACCGGGCCGAGATTCTCGACATAAACGACACCATCTGCCGCTCGACAGTGGACAGACAGAAGGAGGTCGAAGACCTTTCAAAAGACCATGATACGTTTATCGTCATAGGCGGCAGGAATTCCGCAAATACGAAAAGGCTTGCAGAGCTTGCACAGAAGCAGAACCGCCACGTAATAAGGGTGGAAAGCTCCGGAATGCTAAAGGATCTTGACACGCACGATATGCACAACGTTGCGATCATTGCAGGCGCTTCGACTCCCCAGTGGGTGATCGAGGAATGCATTGAGAAC
>CAYNVT010000230.1:579-2809 GCA_964400685.1 uncultured Bacteriovoracaceae bacterium | reverse complement strand
AGTCAGATACATGCCTGAGCGTCCCCTTCACCTATACTGAATATTCTTTTGTATCGCCTTCGATCCTTCCGCCCGGCAGCTCCATATTCTCCCTGCCGAGCGCCGCGGCTACGTCGGAAGCTGATACCTGATACGACCTCATCTTGTTTGAATCGAGCCATATCCTGACCTGCCTTTTCTGAAGACCTCCCAGGCTTAATGCGCCGACTCCCTCTATCCTCTGAAGCTTGTCTTTGAGAATTTCGTCCACATAGGTTGACAGTTCCCGGGTCGAACGGTTTCCGGTCACGTTTATCCACAAGACCGGATTGGCGTCCGGGTCGACCTTTCTTATTACAGGGTCGACTATATCGGTAGGCAGCTTGTATTTTACGGCGGAAACCTGCTCCCTGATGTCCTGAACGGCAAGGTCGATATTCTTTTCAAGCTGGAATTCCACGATTATGTTTGACACGCCTTCATAGCTTGTAGATGTGATGGTCTTCACGCCGTTGATCGTGTTAATGGCCTCTTCGAGCTTATCCGTCACATCCATGTCCATAATTTCAGGGCTTGCGCCGGTAAGCCTCGTGGTTATGCTGACTATCGGAAAATCAATTTTAGGGAACAGGTCGACGCCGATTCTCGGATAGCTGACCAGTCCAAGAACCACCAGGGCAAGGATTACCATGGTGGCGAAAACGGGCTTTTTTATAGATGTATCAGAAATCCACATGATTCAGCCTTTCATTATTGATGCTACTTGAGAACATTTATCTTAATCCCGTCTGCAAGGTTGTTCTGTCCCACCACGATAAGCTTTTCCCCGCCTGAAAGCCCTTCGGTTATCTCGATGAGATCGCCATATGTATCGCCTGTTCTGACAAGCTTTTCCCTGGCAACCGAGCCTTCCTGAATAAAGACCTTTGACCTGCTTTCATCATAGACAATTGCGGTTGTAGGGACAAGGACAGCCTCTTTCTCCTGATCGGTATATATTTTCACCCTGGTGAAAAAACCGGACTTCAGAGCCGAATTGCCGTTCGGGACAATCGCCTCGACAGTAAGAGACCTCGACCTGTCATCAAGCGCCGGATATATCGTATTCACCCTGCCTGTAAATTCCCTGTCCTTATATGCATCGATTTCAAATGTTACTTCCTGGCCTTTTCTTACTCTTGACACATCCTTTTCGGTTATGGAAAATTCCAGCTTCAAGGGATCGACTATTATCAAAGTCCCAATCGGCACCGAAGCCCGCGCAAAATCTCCGGGGGTCACTTTCTTTTCCTTAACCGCTGCGTTTACCGGTGATTTAATACGGGTTTTATTCAGCCTCTGTCTGGCAAGTTCAAGAGTGGCACCGGCCTTATCACGGTCATTTTCAGCGATAATCAGCCTTGTTGAAACATCATCGAACTGCTGCTTTGTGACCAGCTCTTCCTTGAACAGGGCCACCTTTCTTTCATATTCCATTTTCGTATTGGCAAGTGCGGCCTGGGCCTGTTTGAGCCCTGCTTCCGCACGCTGAAGGTCGAGTTTGAAATCGGTGTCGACTATCTCCGCCAGCAGTTCGCCTTTCCTGACGATATCCCCTTCGTCGAAGTATACGTTCTTTATGATTCCATCCACTTCGGGACTGATAAGGGTGGAATCGAAAGGCTTCAAAGTGCCGACTGTTTTAATATAAGGCTTAACTTTCTTCTTGAAAACCTCGCCAAGCTTTACATTTATTACTTTTTCGGCCTGAGGTTTCTCCTTCTTAGCGCATGCCGGGAAAAAAAGAATTGCCGCAATAATAATTATTGCCACGGGCATAAACCGGTTTTTTATAATCCGCATCAAATCTGTCCCCTTTCCTTTATCTGATAAAAATCATTATATTCACACAGCCTTCATAAAAGACATGTTCAGTTTGAATCCTTCAGGAGAGTTCCTGTTGACCTCTTAAGCCTCAGTTGTGCTATCTGAAGCCCGTATGATTCATTTGTGAGCTTCCTTTGAGAGGTCAGAAGAAGGGTGTTTGCGTCGAGCACGTCAATGCTGTTTGCCAGTCCCATCTCGAACTGCCTGGTTATTGAAAAGAAATTGTTCTGTGCAAATGACACCTGGTCGGTCAGGAATATTATCGCCTGTTTCTGGGTGTTGACCTCAAGCCATGCTGTTTCCACTTCCACTGAAACATTTTTTTTAAGGTCTTCATAAAGAAGTTCAGCCTTTCTCCGGACACGTTCTCTTTCTTTCTTAAGCT
>CAYNVT010000230.1:0-569 GCA_964400685.1 uncultured Bacteriovoracaceae bacterium | reverse complement strand
GAAGTTCAGCCTGACGGTATTTGGCCTTGGCTTCATCCACATCCGCTTTCCTGTACCCACCCACGAAAAGAGGGAAATTAAAGGCAGCAGCCAGCGAGGCGGTTTCCGGTATCCTGTTCAGATCGCCGGGGCTCTGATCAGTCCTCTGATAAAGTGCGGTCAACGTAATGTTCGGGAAATACGATCCTATTGCATATGATTTCTGCTGCGAGGCCAGTTTCTTCATGTAATCGAGACTTTTCAAATCAGAGCGGTTCTCATATGCAGATTCTTTCAAGACCTGAAGCGCTTCAAGCTCTTTATCCTGGGCTGCCTGATCCTTTATGGTGAAATCATCCTCGATTCCAGTAAGTCTCACTAGAACCGCCCTTGTAAGGTTGACCGCATTTTCGGCATTTACCATATCGGATTGCGCACCGGAGAGTTCTCCCTGAGCCCTTAAAAGAACTGTCTTTGTGATCTCGCCCACCTTCAGGCGCTTTTCAGCAATGTCTTTATATTTGTTAAGCCTTTCAAGATTCGCCCTGGCAATTTCAGCCTGCTTTTCAGCCCTCAGCGTATCATAATAA
>CAYNVT010000229.1:0-2824 GCA_964400685.1 uncultured Bacteriovoracaceae bacterium | reverse complement strand
AAGGCAGGCATGTCCATTTTAAACAGGAACTCCAAACGAACGATTGTAAAGATTGACGAATTCATCGATAATATCGATCTGGGAATACTTGTCTTCAGGGAAGGCATAAAATCGTACATAAAAGGCGATATGGAAGCTTTTTCCACTCACCTTGGAAAGGTTGATCAGCTTGAAGCAATTGCCGACAGGCTGCAGCGCGAGATTGAGAATGAGATGATAACCTATTCCATACTTCCGCAGCACAGGGAGGATGTGGTGAAACTGATCGAGGAACTTGATGAGATAATGGACGGTATAAAAAGCTCAATGTATGAGTTTGACATAGAAATACCTCAGATTCCCTCGTCTCTTGGTGAGATAATGATAAATCTCAACGAATCCTCGGCAAATGCGGCGGAAGAGCTGCTGCCGGCAGTAAGGGCGTACTTCAGAGCTCCCCATACCGTTCGCGAAAAGCTGCTCAAGGTCTATTATTTCGAGAGTGAAACGGATAAAATAGCCTACCGGATAAAAAGAAAGATTTTTCATGAGATGCATGAAATTGACCTGGCCCGCAAGGCTCATCTGCGCTATATTATTCACCATCTGGAAAAGATTAGTGACCTGGCCCAGACAGGCGCCGACTTATTGTCGGCTATGGCAGTTAAGCTTATTATCTGATAATTTTACCCATCTTATATGATCCTGTTTTTTCTGACAAGCGGATTATTTCTCGGGTGGTCGCTCGGAGCCAACGATGCCTCAAATGTTTTCGGCTCGGCGGTCGGATCAAAAATGATTACCTTCCGCAGGGCAGCAATAATCGCATCACTATTTGTTATACTTGGTGCTGTTATTCAGGGGGCAGGCGCCAGCGGTACTTTAGGTAAACTGGGTTCGGTAAATGCTATCGGCGGTTCGTTCACCGTTGCCCTCGCCGCCGCCATAACCGTTTACATGATGACCCGCCTTTCCCTGCCGGTATCCACAACACAGGCAATAGTAGGGGCTATAATAGGATGGAATCTCTTTACGGGCAACAGGACCGATGCCTCCACACTTACCAAAATCGTGACCACATGGATTTCAGGACCTGTCCTTGGGGCAATATTTGCGATTCTGCTTTACATGCTTATACGAAGAATCAAAAGGAAATCGGGCATCCATCTGATAATATTCGAATCATATATCAAAACCGGTCTTATTATAGTTGGGGCTTTTGGTGCCTATTCCCTGGGCGCCAATAACATTGCAAATGTAATGGGGGTTTTTGTTCCGGCCTTCAGCCTCGATGACCTTGACCTTGGAATTTTCAGCCTGAGTTCGGCACAGCAGTTGTTCCTTCTTGGCGGACTTGCCATTGCTGCCGGCATACTTACTTATTCAAAAAAGGTGATGGAGACAGTCGGCACAGGGATAATAAGTCTTTCATCGGAGGCTGCCCTCGTTGTTGTTCTGGCACAGGCACTCGTGCTGTTTATCTTTTCATCATCTTCCCTGTCGGATTTGCTGGTGAAGGCCGGCTTGCCGCGAATTCCTCTTGTGCCTGTATCGAGTTCCCAGGTAATAGTGGGTAGCGTTATCGGAATCGGGCTTTACAAAGGCGCAGGAAACATAAACTTCAGAATCCTCGGGGAGATTGCAACAGGATGGATATCCACCCCGGTAATTGCAGGGGTTCTTTCATTTTTTTCCCTGTTTTTCGTAAAGAACATTTTTAATATCGACATCGGAACGAAAGTCGTGGAGACCGGCCTTGCTGAAACAGTATCAAAACCATGGAATGTTTCGGAAGTGATGAAATACGTAATTCTTGCAGTAATTGCAGCGGGGATTATAACCGTCGTTTATTTTTACCTTCTTGAAAGAAAAAAGAAAAGCGAATTCCGCAGGTCCGAACAAAGATTCTGGAAATATATAAAGTAGTTCCCGGCGCTCCGGGAACTACCAGGTCATATCAAAGTACTGTCAGTTTAATACTGCCGGCAGGAATGAATAATTCTTCCCGTAGTATAGCATCTGTGACAGATAGTCGTCGATATATTCGACTTTCACATCTGTAATCTCACCTTTATCATTATACACCGGGACCAGCATAGGGTTGACAAACCCTGTGTAAGGTGCGAGATTAAGTTTTGCGTATCGGTCGAGTATCTCGCCATGAAGAACAGGTTCCACTTTGACACCGTATGTTTCGATAAGGGCCTTTCCAGCCTCAAAGTCCCCCTCTGATTTGATTCTCTGTATCTCCCTCAGCAGATCCCCGAACAGAGTTCTGAGCTTGTCATAATCGTTTATTTTAACAAATGTTTTGCCGTCGCGGCTGAACATTTCAATCACATTGTCTTTTTTGCCGTTTTCGTAAGCCCATCTTGCAATGAGTGCCCTTGCCCTCATGTGTGCCTGTTCGATCTGCTTGCCGGGCCTTATCCTTACCAGTTGTGTCAGTATGCCGTTTCTGATGTAGCTGTCGTACTCTGCCATTGAGGCCTGCGGGTCGGGCAACAGGTTAAGTTCGATCAGTTTCCTGTCGGGAATGTAATAGAGTGCAAAGAGGTCGGCCCTTGCTTCTTCGAGAGGCGACTGGTAATTTTTGAGAGCGTTGGGGTCTGTTCCTTCGGCCAGTTTCCCGCTGGCATGTCCTACGCATTCGTGGAGGTCGGTATGAAGGGCTCCGGCCAGCGAACCATATTTCCTGACTCTTTCGATCTCATCGCTTCCTGCGGCAAACTCACCGAGCATCCCCGAACCTGCCGATACTATATCGATTGCATCGGTAATGTTGGCCAGTGTGACCGATTTTGAACCCACCTCTTTTCTGATCCAGTCGGCATTCGGCAGATTT
>CAYNVT010000228.1:0-2849 GCA_964400685.1 uncultured Bacteriovoracaceae bacterium | reverse complement strand
CTCCGTCGCTCGGACTTCTTACTGTTAATGCATTAACAGCAGCAAACTCGGTTATAATTCCAGTTCAATGTGAGTATTTTGCCCTGGAAGGACTCGGCAAACTTCTGAACACTATCAAGATAATACAGAATAACCTAAATCCTGACCTTGAGATTGAAGGGTTTCTGCTCACAATGTATGACTCAAGGCTGAGATTATCAAATCAGGTTGCCGAAGAAGTCAACAAGCATTTTCAGCAGATGGTATTCAGGACTATCATTCAGAGAAATGTCAAGCTTTCAGAGGCACCCAGCTTCGGCCAGCCCGCAATTCTGTATGATGCTGATTCAAGGGGTACCGTCAACTATCTCAATCTGGCTAAGGAACTTATCGAGAAGACAGTCCCCGTTAACCAGGGCTGATTGTTTATTATTCCGGTAAAACAAAACAGATCTTGTCATGACAAAAAAGAATGCATTGGGAAGAGGATTGGGAGCTTTGATCGAAGGTGTTGAAAAGGAAGTGCTTGAAAAGAAGGTCGAGCCCAACATGGATATTGCGGTTGATTCGATCGACGGGAATCCGTTTCAGCCACGGACGCATTTTGATGAGCAGGCCCTCGAAGAACTTGCAGCATCAATCAAAAAACTCGGGATTGTCCAGCCGCTCACCGTCAGGGAGGCAGATGGCGGCCGATACCAGCTCATTGCCGGTGAGAGAAGGTTAAGAGCTGCACGCCTGGCCGGGCTGACGCATGTGCCTGCCTTTATCCGCACTGCCGATGATCAGGCTATGCTCGAGCTTGCACTCGTTGAAAACATTCAGCGTGAAGACCTTGATGCGATTGAAGTGGCAATAAGCTTTCAGCGACTTATTGAGGAGTGCAGGCTGACACAGGAACAGCTCAGCGAAAGAGTAGGAAAGCAGCGTTCAACAGTAACCAACTATCTTCGCCTGCTGCGCCTCCCTGCCGAGATACAGCTCGGCATAAGGAACAAGCATCTTATGATGGGACATGCCAGGACCCTTGTCAATATTGAGAATCCCAAAACACAGATGGATGTCTATTACCGTATAATAGATGATGACCTGTCAGTACGCCAGGCTGAAGAGCTCGTAAGGGTCCTGCAGACAGAAAAGATTAAGGACCCGGAAAAAAAGGAAAGAAAGAAGAAGCTCAATGAAGATTTCAGGCAGCTTTCCGACCATCTGAACAGGATTTTTTCAACAAAGGTCACCTTCAGGATAAATGAACAGGGGAAAGGAAAGATCGTGATCCCCTTCGAGGACCCCGAGGAAATGGAACGCATTTTAGGCGTCTTTGACCGTCTTAACTCTTGAAATTAATTATATTTGTCGCCACCGGTCACGCCTTTGGCGTGATAAAGTCCGGTGTTTACTGGGTTTGAGAACAGTTCGGAAAATAATAATTATTCTCATCACGTTATCCTTTTGTCTGCCGCACAATTTGTTGGCACAGGATACTGTTGCTGTTGTCAAACCGGAAAGAAAAATCTTCAGGCCTGTTCCTGTAAAAGCTACAATGCTTGCCGTTGTGCTTCCTGGAATGGGCCAGGTTTACAACAGAAAATACTGGAAAGTCCCTTTTGTCTATGCCGGCTTTGGGGGCCTTGCATACACTGTTGGATTCAATTCGTCAAAGTACAATGAAATGATGAAGGCTTATCAGGATTTTACAGATAAGATCCCGGAAACAGACAGTTATATTAAGCTGATAAAAGGCAGCCAGCCGTCAGAGTATGATCCTGTGCTCTTTCCTGACAGTTATAAACCTTCAAATGAGTCGTGGGTAAAAGAAAATTTGCTTAATGCAGTAGATTATTATAAAAAATACCGCGATCTTTCCTATATTGGGATCGCAGCCTGGTATCTGATAACCATTCTCGATGCAAATGTGGATGCCAGCCTCGCGAACTACGATATAAGCAATAACCTCGACCTTGAGCTCACTCCTTCAAGGGTAGTAGTTCCTGGCGGAGTAGGCGCAGGATTGAATATAAGTTTGATTTATACATTTTAAATGAAACCCTGAACGATGAAGTATAAGACAATACTGGTAACGCTTTTCTTAACATTACTTATTGCCAATGCTTACGGTATCAACGATACAATAATCCTTAAATCAGAGATATATACCGAAAAGATTACCGAAGACCTCGACAGCCTTGTGAACAGCTGGTATGTAAAAATTGCCATGCAGAACAGGATGGCAGATTATGATTATGACTCAACGGGCGTCGAATATTCCGATTCGGTTTACAAGGAAAGGCTGAGCAGGATAAATTCGATAATGAAGCTTCCCTACAACAGTATAATCAGGAATCATATCCATGTTTATACAGTCCGTCAGAGGGAAAAATTCTGTGCGGTACTCGGTCTTAAAGATTATTATTTTCCTATGATCGAAGATATCTTCGACATGTACGGATTGCCTTCAGAACTCAAATACATGGCAGTGATCGAATCGGCCCTGAACCCAAACGCCTTCAACAGACGTTCCGGTGCAACAGGCATGTGGCAGTTCATGTACAGCACAGGACGGTTGTATGGTCTTACAATAAATTCGCTTGTCGACGAAAGGCGTGATCCTGTCAAAGCCACTCATGCAGCAGCAAAATTCATGAAGGACCTTTATAATATCTATAATGACTGGATACTTGTCATTGCAGCCTACAACTGTGGTCCGGGCAATGTGAACAAGGCGATAAAAAGATCAGGCAATAAAAAAGATTACTGGGATATTTATTACAGGCTGCCAAGAGAGACCAGGGGATATATCCCGATGTATGTGGCGGCCGCCTATGCTGTTAACTATTCCGCTGAACATAAACTGAAACCTCTGCCTCTCA
>CAYNVT010000227.1:0-2850 GCA_964400685.1 uncultured Bacteriovoracaceae bacterium | reverse complement strand
GATGCCGTCCAGGATGTAAAAATAATAGACAAGGCAGTTGAAGAACTGGCACTTATAACCGGTCAAAAGCCTGTGGTTACTAAAGCACGTAATTCTATTGCATCATTCAAGCTGAGAGAGGGGATGCCTATTGGATGCGCTGTTACCCTCAGGGGAGCACGGATGTACGAGTTTCTTGACAGGCTAGTAAACGCGGTCCTTCCTCGACTCAGAGACTTCAGAGGAATTTCACCCAATGGATTTGATGGTAGGGGAAATTACACACTTGGGTTGAAGGATCAGGGTGTTTTTCCAGAGATCCCATATGACAAAATTGATAAAGCTCGTGGCATGAACATTACGGTTGTGACAACCGCGGAATCAGATGAGGAAGGGAAAAGCCTTCTTTCTGCTTTCGGCATGCCATTCAGGAGGTAGTAAAAATGGCCAAGAAATCTATAATAGCCAAGGCCAAGAGGACACCGGCGTTCAAGGTTAGAAAGTACAACCGTTGCCAGATATGCGGAAGGCCAAGGGCATATTACAGAAAGTTCGGAATATGCAGGATTTGTCTAAGAAACATGGCCATGAAAGGCGAAATACCTGGTATGAAAAAATCAAGCTGGTAAGGGGAGCGAAATGGTTACTGATCCAATAGCTGACATGATAACAAGAATAAAAAATGGTGCAGGTGTAATGCTTGAAAGTGTTGATATCCCTGCGTCAAAGGTAAAGCTCGCCATTGCCGATATTCTTCTAAGAGAAGGGTATATCAAAGGCTACAAATTCATCGAGGATTCAAAGCAGGGCATTCTCAGGGTTAATCTGAAATATCATAATTCAAAACATGTTGTGACCGGGATGGACAGGATATCAAAACCCGGCAGAAGGGTATACATAGGCGCTGATGAGATTCCTAATGTAATGGATGGTCTTGGTATATCCATTTTAAGTACGTCAAAGGGAATCATGACCAACAGCAAGGCGAATGATTTGAACATCGGCGGCGAACTCTTGATTAAGGTCTGGTAAGGAGATTTAAGATGTCACGAATCGGCAAGATGCCCATTACAATTCCGGATGGAGTTAAAGTAACTTTAAACGGCGATACTATCAATGTTAAAGGGCCCAAAGGGGAGTTGTCCAAGCAGTTGATTGGCAATATGGAAATGAAAATTGAAGGAAGCACACTCACCTTTCTGCCTCTTGATGAAATGAGACAGACAGGAGCTTATCACGGCCTGATCAGAGCCCTGACAAATAATATGGTAAAGGGGGTTTCTGAAGGTTTTATAAAAAGGCTTAAAATAGTTGGCATTGGATATCGTGGAGAAACAAAAGGCGATTCATTAGTCCTTAATGTCGGTTATTCGCATCCTGTCGAATATTCTTTACCGAAGGGTGTGAAGGCCTCTGTTTCTAAAGAAGGTGTTATTGATCTGATGGGAATTGACAATGAGCTTTTAGGTGATGTTGCATCTCAGATAAGAAAGATCAGACCGCCTGATTCCTATAAGGGTAAAGGTATCAGGTATCTCGATGAGAATGTCAGGATAAAACCTGGTAAAAGTGCGGCTAAGGGCAAATAAATAAGGAGAATACTGTGAGTAAGATTACACCTAAAAAAGCGCTGAGCTTAAGAAAATCAAGGGTGAGAAAAAAAGTAAACGGAACCCCTGACAAACCGCGCCTGTGTGTATACAGAGGAAACCGGCATATATATACTCAGATCATTGATGATACACAGGGGCATACTCTGGCATCTGCTTCGACTTTGAGCGCTGAATTAAAAGATAAAATCAAAGGGATGACGAAGGAAACTGCAAAACAGGTTGGTCTGTTGCTTGCGGAAAAAGCCAGAGAAAAGGGTATAGAACAGGTGATATTCGACCGTAGCGGATATAGATATCATGGAAAGATAAAAGCTTTGGCCGAAGCAGCACGTGAAGGCGGCCTGAAGTTTTAAACAAGGAGAGGTGTTTTGGCAAATTACGAAATACTTGAAGAAAGCGGCGAACAGTTCATAGACAAAGTGGTTTTTGTCAATAGAGTTTCCAAAGTCGTCAAGGGCGGCAAAAGGTTCAGGTTCAGCGCACTGACTGTTGTCGGTAACGGCAATGGCAAGGTTGGACATGGAATCGGGAAAGCAAGGGAAGTATCAATCAGTATTCGTAAAGGTGTTGAAGTTGCTAAAAAAGCTATGATTGATGTTCCCATTATTGAAGGAACCATTCCCCATACCATAATCGGAATAAGCGGAGCAGGAAGGGTTCTACTCAAACCCGCACCGACAGGTACCGGTATAATTGCAGGGAATGCTGTTCGTGCAGTTATGGAAGCCGCAGGTATACATAATGTTGTTGCTAAAACTCTTGGATCAAGAAACCATCATAATGTTATTCAGGCTACGTTCGATGCCCTGTTGCGTCTTCAAACAAAAGAAAAAGTAGCTGAAAAGCGCGGCAAGGAAATCGGATAGAGAAAAAAAACAATAAAGGGGTAAAGATCGTGGCTGCTCAGATAAAAGTAACGCTGAAAGGTTCGGTGATCGGCTGTACAAAAAAACAGAAGGAAACCGTAAAATCACTTGGATTGAGGAAGCGCGGAAGTACAAAAATACTTAGTGACTTGCCTGCGGCAAAAGGTGCCATGAAAATTGTGGGCCACCTTGTTGATTGCGAGGAGGTATAAACATGATTGATTTGTCAAATCTGACTCCAGCACCAGGATCAAGGAAGAATCGCAAAAGACTGGGAAGGGGAGACGCATCAGGTACTGGAGGAACTTCAGGTAAAGGACACAAAGGACAGAAGGCCAGGTCAGGAGCTTCAATACCGGGATGGTTTGAAGGCGGACAGATGCCTTTATATA
>CAYNVT010000226.1:0-2876 GCA_964400685.1 uncultured Bacteriovoracaceae bacterium | reverse complement strand
TTGCCTTCCGAAACATTATTTCAAAAACCGTTTATAACCAGGCATTTTAAAGAGACATAATATGGAACAGGCCGCTGATATAAGACAATTAAATGAACGCATTGAAAGGGAGAGTGCTTTTGTTGACATGATACGTCTTGAGATGAGCAAGGTTATTGTTGGACAGAAGCATCTGACCGACAGCCTTCTGATAGGTCTCCTTTCAAACGGACACATTCTCCTTGAAGGTGTTCCGGGACTTGCAAAAACTCTTGCAATACGGACACTTGCATCGATTATTGATGCAAAATTCAGCAGAATACAGTTCACTCCCGACCTGCTGCCTGCCGACCTTATCGGAACCATGATTTACAGCCAGAAGAAGGAGGAATTTGTTGTAAGAAAAGGACCTGTCTTCGCCAACTTTATCCTGGCTGATGAAATCAACAGGTCTCCGGCAAAAGTACAAAGCGCCCTGCTTGAGGCCATGCAGGAAAGACAGGTGACCATCGGTGAATCCACGTATTCTCTCGATGAGCCTTTCCTTGTGCTTGCCACGCAGAACCCTATAGAACAGGAAGGAACATACCCTCTGCCGGAAGCGCAGGTCGACCGTTTTATGCTGAAGGTATTGATTGGTTACCCTTCAAAAGAAGAGGAAAGGAGTATTATACGTGAAAATATCGGAACCTCTTTTCCCAGTCCCGATACAGTGATTAAAACATCCGATATCATTAAGGCCAGAAACGTGGTCAGAGATGTTTATATGGATGAAAAGATTGAAAATTACATACTTGATATAGTGTTTGCCACAAGGGAACCGGGCAGATACAACCTTGAAAAATTCAGGCCCATGATATCATACGGCGCCTCGCCAAGGGCATCAATATATCTTGCCCTCGCCTCAAAATCATTTGCTTTCATTAAACGGCGAGGATTCGTAATTCCTGAAGATGTAAGAGCCGTCTGCCATGATGTATTGAGACACAGAATCGGGTTAACTTACGAGGCAGAAGCGGAAAATATAAGCCAGGACAATATAATCACTGAAATACTTAATACTGTCGAAGTACCTTAAAAATCTTTAATATGTCAATGAAAGGCTTTCTTACCGGTGTGGTATTCTTCCTTGTAACATGTATTCCTTTTAATGCCCAGAATCTGATCGGATATCACGAGAAAGACATTAGAGGATATATGAAACAAAACCAGAAGAATATGGTGCTGCAGGGAATGACGTTCAACAATACATACAGGTATCTTAAGTATGCGGACAGAAGTCAGACCCAGACTCTCTTCTTCTTTCTTTCTGCCGATTCGGTTTGCAGAAGCGTAAGGCTGATTTGTGATAAAACACTGAAAGACAAGAAGGTGTCAGAGCTTAATTCACTTTATAAACCGCTCGGCAATAACCTGTGGGAAGAAGAAAAGAACGGCGTTAAATATTCTGTTGAACTTAAAGACGAAGACTGGACGTTCAACATAAGTATAACAACCAAACCGGCGAATTAGGCAATAAAGGTGGAAGCTGTTGATCTGCTTAAGAAAGTAAGAAGAATTGAAATAAAGGCAAGGGGATTGTCGAGGCATATATTTGCCGGACAATACCACAGTGCCTTTAAAGGAAGAGGTATTGCCTTCAGTGAGGTAAGGGAATATCGCTACGGGGATGATATTAGAAATATCGACTGGAATGTCACAGCAAGGTTTAACCATCCCTATGTAAAGGTATATGAGGAGGAAAGAGAACTCACTGTGATGCTGCTGATGGATGTCAGCGGATCCGGTATGTTTGGCACGAAAAACAGCTTTAAGAGGGAAGTGATGACAGAGATTGCTGCAGTGCTGGCATTCTCGGCCATTCTTAACAACGACAAAATAGGGGTGATGTTTTTCTCCGATAGAGTCGAAAAAATAATACGTCCGCAGAAGGGAAGAAAACACATACTGCGGATTATCAGGGAACTGCTGGAATTCAACCCGGCAAGTCACAAAACTGATCTGAATGAGCCTCTGCGTTACCTTACAAATGCCGTCAGAAAAAGATGCACTGCTTTTATAATTTCCGATTTCATTTCTCCCGATTTTGATGAATCGCTTCGTATTGCTTCAAACAAGCATGATGTGGCCGCCTTAAGGATTTTTGATCCGGCTGAAACGGCAATACCCGATATCGGACTCGTAAGGCTTTACGATCCTGAATCGGGTTTTGAGAAATGGGTGGATACTTCCTCATCAGGTTTGCGCCGTCATTATTCCGAATGGTGGAAAAACTTCAGCGAGAAAACAAAAAACAATTTCATCAGGGCGGGGGTCGACTCAGCCTCTGTCTCCACAGGAGAGGACTACGTCCCAGCACTGATCAGATTCTTTAAAAACAGGTAGTAAATGAGCAGGCATTTCAGAATATTGTTTCTGCTTTTTTCACTTCCCGGCGTTATGTCATCCCAGGAAGTGAAAATAAATGCCTCTTTCGATACCACCCGTATCTTTCTCGGCGACCAGGTAAAATATATTGTAACACTTGAAAAGCCTGAAACACTAAGGATAAACCTTCCCGTCTTTAAGGATACATTGCTGAAACAGATAGAAATCCTTCATGGTCCGGTGATGGACTCGGCAGCCGCCGGAAACGGTTTTGTGCGGATAAAACATGAATACCTTGTAACTTCGTTCGACTCCGGTTTCTACCAGGTGCCGCCTGTCTATGCTGAATTGAAAACCGGATCGGGCGTCAGGCGTTATTACTCCGACTACGCCTGGCTGGAAGTGATGCGGGTAAAGATCACCCCGCCCGATACAGCCTCAGGCATATTCGACATCGTGGAACCCGTAAAAATACCTGTTACGGCGGGAGAAATTATCCCATGGATTCTGCTGACAGCGCTGTTAATCAT
>CAYNVT010000225.1:0-2918 GCA_964400685.1 uncultured Bacteriovoracaceae bacterium | reverse complement strand
GGAGGCATTTCTCAAGGACTATGAAAAGACTGTCATGTTCGTCTCTCATGACAGAGAGTTCTTAAGAAGGCTTTCAGGCCGCATAGTGGAGATCGACCGGGGCAGACTCATCTCATTCGCCTGCGGCTATGACACATATATCGAACGCCGGGAAGCCATGCTCGCCGACGAGGAAAGGCACAGACAGGAGTTCGACAGGAAGCTCGCCAAAGAAGAAGTCTGGATAAGGCGGGGCGTGGAGGCGAGACGCACAAGGAACGAGGGCCGGGTCAGGGCGCTTTTACAGATGAGGGAGCAACGGGCGCAGAGGAGGGACTCTACCGGCAGCGCGAACCTCAATATCCAGCAGGCCGAGGCGAGCGGCAGGCTTATAGCAGATGCCAAAGACATAACCTTCGGCTATTCGGACACCCCAATCATCAAAGATTTCTCCACCACTATCATACGCGGCGACAAGGTGGGCATAATCGGACCGAACGGCTCCGGTAAGACCACTCTTTTGAAAATACTCCTTGGCGAACTCGAGCCTCGGACCGGAGGCGTGCGTATTGGAACGAGAATTAAGATAGCCTACTTCGACCAGCTGAGGGCGCAGATAGATGATGAGAAGACTCTGAAAGAAAATATCGCGGACAAGAACGACATGGTCTTCATAGACGGCTCTCCCCGGCATGTCATGGGCTATCTGCAGAGTTTTCTTTTCACGAAGGATCAGATCGTCTCGCCTGCAAAAAAGCTCTCGGGCGGGGAACGTAATCGCCTGCTGCTGGCTAAGCTATTCAGCACGCCGTCCAATGTCCTCGTCATGGACGAACCCACAAACGACCTTGATGCTGACACGCTGGAAATGCTCGAAGACAGGCTGGTAGGATACACCGGCACCGTTCTGCTCGTTAGCCATGACAGGGCATTTCTCAACAATGTCGTGACCTCTACAATTGCACTCGAAGGTGGAGGCCGCCTGCAGGAATATGTCGGCGGCTATGACGACTATTTGAGGCAGCATTCCCCTGTCATGCCCGAACCGGTGCGGAACAAGAAGGAACAGCCGAAGAAGGATACCCGACCGAAAGAAAAGACCAAGCTCTCTTTCAAGGAATCGCGGGAACTCACTGAACTTCCAGAAAGGATAGATTCTCTTGAAGAAGAAAAGCGAGGCCTGACGGAAAAACTCAACGATGCATCCTTCCAGATGAACAGCGATGCAAAGACCATCAATGACGCGCTCGCACGGCTCGATGAGGTTGAAGCCGAACTCGATGCCGCGTATGCCCGCTGGGATGAACTCGAAGATCTCTCGGCGATGCTGAACCAGTCCTGACACACCTGCAGCAATCTGCGTCTTGGTTATATATCTTTGACAGATATATCGTATACGTATTAAATCATTTTTACTTATCAAGCTGCCATGTGAAGGAGTGAATTGCCATGCGTATTGTCGGTGTTTGTCTTGCAAAGAATGAAGAGGATATCATTGAGATCTTTGTCCGCTATAATCTCTGTTATCTTGATGCACTTGTGATTGCAGACAACTCAAGCTGCGATCAGACCAGGGAAATTCTTACCCGTCTCATGCAGGAGAATCTGCCCGTTGTCGTTATTGATGACCCGGAAGTACAGCGCAAACAATCCGAAAAAACCACACATCTCCTCCAGAGTGTTGTCAGTACCTTTCAGCCGGATTGGATAATTCCGCTCGATGCGGATGAATTTCTTGTACCTGAAGAGAATCTTTCGCTTAAGGAAATCCTTGGTTCCGTGCCGGGTGATCATGTGGCCATCATACCCTGGAAGAGTTACGTACCAACGCCTTCCGACGATCTCAATATTATCAATCCTCTGATGAGGATACGCCACCGGAGAGAGGTTGAGGATCCTTTCTGGTACAAAGTAGCCATTCCATCTTCGATCCTCTCGGACAAGTCACTGATAGTCGATGCAGGCAATCATTCCGTTCATTCAAGTGTATATGGCCGCAGGTATCCTGTAAACCGTATGGACACGCTGAAGCTGGCCCACTATCCCATACGCTCGGCTGAACAGATAGTCGGTAAAGCCTTCATCGGATGGCTAGCACATCTATGTGATTCCAGCCATATACAGGGAAACAGCTTTCACCAGGAAGAGATGTTCCATCGCTTTCTCGACAATCCTGCCCCGTCAGGGGAGGACCTCCGGCAGATTGGACTGAGCTATTCGGGCTGCAATCCCTCATGTAACCTGATTGACGACCCGATTAAGATATCAAGGGATATACCCATTATTTATACTTCGAAATCAACGCCGCTTATTCTTAAGGTAACCAGACAGGCAGAAAAAATTGCCCGGCATTTTGCGAAACATGTGATGCCGCTTGATACTCTGGCCAGGATGCATCTTGCAGAAGCGAAAGGAGTTGAAGATAACGCTTTTGCGGCAGGTTTCCGTGATATTCCCCCGCTCCGTTATATACATGAACGCTTTACACCTGCATCCGTTCTGGAAATTGGAAATGGGGTACGATCGAACCTTGATCAGTTTGTACAGTGGGGTGCCCATGACGCTGAGGCGATTGCAATCCCCGACCTGCACCATAAAACAGGTTCAGGCCGCACATTTGATCTCGTCATGTGCCTTGATGTAATGCAATGGTTATCACCTCAGGATGAGTACTGCGCCCTGCAAACAATATTAAAGCACGCATCCCGAGTTATTGTGTTTTCTTCCATGCAGCCGGGACAGGCGCGAACGGAAGCGCCCAACCTCAAACCGGTTCAGTATTGGATCGACAGGTTTCATGAAAAAGGCTGGGTAGTTTATCCATTTGCGACTCAAGCATTCCGCATTACAGCCAACCTTCTCAGTTCCAAAAGGAATGCCCTAGTCCTGGTGCCCGCATCAGCGGCAGACGGCTTATCTTTGGATCATCCATTCTGTGT
>CAYNVT010000224.1:902-3001 GCA_964400685.1 uncultured Bacteriovoracaceae bacterium | reverse complement strand
CCCGGGAATGCTGGAAGGGTGGGGCAGGAAAGTCAGGTTCCGTGCCTTTTGCGTTATGGTCTGAAAGAAACTGGTTCAGTTCCCTGAACCCTTCATTATTACGAGCAATGCCGATATAAAGCAGTTCGTTGCCTTTTCTGAATTCGATTCCGGCGATGGGTTTTATGTTTTTTTTCATGCATTCTCCGGCAAATCCGAACATTCCCGTGGAATTGTTTATATCGGTAAGTGCCAGTGCATCTGCTCCGTATTGTGAGGCTTTTTCCACGAGTTGTTCAACGCTCATTGTGCCGTAGCGCAGGCTGTAGTATGAATGGCAGTTGAGAAACATGTCAGTACCAGTATCTTTTAAGCCTTTCTTCAAGCATTTTATGCTCATTTTCGGCATTTTCGAGTCTTTTAAGGGCTTTT
The DNA here is from genome assembly GCA_964400685.1 of uncultured Bacteriovoracaceae bacterium. Taxonomy (GTDB): domain Bacteria; phylum Desulfobacterota; class Desulfomonilia; order UBA1062; family UBA1062; genus DATCTV01. Next base: position 2,590 of record CAYNVT010000224.1, on the reverse strand, counting down.
TCCTCCCTCTCCTGTATTGTCATAACCCCGGAGGCTCTCTGCACTGCATGGCGCCCGAAACGTTTTCTCATCCTGTCTATGGCCATGTAGAGATTTACTTTCTCGGGGGTGTCGTCAAACATGTCAAGTTGCTGAACGCCGTTGACAAGGCCGCTGAGTCGCACACCTATGAGTCTTATAAGCATCCTGCGCTGGTACAGCCTGGCGAAAAGCTCCTTTGCGGCGCCTGTCAGTACATGGTCGAATGAGGTATAGGGAATATGTTTCTGCAGGGTATGAGTATCATAATTTGAGTATCGTATCTTGACGGTTATGCATGACGCCAGTTTTTCCTGTTTTCTCATCTCGTAGGCAATTTTCTCAACCATTCCGGCAAGTATCTGGTTAAGACGGTGAAGATCCGTGGTGTCTTTTTCAAAAGTGTGTTCTGTGCTTATCGATTTGCTCTCGGAATAACTTATTACAGGGGTATTGTCGATGCCGTTTGCCTTTTTCCATATTTCGATGCCGTTTTTGCCCATCAGCGATTCAAGCATGCCCGGAGGGATGCTTCTTAACGTGAGGATGGTTGATATCCCCATTGACCTCAGCAGGTGGTATGTTTTCTGGCCTATCATGGGAATCTTTTTTATCGACAGGGGATCGAGAAAGGGGTGAACCACAGACTTTCCGACCTCTATCTCTCCGTTGGGTTTTGCTTCCCCGGCGGCAATCTTCGACACCGTCTTATTTACGGAGAGCCCCATTGAAACAGGGAGTCCCGTTTCCCTGATTATATAATTTCTCAGTTCATGAGCCCACCGGCTGCACCCGAAAAACCTGTCCATGCCTGTCAGATCAATATAATGTTCATCAATAGAGGCCTTTTCGTACAGCGGTGCCTTTTCGGCAATTATGTCGGTCACCATCCTGGAATAATTACTGTATAATTCCATGTCGCCACGTATAACTATTGCATCCGGACACAGGTTACGTGCCAGCTTCATGGGCATCGCCGAACTGACTCCATACCTCCTTGCCTCATAGCTGCAGCTTGCCACCACACCGCGATCCGACAGGCTGCCTACAATAACAGGCTTACCGCAGAGCCTGCTGTTCCTGAGCCGTTCAACAGACACAAAGAAAGTGTCAAGATCGAGATGAAGAACGGACCTGTCAACTCCTGATTCCCAGATCATTTTTCCTGAAATATTTGCTTATATAAAAAATCTGTTTTATCTTTGATTAGTTTTTAATCAAATTTCTGACTATAATATAATCATATTTTTAATATGTATTTCGCAGAGAACATAAAAATTTTAAGAAAGAGGAGGGGGCGGACGCAGGATGATGTGGCTTTTGCCCTCAATCTCAAGCGCTCAACTCTGAGCGGCTACGAAAACGGTATAGCACAGCCGGGAATAGAGACGCTGATCTCTTTTTCGGGCTATTTCAACGTGTCGATCGATACGCTTCTCAGAGTCGATATTTCAAAGCTGTCTGAAAGCCAGATTGGCGAACTTGAACGCGGTTATGATGCCTATATCAGGGGAAGCAACCTGCGAGTGCTGGCAACCACCGTGAACAGCAGCAACAGGGAGAATATTGAACTCGTAAATGAAAAGGCCAAGGCCGGTTACGCAACCGGCTATGCCGATCCTGAATACATCAGCGAACTGCCTGTTTTCTGGCTTCCTTTCCTTTCGGAA
>CAYNVT010000224.1:0-892 GCA_964400685.1 uncultured Bacteriovoracaceae bacterium | reverse complement strand
AAACAGGAAATACAGAACCTTTCAGCTGAAAGGCGACTCAATGCTGCCGATTCCTGACGGCTCATGGGTTACAGGAGAATTCCTGCAGGACTGGAGCACTATTGTCAGCGGTAAGGCATATATTGTCTTTACCCTCGACGACGGCATCGTGTTTAAGGTTGTTGAAAACCACATTAAAGATGACGGAAAGCTTGTGCTATATTCTCTGAATCCGCTTTACGAACCGTATGAGGTTCATATTAACAATGTAAAGGAAATATGGAAGTTTGTAAATTACATCAGCAGCGAACTTCCCGATCCTCTGATACCGGAAAAGCAGCTGCTGCAGACGGTGGCAGGAATGAAACATGACCTCCAGCGCCTTAAGGCACGTCTGGGCACTGAGATAATTGACGTTCAGGAAGAAAAATAGAAAATCCGCAGGAGGTCTGCAGGCTCCTGCGGATTTTATTCAATAAACGCAGCCGGTAACCGCTGGTTATTCTTTGGTCAGGTCGATTATCAGCTGAATGGTTTTTTCTATTTCGCTGTCAGGAATCTTACCCTTGTATATTGCCCTGCAAACCCTGTTCTTATCGAGAATTATCACACTGTAGCTGTCCTTCGGAAGTCCCCACAGATTCTGCAGCTTACCGTCATAATCGAACAGTATTGTAGTATCATACTTCTTTGCCTTGTTCCCTGCAATCATGCGGATAAGGCTGTTTGGCTTCCAGGTTGATTTGCAGTCAACTATTCCGAATCCCTTGAAATGATCCCTGCTTATCCTTTTATCTTTATCGACAGCTTTGTTTATAGCCTCATTAAAGGGCTCGTTCAGATCCTGTTCATCCGGATCAACATAGTTAACCTGAAGCACTTTGCCTGCCCATGAATCCATGGTAAATTCTTT
>CAYNVT010000223.1:0-3004 GCA_964400685.1 uncultured Bacteriovoracaceae bacterium | reverse complement strand
AGAGCTTTGCCGTGTTCCCTGTGAAATCGATATCGACGCTATACCCGAAACTGTTATTCTCAACCACGTCCGCTTCATCGTATGTAGCCGCATCCTCGGCTACCGATATCGCGTAAAACGCAGGGTCGATGGTGGTGGCCGGAGTGGTGCCGGAGGTATCCGTTCCGCCAGAAGAAGTGCCTGTAGTGGTGTCATCCGATGAACCGCCGCCTGAACCTCCGCAGCCCCAGGCGCCTGATAACAGAATCAATACGATCAATATGCTCAACAAATTTCTTTTTTTCATGGCCGGTCTCCTCATTACGAACTTAAGAAGCCCATATCAATATATTGTGGAGAAATGATGGAGAACCGGTGGGTATTCCGTGGAGAATGAATGGGAATATTATTCAGGCGCCACAACGTCAAAGGGCTGCGGTTAAAAAAATGGGCTACAGTTAAAAAAAATTAAAAACAGCAGGATGGCACCGATCCCCATTATCATCAGCTTTGAAGGCTCAAGATATCCTGATAAAATGCCGATTCTATAGATAACGACATTAAAAAAGGACGTTAATCTCATGAAAAAATCAGTCTGCTTATTAGTATGCCTGTCAACCGTTCTTTTCTGTGCAGCTTGTTCCACCAGTTCGGATAATGCAAGCAGTACGCCGTTTACGGTAACGGCGCTTGCCGGGGAAACGTCTGCTTCTTCCTATGCGGACAACCCCGCGATATTCGAAAAAACGAATTATATTGACCTTTATTTCAGCGAAGAATTCGATTTCAATTCAATAAGCCAGAATATATATCTTTATATGATTGACGGTACCGGCGAACCGGTGCTCCTGGGTGCTGAAATCAGCAGTCCCTCACCGGCCACTGCAAGGGTTACTTTGACAAACGATGATTATTTCATAACCGGTAATGAATATGAGATCGCAGTCAAGACCGGCGCCGCATCCGCTTCGGGAAAAACGCTGGCTGAAGAGTATAAGGGCTATTTTACGGTCGGAATTTCTTTCGGTGTGCATTTGGGCAGTGTTGAACTGGAGGGTAACAGGAGACAGATTGTCGTAATAAGCGATACGCACCTGGGGGACGTTAGAGCGCAGGATGAAAATTACGGCTGGCAGATAGAAAACAGAATCCCCCTGGAGAATTTTCTTCTTCAGTTGAGGGTCAACCCGACGGTAAAGGAGCTTGTAATTGCAGGAGACATGTTCGACGAATGGATATGCCCGATGGAATATGAGACATTCAATGGAAAAAACGAGAACGGTTTCTTCAATGATATATGCGACGCCAATGAGGGCATAGTCGATGCGCTCAATGGAATAATTCAGGACGGGAATATAAAGGTGACATATGTCCCCGGAAACCATGACATGCTCGTTACAAGCGCCGATATGGATGAAAGGTTCCCGGGAATCAGCAATGCAAGGGATGACGTGGGCGGCATCAACTCGGGTCTGGGTTCGTATACGCCTGACGGCCGTCCCGAGATAGTAATAGAGCACAGCCACAGATATGACTTTTTCAATGCACCTGATTCTGTTTCGAATGCCAGCGTTACCGGACAGCATACAATACTCGGGGCGGGCTTTTTCGTATCGAAGGATTCGGTAACATCTTTGAGGCAGCATCCTCAGGAAGAGTATGTCCCCAATGAACTGTTCGCCACCGAAATGCTTTTTGGAACTGTCAATGGTTTTCCGATAGACCTTTATCAGGCGGCATGGATGCCTGTACTTATTAAATACCCGACGAATTTTGGCTGGGAGGAAAAATCATTCAGGACCGGCATAGACGGCTTTACCGAGACCTACAGCTACAAAGATGTCATAGGAAACAACACAACTGACGACCGTATAATTTACAGGAACAACGCAAAGGCCGCGAACTGGGACAACCTGCAGACGATCAACAATGTTCCCGAGCACATAGCCGTATTGGTAGCAATCCTGAACGGCGTATACGACCCGCTGATGAATCTTATGAGCGAAGAGTATTTTTCACACGACGGCTGCACGAAAAGGATAGTGGTGTTCGGACATACCCATAAAGGCATGTTGTCTCTCATGACCAACAGTTACCTGAAAAAAATCGGCAGGGATGCACATTCGATCTATGCCAATACCGGGACATGGGTTGATAAGGTCGCATCCGGCTACCCGACTCAGAGCTTCATAGTCATAACGCCGTTTGATAATATCGAGTTTGTGGATCTTTATTCGTATAACGATGGGAGTCCGATAAGAAAGGACGGACGCTGCATCACGCTAAATTAGAATTGAACAGAGCGGGATAACTTTGATGAGGGCTTTGTCGGCCCTCACCCTTCGGGCGCGACTATGTCGCGTCAATTTTCGTGATGCGAAAATGGGATCGCGAGCATCTTGTTTGGCTCCTCAAGCTAAAGGCGTAGAGAAAATTTGTTCTGACGCCATGTCAAAAGAATAGGTGCTTGAAACCTAAACTTAAAAACCATTAAGCTGTTGAGCTGTTAAGCAAAACCTTTGTAACTTATAATTCTGCTTAAGAGCTTATTAACTTATCTTATTTAATGGAGACAAAAAGGTGCAAATCGAAAGTTAAACTTGCAAATTGCACCATTTTGTTGCAATGGGGAGAATATGATCAAAAGAGATATTTCAAAAGAACTCCTGCAGTCGGCAAAGGAGTATCCTGTTGTCACAATTCTTGGTCCACGCCAATCTGGAAAGACTACGCTTGCGCAGATGACATTCAAGGATTGGCCTTATTTCTCCCTTGAAGACCCAGATATAAGGGCTGCGGCAGAGGCTGATCCCAGAGGTTTTCTCGGTCAGATGAAGGACGGCGGCATTCTGGATGAGGTTCAAAGGCTGCCTGCCCTGCTGTCCTATATACAGGGGATTACGGACAGGTCGAAAGCCAGATACATCCTCACCGGGAGCCATCAGCCGGGATTGCATGAAGCCATCAGCCAGTCTCTTGCGGGAAGAACCGCCATGCTTACCCTGTGGCCTTTATCCGTTCATGA
>CAYNVT010000222.1:0-3009 GCA_964400685.1 uncultured Bacteriovoracaceae bacterium | reverse complement strand
ATTCGAAATATCGAATATGTCGGTTCTTTGAATACCCATCAGGGCAACAAACCGTTTATTCTTGACAGATTTGCCTTGATAATCAACGAGTATGTCCAGAAACTTATGTCTGTCACTGTCATCCCTTAATATATCTGAACGCTCGTTGCCCCTGCTGGTTATATGATAAACAGCCCCTGGATATTCAATTCTCAACTGTCTGCCCATGAAATAAACCTAAAACCAATACATTAGAAATGTCAAGAATAAAGGCCTGACACCAATGGTTCTCATTGATAACATAATTTCATAAATCCGCTAAAAAAGAATGCCCCCGGCAGGAATCGGACCTGCGACACCAGGATTAGGAATCCTGTGCTCTATCCACTGAGCTACGGGGGCGTGAGGTATTTTTCTTAATATCATGGGGTCGTTAACGTCAAGAGGAAAATGCCTGCTTGTGAGTTCGCATTTCATGCGATATAGCTTTTGGCATCATGAAAAAGCCCGAGATACTCTCACCTGCCGGAAACCGCGAAATGCTGGAGACCGCATGCCTTTACGGGGCGGATGCCGTTTATATGGGGCTTACCGGCGGCATGAACCTTAGGGCCAGGGCAGGGAATTTTTCCTATGATGCATTGAGCGAATCCGTCGCATACGCCCATGAGAGAAATGTCAGAGTCTACCTGACGCTTAATATATATCCGCATGACAGGGATATGGGTCTTGTTAAAGAGTCCATTGAAATCGCCTGGGATGCCGGAGTTGATGCAATCATCGTCTCGGATATCGGCGTGGCAACACTTGTTAAAGATATCTGGCCCGGGGCAGTTCTTCACCTTAGCACGCAGGCAAACACCGTAAATGTGCCGGCCATAAAAGCCTGGACAGGATTCGGGATAGAAAGGGTGATACTGGCCAGGGAACTCAGTGCCGGAGAAATAGATTACATAAGAAGGAATGTCTCCACCGAACTCGAAGTATTCATCCACGGGAGTGTCTGCATATCAATTTCAGGCAGGTGCCTTATAAGCAGCTATCTGAATGCGAGGGATGCGAACAGGGGCGAATGTACGCAGCCCTGCAGGTGGGATTACGCCCTTCTTGAGAAGACCAGGCAGTCAGAGTACATGCCTGTTATCGAGGATGACGGCTTCACTTACCTCTACAATTCAAAGGACATCTGCCTCCTTCCTGTCTTTGCCGATCTCATGCGGCTGGGCCTTGACGGCCTCAAGATCGAAGGCCGGAACAGGACGCCCTTATATGTGGCGACAGTCACATCGGTCTACAAAAAGGCCCGTGACGCATATCTTGCCGATCCGGAAGGGTTCAGTATTAAACCGGACTGGCTGGACGAGATAAAAAAGACCAGCAACCGCGAATACTTCACGGGTTTTTTCACGGGCACTCCCGGACCCGAGAGCATGATATACAATTTCAAGGGCTACGAGCACAGCCATCACCTTGCCGCACGCGTAATCTCCACAGATGGGGACATAGTGAAGCTTGAGGCGAGAAACCCGCTTATAGAGGGCATGGAGCTTGAATGGATGTCTGCATCGGGCGAAAGGAGAAAATTCCTTCTTGAAGGTGCAATTCAAAAAGGAGGGCCGGTTTCAAAGATCAGGCCCAACAGCCTTTTCGAAATCCGACTTCCTTTCAGTCCCCTTGCCGGAGAACTTGTCAGGAAACCCTACAGCGAGGGCGACAAAGTAATTGAAAGGCGAAAAAGAAATGGGTGACCTTTTCGACGGGCTCAATGACGATCAGAAAAGGGCCGTCAATCATATCAAAGGGCCGCTCCTGATATTCGCAGGTGCAGGCTCGGGAAAGACCCGGGTGATAGTCCACAGGGTGGCTAACCTTATAAAGAGCGGTATCAACCCGCACCGTATACTGTGCCTCACATTTACTAACAAGGCGGCGGGCGAGATGAAGACCCGGCTCAATGAAATGCTCGGGAACGCATCATCCGGGTTATGGGCAGGCACATTCCATTCGTTCGGGGCCTGGATGCTCAGGCGCGAGGCTCACAGGACAGGATATCCTCAGAGCTTCACCATATATGATGCCGCAGATCAGCGTTCACTGATCGGAAAATGCCTCAAAGACCTGAGAATCAAAACGAACAAGGGGACGGATTCGCAGATAGCCTGGCTCATCTCCATGGCAAAGGATACGCTTCAGGACTATAAATATTTCAACCTCAGACTAAGCTTCGACCCTGTCCCGGTAATCGGCCTCTATGAAGAAAGAAAAAAAGAATACGGGGCGTTCGACTTCGGCGACCTTCTCAAGGTCCCGGGGCAGGTATTAAACGAGTTTCCCGAGGCCAGAAGACGCTATCATGAGATGTTCCCGTATATCCTTGTCGACGAGTACCAGGATACCAACATGGCTCAGTATGCAATGCTCATGGGTCTTGTTTCGGAAGAAAAGAACATATGCGTGGTCGGCGACGACGACCAGTCGATATACGGCTGGCGCGGCGCCGATGTAGGAAACATCCTCAGGTTCAAGGAGGATTTTCCCGAGGCCAGGGTAATCACTCTGGAGCAGAACTACCGCTCTACCGAAGAAATTCTTAGCGCAGCCTCCTCTCTCATTTCATATAATTCCAGGCGTGCACCGAAGACATTAAAGTCTGTAAAGAAAGAGGAGGGTGGTGTTACCTTAAGGGAATACGCCGATGCCGATATCGAGGCGGCCAATGTCTCAAGGGCTATTGCAAGGCTTGTGGAGGGCGGGGCAAATCCGGCCGATATCGGTGTGTTTTACAGGATCAATGCCATATCGCGCGTGATCGAAGAGAACCTCGTACGCTACAGGATTCCCTATGCGGTATTCGGTGGCATAAGGTTTTATGAGCGCAGGGAGATAAAGGATGTGCTCGCCTACCTGCGCATAACAGCCAATCCAAGAGATGAAGACGCGCTTTTAAGGGTAAAAAAAACCCCGGGACGAGCCAACGGACCAAAAACGGACATAATAATACAGGAATTTGATAATAAAAAAGGCATACCG
>CAYNVT010000221.1:0-3041 GCA_964400685.1 uncultured Bacteriovoracaceae bacterium | reverse complement strand
AAATGCCGTGTCATTGCCTGATTCAAACATAATGTAATGATCCGAATCCCTCAGTCTGGAAATAAATGTTCTGAATTCCTCATTTTCTGAATAAAGCCTTACCAGATCATTTCCGATTGAGCCAATCTCGCCGGGTTCAAACTGCACAGAGGCTTCCAGGCAGTCAACATCCCCGCATTCTTTCAAAGCTGCTGCTATTTTTTCCCTTCGTCTGAGTACCTGCTTTTTCAGTCCCGGATCAGCACTTATAATGTTAATTACATCCCTGTTTTCCCTCATCATTGAAATGAAGGGAAATGCTTTTTCAGTAATTATTAATCCTGTAAGCTTGTCGTCGTGTTGTGCTTTAAGCGGAAATGCCAGGGTAAAGCCTAACAGCGCAATGACTGCTGCCAGTTTTACGGCAGACAACCGAATCAATATATTGCTTCTCATCTTAAATTGATTGAAATTAATATTGTCAAGATAAGTTTAAAGGTAATTATTTACCGGAAGCTCTCAATTTTGCTTTTCCTGTAATTTTGTGGCCCCATATAATTATTGTCCCATCCTTGATTTATATCGCTAAAAAATCTAGACGTAATTGCTAAATTTGAAATCTATCCCAATCCCATGATCCATGGAAAAGACAATCAGAATCGGCATTTTGCGTGAGACAAAAAATCCTCCTGACAGAAGAGTGCCGCTTTCTCCTCCCCAGATAATTGCGCTCCAGGAACTTTATCCTCACGTCGAGTTCTTCGTTCAGCCCAGCGACTACCGGTGCTATTCGAACGAGGAATATGAATATCTCGATATCCCTCTCAGGGAAGACCTGCGCGACTGTGATATACTCATGGGTGTAAAGGAGGTGGATAAAAGAACACTTATACCTGGCAAGACATATTTGTTCTTCGCCCATGTGGCAAAACGTCAGCCTCATAACCGCGAAATGTTCAGGGAAATGGCCGACCGAAACATTTCTCTTATCGATTATGAATACCTGACCTCTGAAAAAGGGGAGAGAGTTGTTGCCTTCGGAAGATGGGCAGGTATCGTCGGCGCCTATAATGCCCTCAGGGCCCGGGGGATAAAAACTAACAGGTTCAGGCTTAAACCTGCATACCAATGCCGTGATCTTGATGAGATGTGGGCCGGTTTGCGGCTTATAGAACTGAAACCGGGCCTGAAAATACTCCTGACCGGTACGGGCCGTGTGGCCAGCGGTGCCCTTGAGACTCTGAGTGTATGCAACATAGTTCAGGTTAAGCCGGAAGATTTCCTTAGCCGCGAGTTCGATGTTCCTGTTGTCTGCCAGATTGGCCCCGAACATTATACCCGGCATAAAAATAACCTGCCATTTGATTTCGGCAATTTTGTTTCACATCCCGGAGATTACGAATCGGCTTTCCTCCCTTTTACAGAGGTTACCGATATACTTATTACAGGTCATTACTGGGATCCCCGCTCGCCGGTATTCTTTACAAAGGATGATATGAAACGCGAAAGATTCAGAATCTCTGTTATTGCCGATATAAGCTGCGACATTAACGGCCCCATACCGTCTACCCATAGAGTAACTACTATTTCTGATCCTTTTTATGGATATAATCCTCTGCTTGAGATTGAAGAACCTGCATTTACACGTCCTTCCAACATAACGGTAATGGCAATTGACAACCTTCCCGGAGAAATCCCTCGTGATGCTTCGCAGGGGTTTGGAAAACAACTGATGGGAACTGTGTTACATTATCTTTTCACTGATCCCCGGCATGGAATGATTGAAAGAGCCACTATTCTCAGAAATGGGAAACTAACTCAGGAATTTGCATACCTTGAAGATTATCTTAATTTTGAATCCTGATTCCTTAAAAGATCTTATATAACCTGATCTAATCTTTAATGTATGAGAAAACATCTCCTGCTTTTATTATTCCTGTTGCCATTATCAGTATACGGGCAGAAGGATAATTTCCCTGTTACCGGGGTCAGCGATCCCCGGCCCGGAACTTATGGATTCAAAAATGCCCGTATAGTTGTCGACTATCTTACAACAGTTGAAAATACGGATATGCTTGTTTCTGAAGGAAGGATAACTGAAATTGGCAAAAACCTCGCCTTCCCGAAGGGAACAATTGTCGTAGATCTTACCGGATTTACAGTGTATCCTTCATTTATCGATATGTATGCTGCCAGCTACGGAATCAAGCCCCAGTCCGGAACCCAGGATCAGGGGCAGACCGGGGCCAATATGTATATCTCACAGGTTATGAGGCTTATGGGCGCCCAGCAATCGGCAGAACCCAGGGTTGCTGACTATTGGAACGACGGTATTAATTCTGCCTACAATGTATCAGAGGAATTTATCCCCGATACAAAAACATCCGGTGAATACCGTCAGGCCGGCTTTGGCGCAGTTGTCACCTTCAAGCCGGAAGGACTGGCAAGAGGTACTTCAGCTCTCGTCACGACAGGGGACGGCAAGGCCAATAGTCTGATCATAAAGGATAAGGCATCTTCCAACTTTTCCCTGGCCCGCGGCAGATCGGCAGATGCTTACCCTATGTCTCAATTCGGTGCAATAGCCCTCCTGAGACAGCTTAATTATGACGCCCAATGGTACAAACAGCTTCCTCCGGGATACTTCCATGATAACGGACTGGAAGCCTTTATCAATACAATGAGCCTGCCACAGGTTTTCGAGGTCTCCGACAATCTCGAGGTAATGCGCGTTTGTAAACTCGGAAAGGAATTCAATATAAATTATATAGTCAAAGGAGCCGGTGATGAATACCAGTCTCTTGCAGACATCAGGAAATCGGGTTGCAGGCTTATCGTTCCTGTGGCATTCCCGTCCGCTCCTGATGTAAAGGATCCGTACAATGCAATGGCAGTTCCTTATACCACTCTGAAGCACTATGAAATGGCCCCGGCCAACCTTGCACTTCTCTCAAAGGAAGGGATAACTTTTGCAATCACCTCTGCAGGCATGGAACGCCGTAGTGATTTTCTGTCAAATCTAAGGAAATCAATAAAATATGGTCTTCCTGAGGCAGAGGCTC
>CAYNVT010000220.1:0-3073 GCA_964400685.1 uncultured Bacteriovoracaceae bacterium | reverse complement strand
TGCTTTTTGCGAAAGCCGCAGCCTTGTCCTTTTGCGAAGCGGCTACCGCAAGGACATTAAGGTCTGCATTCCTGTATTTTTTCGCGATCTGATCAAGGCTTAACAGGCCTTCGACAGACGACTGGGATACCGGATTGAAGAAATAGACAATCGTCATCGAACTCGTCTTCATGCTCGCCAGGTCGTATTTTTTGCCCTGAACATCAAAGAGTGCAAAAGCTGGGGCAATACCGCCCTCGATCTGTCTGGCAGAAAGAGAGCCTGCAAGAATGAACGCCAGAATAAGAACCAGCCAAGTTACCGTTTTCATCTTTTTCATATTACTCCCTCCTGTAAGGGCTGATCGAAAAAACTTCATTTCCCGCTTATATGCTAACCAGGTTTCGTCTCTTGCGGTTCCAGTCTTACTTTAAGAGGCTGTTCGCCCTTTTTGTCAAGGCTTACCTGTGCGTCCCAGTCAAGATAGCCCGGCATGCTGAGCTTCACCTCATGCTCCCCAAGGCTGAGCGGAATCTTCGATGGCGTCATCCCTTCTGATTTTCCGTCTATGAATATCTGCGCACCTGCCGGTTCGCTCTCGACATTAAGGACCGCTTCAGCTGCAGGCGTCTTCTGTTCCGGCTGAACAACAGATTTCTCTTTGTTACCTGTGATGAAAAAAATAACCGCTGCAGCCATTAGCACAATTGCTGCTATTATCACTGCCACAGTAATCCGTTTGCCGGATGTTCCCGTTTGCGAGGCCGTTTCCGCTACTGGCTGAACCTTTTCTCTTGCTGCATTAAGCGCATCAGCCATATCTTTACCGGTCTGATATCTGAGGGCCGGGTCCTTGGACAGGCTCTTCATGATGACATCACATAAGCCCTGAGTTGCATCGGGTTTCAATTCCCTCAGACTGACCGGTTCACTCGATGTAATGGAGTTGAATATAGAACCAAGGTTCTCGCCCTTAAAGGGTTTTACACCACTTAGGAGCTCATAGAGGATAACACCCAGAGAAAAAAGGTCTGACCTGCCGTCCACCTTCTTGCCGAGGACCTGCTCGGGCGACATATAATTGGGGGTGCCCAGTATCTCGCCCGCCTGTGTCTGCTGCGCGGCCTCAGGGTCGTCTATGTGAGCAATCCCGAAATCGGTTATCTTGACCTTGCCGCCTTCTGTTATCATTATATTGGGAGGTTTGATATCCCTGTGGACTATGCCTTTGCCATGCGCATAATCAAGGCTTGAGGCAACCTCAATGCCTATTCCGGCTATCTGTTCTTCCGAAAGAGAGTACTCTCTTGCATGGACGTTAAGGGGCTTTCCCTCAAGCAATTCCATTGCTATGAAAACCGTATTCTGGTCTTCCCCCACATCATGGACGGTGACAATATTTGGGTGTGCAAGTCTTCCTATCGCGCGCGCCTCCTTTAGAAAACGCTGGACGAAGTCCGCACTTTCAACCCTGTCCGGACGCAATATCTTGAGAGCGATCTCTCTGTTGATATTAGGGTCATGGGCGAGATAGACCATGCCCATCGATCCCCTGCCGAGTTCTTTCACTATTTCATAACGCCCGTATTTCATATGCTACCTTTCCCTGATAAAGAATAATACCGTATCCAGCGGTATTATATAAGTGTAATCAAGCCTTCCCTTGAGCCCGCCCTTGATAATGCCTGCGAAATCGCCGTTTTCAGTAAAAACCGGCCCGCCGCTGTCTCCGGGTCTGACATTCATCTGAGCCTGCCAGTAGACCTGCCCGTCGACCTTTCTCGAATTGCCGCTTATCTCGCCATTGATCATCTGGCGGGAGTTTTTTTTTGCGCAACCGAAAGCGAATATCTTCTGTGAGTCTTTCATGCGGGCCAAACCCTTCAGTATATCGACTTCTGTTTTGAAAGCGTAATCACAATCGATAAGTGCAATGTCCTTTTTCCTGTCAATCTTTATGAGTTTTCCGCTGAGCATTTCACCTGTTATTATAAATACCCTTATTGAAGCCCTCTCATTCAGGTAATGAGCCGTACAAATTATCAGACCTTTCTTATCGGCTATAAAACCAGTGAGATTGACAGTCAAACCATTGAACACGGCCTCAATGCATACAATATTGCCGGAATTATTCTGCATTACTCCTGTTATATCGACATCCTGATTTTCATTTTTTCCTGAAGAAATACCTGTCTTCATTTTTTTTACATAATCAGAAAGGTATTCAGAGAGTTCGGCCTCAGAAGAACTACCCTTCTGAAAGGCTTCGATTTTTACAACAGAAGCAACAGGTGAATCGGTTACAATCCTTACCTGTATATCGCCATCCTTTCCCGATGCCTTTATAATCGTGACATCCCGGTTTTCCTCTTTGGTGATTTCATAGCCCTTCTGCTTCATCCAGACCTCGACAACATCTTCGGTTTCGGATTTCGGCATTGCATAATGCAAGGTTTTCGCGCCATCGAGTCCATAAATAACCGGCGGTGAAAAAATTATCATAAAGATGCATATCAAATATTTTTTCAGGTCTGAACCGGGCTTGCTCATCGCTTCAACCTTATACCGCACTTCGGGCAGTCTTTTTTCGAGGAATCCTTGTTTCCCTTTGAACCAGTCGGCAACTCCTCCAGCTTTTCATTGCAGGCAGGGCATTTAAGAAAATTATCCCTTATGAAGCGTTCAAACATACCAAGGATTATAAGTAGTATAATACATGTTGCCAGAATTATCCCTTTCACATTCAGGGCCCCTGCTCCGCCGCCATAGTGCCTGTAGAAATATACCGCCAGGAAAATAAACACCGCAACCAGTACCAGCATTAAAAAGTGTGAAACATGAAAGAGAATCATCTGGCTTGAAAACTTTTCAATAACCTGTTCATCATGGGAAACCTGTTTCTGATCATCACTCATAATCTGACACCGTCCTTTTAATGAATTCCTTCCCGTTTTCGAAAAAGACATTCTTATTAAAAGCATCAGACATATTATAATTTATGCGCCATATTCCGGGGCTATTCTCCCGAAATACGGGCCAGCACGACCGTGATGTTATCCTTTCCCCCGCCTGCTTTGGCAAGGTCGATCAGGCC
>CAYNVT010000219.1:0-3083 GCA_964400685.1 uncultured Bacteriovoracaceae bacterium | reverse complement strand
CGTTCATTAAAAAAAGGGCCCTTCATTGATGATCATCTTTTAAAAAAGGTGCTCGAGGCCAAGGAAAGCGGCACGAACAAGGTTTTGAAAACATGGTCGAGAAGATCAACCATATTACCCGAATTCGTAGGATTGACTCTGGCAGTTTATAATGGACGTAAGTTCATTCCTGTATATGTCACAGAGGAAATGGTCGGACATAAGCTTGGCGAATTCTCACCCACCAGGACGTTTTATGGCCATGCCGCTGACAGGAAAGCGAAAGCACAGAAGAAGGGGTAAATCATGGAATCCAGAGCGATATTGAGACATACAAGGGTTTCGCCGCGAAAGGCAAGACTTGTTGCAGATGAAGTCAGAGGCAAGCCCGTTTCCGATGCGCTGACAATGCTTAAGCTTATGCAGAATAAACGCTCCGGTATTGTTGCGAAAGTCATTAATTCTGCAGTAGCTAATGCCCTGCAGTCAGGAATGGTGGATGTGGATAATCTGTTTGTTAAAACCATTCAGATTGATGAAGGAGTGACCTTGAAGAGATTTATGCCAAGGGCACAGGGAAGGGCAACCAGGATACTGAAAAGAACAAGCCATATTTCGGTTGTGCTTGACGAGCTGTAGGAAAGGGGTAATTCGTGGGACAAAAAATACATCCATACGGATTCAGATTGGGCGTCACAAAGGAATGGAAGGCAAAATGGTTTGCAGAAAAAAATTACAGTGAACTCCTGATTGAAGATAACAAGATCCGCAAGTTTATTTCGAATAAACTGAAAAGAACCGGGATATCAAGCATATCAATCGAAAGGGCTGCAAACAAGGTTAAGGTGATAATCCATACAGGCAGACCTGGACTGGTTATAGGTAGAAAAGGACAAGGCACTGAAGAGTTGAGGAGCAGTCTGGCAAAACTTATTAATAAAGAGATAATGCTTGAAATAAAGGAAGTTAGAAGACCAGAAGCAGACGCACAGATAGTTGCAGAAGGTATTGCAAATCAGCTTGAAAGAAGGGTAGCTTTCAGAAGGGCAATGAAGAAGGCAGTATCGCAAGCACTAAGACTTGGTGCTCAGGGAATAAAAGTCGCATGTTCCGGAAGGCTAGCTGGTGCTGAAATTGCACGCCGTGAATGGTACCGCGAAGGCAGGGTGCCTCTACAAACGCTCAGGGCCGATGTCGATTACGGATTTTCTGAAGCTAATACGATGTATGGTGTAATCGGTGTTAAAGTATGGGTGTATCATGGCGAAATTATTAAGGGAAGGGAAGAAGCAAACGCTTAAAAGAGGAGAAATCAAGCCATGTTGATGCCAAGTAAGGTTAAACACAGAAAACAGATGCGCGGGCGTATGAAGGGGAGTCCGGAAAAAGGTTCTAAGGTTTCCTTCGGAAGTTACGGACTACAGGCAACTGAACCGCACTGGGTTACAGCAAGACAGATTGAAGCAGCCCGTATTGCTATAAACAGATATGTTAAGAGGGGTGGACAGACCTGGATACGCATATTCCCTGATAAGCCAATAACCAAGAAACCGGCTGAGACGAGAATGGGCAAAGGAAAAGGCGCACCTGAAGAATGGGTAGCTGTAGTGAAACCCGGCAGAATAATGTTTGAGATTGATGGTGTAACAATAGAGCAGGCTAAAGAGGCTTTCAGGCTGGCATCGCATAAGCTTCCCCTTAAGACCAAGTTCGCTTTCAGGGAGGGTATAAATGAAGGCCAGTAAAATAAGGGAAAAGAGCAATCAAGAACTCACTGTTATGATGGAGAAGATGAAAAGGGACATCATGGATGGAAAATTTAAAAATACAATGTCCCAACTGAATGACAAAAGCCAACTGGTCAAACTCCGTCGGGATGTGGCAAGGATAAACACTATCATCAGGGAGAGGCAGTAATGGAAAAGTCTAGAAAAATGGAGCTTGAAGGTGTTGTCTCCAGCGACAGGATGGAAAAGACAGTTGTAGTAACAATAGAAAGACTTGAGAAGCATCCGGTGTTTAAGAAATATATCCGAAGAAGACGCAAATTCATGGCACACGATGAAAAAAATGAATGCAAAACTGGTGATCGTGTAAAGATACGTGAATGCAAGCCTTTGAGCAAAGATAAATGCTGGAGGGTTGTACAGATAGTTGAGCGGCAGGACTAGGACTAGCGGAGGCTCTTTATGATACAGCAACAGACAAGACTTAAAGTTGCGGATAACTCCGGTGCCAAAGAATTAATGTGCATTAAGGTTCTTGGCGGGACAAGGAGAAGATATGCATCGCTTGGTGATATCATTGTTGTAAGTGTTAAAGATGCGATGCCTAATTCAAAAGTAAAAAAGGGTGATGTGCATAAAGCTGTGGTAGTAAGAACAGCAAAGACATTCAAACGTTCTGATGGTTCATGTATCAGATTTGATGAAAATTCAGCAGTTATTTTAAACAATCAGAATGAACCTGTTGGAACACGTATTTTCGGGCCTGTTGCCAGGGAGTTAAGGGCAAAGAAATTTATGAAAATTGTTTCTCTGGCACCAGAGGTTCTATAGGGAGGACGAAAATGCCGAAACATGAATCAACAAAAATTAAAAAGGGCGATGCGGTAATAGTCCTCGCCGGAAAAAATGCAGGCAAGCGAGGTAAGATAATCAAGATACTTGCTAAAAAGGACAGGGTTCTTGTAGAGCGCGTTAACATGATAAAGAAACATCAGAAACCTACAAAGAATTCTCAGGGTGGTATTGTAGAAAAAGAGGCTGGAATTGATATCTCAAATGTTGCGCTTTTTTGCACAAAATGCAACAAGGGTGTCCGCATTGGTCACAAAGTTCACGATGATGGTGTCAAAATCAGAGTGTGCAAGGGTTGTGGCGAAGAGCTTGAAGCGAAGTAAGAGGGTAATATGGCCAGACTTATTGAACATTATAGAAAACAGATAGTCCCGGCACTTATAAAAGAGTTCGGATATAAGAATATCAATCAGGTCCCGTCATTGAAAAAGATAACGGTAAACATGGGGCTTGGAGATGCCGTCCAGGATGCGTTCGCGGGCCTGGAGCGGGAAACCAATATCATGGGCTCCAGCCACGCCCTGC
>CAYNVT010000218.1:0-3085 GCA_964400685.1 uncultured Bacteriovoracaceae bacterium | reverse complement strand
GTAAATCTTTATCCCCAGCGCCCTGGCGGCCTCTGCAGCCTGCTGGGGAGACAGCTTGCCCGTGTTGCTTCGACCGTCAGTAACCAGGATGATTATCTTCGAGGGTGCATTGATGTCCTTGAGCCGTTTTGCGCTGATCGCGATGGCGTCGCCAATAGAGGTGCTGTCGCCTGCCATCCCTGTCTGCATGTTGTCTACAAGCGTCAGGAGTAGGCCCTTGTCCATGGTCAGAGGTGCCTGCGTGTATGCCTCGGCGCCGAATACGACTATGCCCATTCTGTCATGCTCACGCTCTTTTATGAATTCACTTACTACCTTTTTGACCGCAGTCAGGCGGGAAACCGGTTTTCCGTCTAGGGTGAAGTCCATGGCTTCCATCGAGCGCGATGCATCCAGGCAAAGGATTATATCGACGCCCGGCGAGATGGTCTCGTGCTCGACGTTGTAGAGCTGAGGGCGGCCTGCGGCAACGCACAGGAGGATAAGGGCCGAGGCGGCCAGTATGAGGGGCAGACGCGCCTTCAGCCTTTCCCCTCCGTCCATGAGCCTTTTTAGGGCCGATGCGGTTGAAAAGACGGCTGACGAATTTGAGCGACTTATCTCAAGTAACAGCCATAAAAAGACCAGAGCAAGAAGCACGAACATAAGGATCGGGTATGCGAAGCGGAAACTCATGATTGCGCCGCCTCCCCCTGTACTATTTTCGATTCGGGTGATGTGTCCGAAATATACTCGAATGCGGATGCGATATCCCCGGCCTTCTGGGATGGAGAAGGTATACTGTCGGCGAATTTCACCATGTCCGCCCTCTTCAGGATGGCCAGCAATCCACGGTCGACATCCAGGGTAATCAGCTGGGATATTTCTTCCGTTGTGGATTCGGCTGCGGGGAAGTCCCTGATTTCTTCCAGGTATCTCTTCATGATCTCGGAGAACCGGAAATAGTATTCCTTAATCCTGCCGGATTCAAAAAGCGTGGATGCATCCAGCTGTTCGAGGTTAATCTTCGCACGTACATGCGGCGGAGCGGCCAGAAAACTTTGCCTCCTTGCAGAGCGTTTCTTAAGCCACAGGATAACGCCAACTGCGCATGCAATTATGATTACAGCCAGTGTCGTTATGAGAACCCACGGCAGCCAGAGCGGGTAAGCAGGGATGATGTCCTGAATGGGCCTTAATTGCTGTTTGTCCGGGCTCGAACTCATGTTGCTGCCGACCTTCAGTATGAGGGCGTCCGACTCTGCGGTCAGTTTTTCTCCCCTGCCGTTAAGATAGCTTAGCTTGATCGGGCCGATAGGTATGCTTTCGAGGGAGTCTGCTATGAAAATCAGTTTAATACCGCCGGGATATGGCTTGACGTCTGTGATGCTGAGATTTTCGATGCCTGTTATCTCGGGTTTGTCCTCAAGTCTGCATCCTTTGGGCAGGGTAAATGTCAGGTTTAATGTTACTATGTCGCCTACCTTGGCAGAGGCCGGGCTGAGACCGGCTGTGATTTTCAATGTTCCGCCTGGTATTGCCGTGTCTGAAGGTTTTGCCGCGTTCTGCTGAGGCGTTGTGCCCATAAGGACTGCGGCGCAAAACATGAGCGCGGCAAAAGATAATATATGGCGGATGAAGGACTTTTCAGGCATTTATCCGGTTTCTCCTGTTGAGGAATAATCTGGAAAGAGGCTCCATGACGTCGCCATTGGTGCTTATGTCTACAACGTCCACACCGCATGCTGATGTTATGGTCTTCAGATAGGCGTCCTGCTGGGCCTTTTCCATCTTCCATCTTTGCCTTACCAGCGGGCTGGAAGTATTAATGACCGCGCTTTCACCGGTCTCGGGGTCTCTCATGCGTATAAGACCCGCATCAGGAAGTTCGGTTTCGGCGGGGTCCGCAATACGAAGTATAGTCAGGTCATGCTTTCTGGCAGTAAGCCTGAGGCTTTTTTCGAACCCTTCATCCATGCAGTCCGAGAGCAGAAAGACGATTGCATGCCTTTTTACGGCCCGGTTGAGATAAGTGAGCGCCGAGTCTATGCCGGTCCGGGGTCTTTTGGCTTCGAATGTGAATATCTCCTTGATGAGCCTCCATACGTGATTGGCCCCTTTCTTGGGGGGAAGGAATTTTTCAACCTGAGAGGTGAAGAGTATTGCACCCACCTTGTCGTTCGTGCGGATGGCGAGGAACGCGAGCATGCCGGCAATTTCGGCCATCACGTCCCTCTTGAAGCGGCCTTTAGTCCCGAACTGCTGCGAGCCGGACATGTCTATGAGCAGCATGAGCGTCAGTTCGCGTTCTTCGTGAAATACCTTCACAAAGGGACGGCCGTTCCTTGCCGAGACATTCCAGTCGATTGAGCGTATGTCGTCGCCAGACTGGTACTCACGTACTTCGGAGAATTCCATGCCGTGGCCCTTGAAGGCGCTTACGTACTGTCCCGCGAACATCTCGTTGGCCATGTGGCGGGTGTGGAAATGAAATTTCTGGATCTTCGAAAGTATTTCTTCCGAGAGCATCAGGGAACCTCTATACGCTCGAGTACGGCCTCTATTATCTCGTCTGCGCTCTTTCCTTCAGCCTCCGCCTCATAGCTAAGTATGATGCGGTGCCTCAGCACGTCAGGCGCCATGGTCTTTATGTCCTGCGGTATGACATAGCCGCGCCCCATCAGGAAGGCGTATGCTTTGGACGCTAGCCCAAGCCAGATTGAGGCCCTCGGGGATGCGCCGTAGCTTATAAGGGGGCCGACCTTGAGGCCGAAATCCTTGGGCCGCCTGGTTGCGTTCGTTATCCTGACTATGTAGTCCATGAGCTTTTCTTCCATGTGTATGCTTTTCATTATCTGGCTTGCCTGACTGAGTTTCTCGGGTTCTATGACGGCTTTCACTTCTTCGCCGCCGTCCATATAGGAACGCTGCATGATCTCCTTTTCCTCGGCCTCCGTGGGATAACCCACTTTTATCTTCAGCATGAAGCGGTCGATCTGGGCCTCGGGCAGGGGGTAGGTGCCCTCCTGCTCGATCGGGTTCTGTGTGGCTAGTACCAGGAAAGGACTTCCGAGCTTGAACGTTGTCTCTCCGATTGTTACCTGCC
>CAYNVT010000217.1:0-3104 GCA_964400685.1 uncultured Bacteriovoracaceae bacterium | reverse complement strand
AAGCACACAGATGAACAACAGTGACATCGCTCATATAAAATTTCTCGAAGATGCGGGTTTCATGCGGGCCATCCTTGCCAGAGAGTTGACAATATCTCAGATAAAAAATATCTCGGAAAAGACCTCAATTGAACTGGAGTCATTCGTGCACGGGGCGTTATGCGTGGGATTGAGCGGAAGGTGCTATCTGAGTGCATCGATCGGCAACAGAAGTGCAAACAGAGGCATGTGCGCTCAGCCATGCCGCCTTGCCTGGAGGCTCAAGGATGCTGAAGGCCGGGTGATAAGGGATTACGGATACCTGTTGAGCCTGAAGGATATGGACCGCTCTGACTGGCTTGAGCCCCTGATAGATGCCGGCATAACATCTTTTAAGATCGAAGGAAGGCTCAAGGATACCGGGTATGTAAAGAACATCACGGCGCTGTACCGCAAAAAACTGGATACGATAATCGAAGGTAAAAGCGAGCTGAGCCGTGCGTCAAGCGGCAGGACAATTTTTTTATTCGAGCCTGATGCGAGGAAGACGTTTCATAGGGGAGCTACACCTTATTTTGACAATGCCGATATTGCTTCACCCTGTACACCCAAATCAACAGGCGAACCTATGGGGGCTGTTTCGGAATCGGGCCTCAACTGGTTCAGATTTTCCGATAAAACAATTTTATCAAAAATCAACAACGGCGACGGGCTATGCTTTTTTAAGGACGGCATAGAGCTTAAAGGCCTTCAGGTGGTCAAGATCGTGGACGGCAGGGTACAGGTTCATGCCATGCCTGAAGGCTTGATTAAGGGGACAATGATTCACCGCAATCATGACCATGTGTTTTCAAAAGAGCTTGAGGCGGACACATCCTTGAGAAAGATTGCACTGGATCTTGTATTTAAAGAAACCGTGGAAGGCTTTGAACTTACAGGCACGGATGAAGACGGCACAAGCTGTTCTGTCAGGCTGAATATTGAAAAAGAGCCGGCCAGAAATACTGAAACGGCTGCCCGTTCAATAAAAAAACAGCTTTCGAAGCTGGGCGACACCCATTTCAGCCCCAACTCAATTAAAATATTGTCAGACCGGTTTTTTCTTACAACTGCGCAGTTGAATGCCCTCAGAAGAGAGCTTGTTGAAAAGCTTGATAATCAGAGAATGACAGAATATAAAAGGCCAGTCAAAAAACCTGCACCCGGAACCGATGCGGCATATCCTGAAAAATATCTGGATTATACATATAATGTAAGCAACGATGCCTCAAAAAGGTATTATACAAGGCATGGGGTTGAAACAATTGAACCTGCCTTTGAGATATCAAGGCCCACCTCATCGCCTGTGGTTATGAGAGCCAGACTTTGCCTGAGAAAAGAGTTGAACGCATGTCCAAGAGATAAGGGTCATAAAACTCTTTCAGAGCCTTTAATCATTGAAAATTCCGGCAGGACGTATCTTCTGAGCTTCGATTGCAGCAGATGCAATATGATGTTAACGCCTCAGGAAGATTGATGAGCCGGTTTATTGCAAATCAGTTTCAATAAAGAAAAGGCGTCCTGATGGACGCCTTTTCTAGTTTATAAAGCTTTTCAGCTGTTATTATAATTCTGCAAGAAGCGCTTTCGCGTCTTTATTGCCGGCTGCGGCTGCCTTTGTAAGGTCAGCTTTTGCCAGATCCTTTTTGCCCATATCCTTGTAGAGCTCTCCGCGATAGTAATAGACATCCATGTTTATGTCTTTGTTCGAGGCCATCATTTTTATGTATTCATTAAAAAGCTTTTCAGCCTTGTCCCTGTCTCTTCCTGCTATACCGGGAAGGACCTGCCAGAAACGGCCGAGTGAAAGGATAGGACCGCAATCGTCAAATGTTTTGTTAAGGGCGTATGCGGTTTCAAAGGCCTTCTGGGTCTTTCCCTTGAAGCCCTTTCTGATTGCCGTGATAATGCTTACGCCGTCTGAATATGTTCCCACACAAAGCCCGTAATAATACCAGCCTTCAACTCCTTTTGGGTTGGCTTTCTGAGCCAATTCACCGAATTTCAGTCCTTCCTGGCCGGACTTTTCTGCTATTGCTTTATAGCCGCTGACCTTATCGACAACCGCCTTGTCGCCATAGAGTCTCCATGCTTTTGCAGCCTTCCAGTTTGCATCATAATTTGTCGGTGCTGCCAGTGCTGCTTTTGTTGCTGCATCTGCGTCTGCTTTCAGACTTGCCAGGGTTTCTGCAGAAAGTACCAACGGAACTGCGAATAAAAATACAAGAGCCAGAGTAATGAGTCTTTTCATTATTATTTCCTCCTAATTGGGTTTGATTGATATCTGATTATCTATCTCCATACAGAACTTTTTTCAAGAGCGATTCTAAGCGCCTGATATTCAAAACCGGGAAACGGCATTTTCCAACCGTCCCCGGTTTTCAAAGGCATTATCAGCTCAGCTATGCACCTGCATCAGGCGGATAGAGGCTTTCAATTTCAGCGGCGTATTTCTGGTTGATGACTCTTCTCTTGATCTTGAGAGTAGGTGTCAGCTCATCGGTTTGCTGCGACCACTCGTTTTCAAGGAGTTTTATTTTCCTGATCTGTTCGACCCTTGCATAATCCTTCATGTTGGCCTCAACCTCCGAAAGGATCAGCTTGTTCACTTCCGGATTGTCTATGAGGTCTTTCTTGCTTGTAAAGGCGATATTGTTTGCCTTAGCCCAGTTTTCAAGTTCGGCAAATACAGGCACTATAAGGGCCGAGAGGTATTTTCTGTTATCGCCGATAACTGCGACCTGCTCGATATAAGGAGATGTTTTCAGGCTGTTTTCTATATTTTGCGGCGAAATGTTCTTCCCGCCGGATGTGATGATGAGGTCTTTTATGCGGCCTGTAATCTTCAGGTAATTATCGCTGTCAATTACACCGATATCACCGGTTCTGAAGAAGCCGTCATCCGTAAAGACCTCTTTTGTCGCTGCTTCATTCTTGTAATATCCTTTCATGACCTGAGGTCCTTTTATAAGCAGTTCACCTTCTTCGGATATCTTCACCAGCGTATCTTTGAGAGGGGGCCCAACGGTTCCCGGCTTAATCTTTTCAGGCTTGTTGGCGTTCGTCACAGGGGTTGTTTCCGTAAG
>CAYNVT010000216.1:0-3182 GCA_964400685.1 uncultured Bacteriovoracaceae bacterium | reverse complement strand
TGGTCCCAAACCAGATGCGCTAACCGGGCTGCGCTACACCCCGTTTTGACCACCGCAGCCTTGGCGTAGGTGGTTTTGAACACATAGCTTCGGCGAAGGCGGACATCAAAAGTGCCGCAAAAATATAACGAGTTTTCAAATTATCATAATGTATCATTAATTATTTTCCTTAAACCTATGATCCTGAGACTTACATATTGTTAACTCTGGCAAACAGATCAGGATTTTAATGTTCAGCCCCTTCAGGGCTGATATCAAGTTGTTGGCTTCTGGATCCCCCGGCTGGCGCCGGGGGTTATTCATATTCAGCTCTTTCAGAGCTAAACTGCCATATGAAGGAAGCCCCTACGGGCTTAATTCTGCTATAATCATATGTACCTATATCTGGATCCTGCACCAGACCTGCAACCGGGAATCAGACCCTTGCCCCCGGGAGAGAGCCTGCCACGCTTCGGCGTGGGGTTGGGGTGAGGCCAACAACCTGCACCCTGCAACCTGCACCCTGCAACCAATATATTTCTTATATTTGCATCCACACACCATCACCATGAAAACCAAACATTTTATTGCCATTCTTCTGATCCTGTCAGGAGCTTGCTTAAACATCACAAACGGCCAGGAAAAGACAAGAACCGTCTCAGGAATCGTTACATCTTTCGGAACACTGCCGCTGAATAATGTCAGAGTGTTTGCAGATAAATCAGGTAAAGTTGCCAGTACCGACTCGACAGGGAGATTCTCTGTTGAAATAATGGACAGGGACATCCTTTTTATATCGGCGGCGGGATTCGACAGCAGAAAAGTCAGGACAGGAAAGGAGAATTTATACGCTGTCGACCTTAAATATGAAGATAATGTCAGCAACTTCAATGATGCAGTCAGCCACGGACATATATCCGAAGCCTTGCTGAAAAATGCTCTTGCCCTCGAGGCTAAAAAGAATGAAAAGGATTATTCAAAATACAAATCGATCTATGACCTGATCACCAGCGAGATCTATAACGTCAGGATTAACGGCAACACAATAGTCAATACAAAACTCAGATCCTTCGACAGAACTCCCGAGGTGCTTCTTGTAGTCAATGACAAGATTGTTCCGGATATCTCCTACATCATTCCTTCCGATGTCAAATCCATCGAATTCATCGACGACGTGGGCTCCACACTCTACGGCTCAATGGGAGCTAACGGGGTGCTGAAGATTACGCTAAAATAGGCGTGCGGCATCCGGAAGAAGGTGTGCGGCGTCCGGCATGCGGCATCCGGCGTTAGGTTTGAGTCTTGTGTCCTGTGTCCATTTTCCCCTCGCCCTTACAGGCACAGAGGGCCACAGAGTAATAAATTAATTCCGGATTTCTTAACCCACCTTTAGGGGGGATGGAGGTAAACCAACTGGGGTTGGAGAGTTAGCTACCGGATGCCCGACGCCCGACGCCCGACGCCTGAAGCCGGACGCCGGACGCCGGACGCCTCACATCATAAAATAGAAACAAACTTATATTCCCCCGAACTGACTTTGAACACCGAATACCCTTCTTCCATACCCCGGAATTCTATTCCCCTGGCCTTTTTTATCTTTTTACCGCTTTCACGTATAACCCGGCGATCAGAGGCCGGTACATAAACCGTCGCTGTTGCGCCGGCAGGCACTTCTATTTCCATCATGAATTTGTCCTGTTCCTTTTTCCAGTTTATTGATGCAGTTCCGTATGGAGTCAGGTTTGAATATGACGCATTGTCGATGCCTTCTGCAGGCTGAGGCCTGAAAATTATGTTTTTATAACCGGGACAAGCGGGATCGGCATTCATGCCTGCAAGCTTCCTGTAAAACCAGACTATCCCTCCTCCGAACATCGGATGATTGCGGGAATTTGTGCCGTTCCACTGCTCCCATGTCGTAGTCGCTCCCTGGTCGATCCACCATCCGTAAGACGGTTGTGTCCTCTGGCCCATTACTTTTGCGGCAAGCTCATGAAGTCCGTTCTCCGACAGAACCTCAAAGAAAAACTGCGTTCCGAAAATTCCTGTGTCGAGATGATCGCCCGCTGCATGTATATCAGCTTCAAGCGCAGCCACAACCTTTTTTTTCTGATCATCCGGAACTCCCATCTTCAGGGCAAAAACATTTCCGCCATAAGGGCCATAGGTTCCCTTGTCAGGATCATAGAACTTCTTCTGAAATGCCTTTCTGGTCTTTTCTGCCACCCGGCTGTAATATTCTGCATCAGAATCCTTTCCAAGAACCTTTGCTGCCTTTGCGGTTAAATCAGCACATCTCCAGAGATAAAATGTATGCACCATATCATCGGGCGGCAGCTTCCCCGGCGCCACCCAGTCACCCAGATTGATCCACCTGTTCGGATTGTTTTTGTCGGGAGCCTGCGAGAACATTATACCGTCATCATTGGTCCATGTCAGCATATATTTTATATAACCCGTCATGCCGTCATAATTTTCTTCAAGCATCTTTCTGTCGCCATAATGAATGTAGAATTCCCACGGCATTATATTCATTGCTGCCCCCCATGCCACACCGCCTCCGCATCCGGGCTGCCACGGAGCGCCGTTCGGCACATAACCGTTATCCTTGTTCCGGGCGCCGTAAATATCCCTTATCCATTTTGTATAGAAGGGCCGTGCATCAAAATTGTGCATAACGGTAACGCATGACACCTGTCCGTCACCTGTATACGGTGATCTTTCCCTGTGGGGACAGTCGCTTGCCACACCGCCGTGCATGTTGTCGGTCTGGCTGCGCCACCATATCCTGTTTATTGTGTTGAAAAGCTCGCTGGAGCATTCGAATTTACCTGTTGTCTCAACATCGGTGTACACCGCCTCTGCCATTATCTGGCCTGGTTTGAGTTCCCCGGGCCAGTTCGTTATCTCCGCTTCCCTGAAAACGAACCATGTGAACCGTGCGGAATAGGATTCCGGCACTCCTCCCTTCATGATATAAGAGTTGGCTCCCATTGCCGATTCACAGATATATTTTATTTCAATCTTCCTTCCTGCTTCACCTGTAATATTCATAAGGTGAACCCATCCGGAAATCTCATGACCGAAATCGATTTTGTAATGCCCATCCCCGAGTTTTTCTGTTTTTACGGGAGGAAGCACTTCCATCACCCTGTCGGTCGGCGACATGTGGGCTTTAAGGATGCCTTCAGGTGCCTTCCTTA
>CAYNVT010000215.1:0-3258 GCA_964400685.1 uncultured Bacteriovoracaceae bacterium | reverse complement strand
CTACGGTCATGAGAAGACTCCTTACCGGATATGCTCAATATTATAACAAGCGGTACAGAAGGCACGGCCATCTTTTTCAGAACCGGTACAAGTCAATCCTCTGCGAAGAAGAGGCATACCTCCTCGAACTTATCAGATACATCCACTTGAATCCGTTAAGAGCCAATATTGTTAAAACCGTTGAAGAACTTGACCGCCATCCATACTGCGGACATTCTTATATTATGAGCGGCAAGCCTTCTTTCCAGGATACGGATTATATTCTCATGCAGTTTAACAAAAAGGCGAATATCGCTAGAAGGATGTACCGCGATTTTATAGAATCAGGCGCATCCAGGAAAAGACGTGACGATCTGACAGGAGGGGGGCTGATAAGAAGCTCCGGGGGATGGGAAACCTTGAACGCAAAAAGGGCGAAAGGATTCAAGGCAAAGGGCGACGAGCGCATTCTTGGCTCAAGCGATTTCGTAGAGAGGATACTTATAGAAAATGAAGAAGCCTTAAACAAAAGGCTCAGGTTGAAGCTTGAAGGCTATGACATCAACAGGCTAGCCAAAAAGGTTGAAGAAGTCTGCGGGATAAATCCGCTCAAAGCCAGAGGGAACTACCCTGGCTCCGTGAGATCACGGCGAATCTTCTGCTATTGGGCGGTAAGGGAGCTTGGAATTCAAGGAACCGAAGTTGGCAGGCTGCTGGGCATAAGCCAGCCCAGCGTCTCGCTTTCGGTCAGGGACGGGGAAAAGATCGTCAGACAGGAGAAGCTGGAGCTTGAATAAGATATTTATTAATATTCCAATCAGCGTCCCCACAAGTGCGATTATTGCTTTACATATATAAGGTTCCGGGTATCGAAACCAAGCCGCGATGCCTCGTCGATAAACCGTTCTTTAGTCTCATTGCTGATAACTGGCGTGCGTGAAAGCAGCCACAGATAATCCCTGTCAGGCCCGCTGACAAATGAATACTGATAATGGTCCTTGTCGAGACCGAATATCACATAAGACCCGTAAAAGGGCCCGAAGAATGAAACCTTTAAAAAACCTGTTTTATTGTCCTTGACAAAAAATGCTTTACCGACGGCTTCTTTCCATTTCCCTGTCTTTTTATCATAGCCGCGGTTTGTCACTCGTATACTGCCATCGTCGTTCAATGAATATTCCGCTGTCACACTAACAAGGCCACGCTCGAAACTGTGGTCGAGCCTTGCAATTTCATACCATTTACCCAGATAACGATTGGCTTCAAAATCTTTTACAGGTTCTATCCCCTGAGGAATCTTCACGCATCCCGAAAATATAAGCACAGAAATCAGCAGGAATAATTTTTTCATCATTGCCTCCTGTGATTGATTATCTAATG
Organism: uncultured Bacteriovoracaceae bacterium; assembly: GCA_964400685.1. Lineage (GTDB taxonomy): Bacteria > Desulfobacterota > Desulfomonilia > UBA1062 > UBA1062 > DATCTV01. The sequence goes on along the minus strand of CAYNVT010000215.1, from coordinate 1,899 downwards.
CATATTCCTATAGCACATTATAAAGGATGACACTGAAAATCTTCTCAGTGCCATCCTCTGAGGCTTCAAATCAGCTGTCTAAGGGATTTAGACTATGCGGAATCCCCATCCATTGGTTCCGCTGTATTGTTGGGAGCACACACGACGGGCTGAATGAAAATCAATCGCGATGAAGCCAAAACATCCATCACGAATCGCCGTAAATAACTGGTAAAAACTGCTGAAACATTTGACAAAAGCAACCAAGTAATGCAGTGGTTTTAAATTGTTATACAAAATCCAATTTGCAGGAGAGGGTATGTATATGACAGGAAAAGAAAGAATGCTGACGGCTTTGGACCGCAGAGAGCCTGACCGTGTTCCGGTCTGGGAGATGGCTTTTAATGAAGAGTCGATTATCAAGATCGGGAAATTCTTCACTGATGACCTGCCGCCTATGAAATTTGCAAGCCAGATGACCATGGAGGAAAAAATCAAGCTTCTCAATACACTGTTTACGTTTGCCAAGGCGCTGGAGCTGGACGGTCTTACCTCGATCACTCTGCCTGTTACCGAGAAAATAGACGAAACGCACTACAGGGACGGCTGGGGCCGTGTTCTGTATGTAGCCGGAGAAGGTGAGGCAACCTCCGTGGGAGGGCCGATATCCGGGCCCGAAGGCCTCAAGGATCTCAAGATATACCATCCCCAGGACATGGATTTTCTCATGCTTATGGCGTCAACCGGCGGCATGGGCGGCGATATTGCACAGGTATTTGTACAGCCCGGACCTTTCAGGGAAAGCTGGTCGCTTCTGGGCAGTATGGAAAAGCTTTTGTTCTACTATATTAAAAAACCCTCTTTTGTTATGGATCTCGGACGTATCGTAACGGATTACATACTTGAGGTGGTTGATAAGGCCGCTGCGCTCGGAGCGAATGTATTTGCTCTTGATGGTGATCTGGCCTTCAACCAGACGACACTGATGTCGCCCGCTCAATACAGGCAGTTCATCTTCCCGTTCCATAAGGAGATAGTTGCACGCGCCCATGAAAAGGGCCTAAAAATCATCAAGCATTCGGACGGGAACATGGGGCCTATTCTTGATGATATTGCGGCGGCCGGTTTTGACGGTTTCCACCCCAATCAGCCCCAGTGCATGGACATAGGAGAGGTCAAGGCAGCATATAAAGACCGGCTTTGTCTTCTGGGAAACATCGACTGCACATACCTTCTTCCGTTCGGAACAGAGGAAGAGGTCGAGAAGACAGTCAAGGAAACGATCGCCAAAGCGGCTCCCGGCGGGGGATACATAATCAGCTCATCCAATTCCATACATCCGGGATGCAAACCGGAAAATTATCTGGCTATGGTAAGGGCGGCGCATAAATACGGGACATATCCCATTAAGGTTTGAAATAATAAAGGAGAAAAGCAATGATAAAATCGCTGGAAGATATCAAAAATGCTGTTCAGTCAGGGGATGATGAAAGAATAAGTTCGCTTGTGGAAGAGGCAATTAATAACGGGATGACGCCGCGTGAAATTCTGGAACAGTCAATGATGCCGGCCATGGAGGAGATAGGTGAACGTTTTGCGCAGGGTGAGGCCTTTATTCCTGAGTTGATTGTTGCGGCGCATGCAATGGAAGAGGGGCTGGCTTGCCTGAAAGCACGTTTTAAGGGTGAGATCAAGGATCGGGGTAAGGTGGTTCTGGGAACTGTGGAGGGAGATATCCATTCCATCGGCAAGAACCTTGTCCGGATGTGCATGGAAGGGGCAGGCTACGAGGTCGTTGACCTGGGAGAAGGTATTAAAACAGAGAAATTCGTTGAAGCCTATAAAAATATGAAACCGGATGTACTTGGACTGTCAGCACTTTTAAGCTCGACCATGCTCTATATGCAGAAGACGATAGAT
>CAYNVT010000214.1:0-3299 GCA_964400685.1 uncultured Bacteriovoracaceae bacterium | reverse complement strand
ATGAAGCCCTTAAAGGATTGATGTCTATACCTCCCCGCCTGGTATAGAGGCACTGCACTAGAAGTCTTTCGGGAACGCAGGCAACACTTATATCGGCAAAAATCTTTTCGCAGCAGGCCTCTGCAAAATCCTCATGGTCACGAAATGAACAGATATAGGCAAACAGAGATTCATGAGATATTTTGGGCCCGGTGTAATCGACGATGACGGTTGCCCAGTCCGGCTGAGACGTAATCGGGCAGTTTGTGTGAAGGAGATTGCTTACAAGCCTTTCACTGGTCTTTTCAGGTGAAGTTTTCAAAAGCCCCGGATCGGGTTTGTAAATGGATATTTCAGTATCCAGGCCGTCTATGCCGATACCGTCAATTTTTGCCGGCAAAACGGCTTCTGTTTCTTCACCGGCATAAATCCTGACCTCGATCCACGGGGAAGCAAGGACCGGTTGAAGGTCGTTTTTTATTGTCATTAAGAGTTCATCCTTTGAATCAAACCTCTCGAATGCCAGACCGTTAAGATACAGTTTTAAAGATTTCGACTCGATAATATTCGTGCTTTTTCTGGGATATATGAGCTCCATTATGCCTGCGACAGGACACCCCTTAGGATTCAGCCAGGAAACTTCATAAGCCCTCCACAGGTCAAGGCCGTACATAATGATACCGGGTTCCGGCCTTCTTATCGGGTATAATATGGCCGCATCCCGCCTGCGCAGTCCTTCTGCCTTTTTCCCCAGTATAAACTCTTTCATATTTCATACCTTGTAGGGTCAAGCCCTCTGTCGAACCCAAGGGCTGTTTTCCGTTCATTGCATGTCGCGCACTTTCCGCAGTGCAAATCCCCGCCTTTATAGCATGACCATGTAAAACTGAAGTCAAAACCTATGCCCCTGCCGATTTTTGCTATTTCCGCTTTTGATATCGACACAAAAGGTGCAATCACCCTTACACCCGTATAGGTACCTTCGTTTGCCGCTTTACTCATAGCGTTAACAAAGGATTCCCTGCAGTCGGGGTAAACCGGGTGATCGCCAGCATGGGCGGCAATAAGCACATCTTCTATTCCAAGGTTCTCAGCCATTCCTATGGCAACAGAGAGCATGATCCCGTTTCTGAATGGCACAACGGTTGATCGCATGTTCGTGTCATCGTATGAACCTTCAGGGACATTATCGCCTGAAAGAAGGATGCTGGATGAGAACAGGTCATTCACAAAGGGAAGAGAAATTGCCGTAAATGACGCATTGTACTTATCGGCAAGGACCTTTGCCATAGCAAGTTCGCGGGCGTTATGCCTTGAACCGTAATCGAACCCGATGGCATGTATTTTTGCATAATCGTTCCTGGAAACCGCAAGGAGCACGCCCGAATCCATTCCCCCTGAAAGTAGCAGAACCGCCTCGTTTGCCTGAACCTGCATGTTCATATTCCTCTTTTATCTCCCCAGCAGAGGACATGAAGCCTCGGCGTCATCATGAATCCGTTCTTTATGCAGAACTCGAACACTTCCGGCATCATTGCGATCTGGTCTTCTTTTGTCTGTCCCTGCGGCATTATGTACACCCGTGATGCTTCGATTCCGTTATCCCTTATGAATCTTTTTATTAACCCACCTGTTTCGGCTGAATCATATACGAACTTCAGACAATGAGCCTTTTTAATATCCTTCTTGTCTATAAGCCATTTTCTTCCCGGTCTTTTTGGGCTAAGCACGATAAAGGCGGATTTCAGATCCGGAATTCCGGCCTTTCCGCTCGTCTCATACTGAACAGAGAAGCCCTTCTCTATGAGGACCTTGTGCAGCAGAACCACTTCATCTTTCTGCATGAAAGGCTCGCCGCCTGTTATCACGACACTGGCGCATTCAAGCGCTTCAATTCGTGACATAACTTCATTGACCTGCATTTCTTTCCCGCCCGAAAGGGCATACCGGGTATCACACCAGAGGCAATACGGCCTGACACACCCTGAGAGCCTTACAAAAGTGCAAGGCCTGCCTGTCCATGGTCCTTCTCCCTGGAGTGAATGGAATATTTCAATTATCTTCATTTCAAGTTTTTAATGATGCCTTTAAAAGAAAATGGGCAAATCCTGTTTTATCATAACGGAGCTATTCATTTTTATAAAGAACCTTTGCAGGATATACATCCTTGCTTATCCCTTTTATTTTTACCTTCGGCATAGTCTCAAATACTATGCAGTTATCGGAAAAATCGCAAACAAGCTCATATGTGGATTCAGATACAATAATTTCTCCATTGGCTGCTATTGATTCCAGCCTCTGCGCCATGTTCACAGGTTCCCCTATCACAGTGTAGTTCATATGCTCACTCGTTCCTATGTTTCCTGCAAGTGCGTTGCCGGAGGCAATACCGACTCCGGCATCTATGGGTTTAAAGCCCTCTTTTATCAATGCATCGTTGAGTTCCTTGACTTTCTGCTGAATCTTGACTGCGCATTCTATGGCCTTAACCGGATCACGCTGGTCTGAATATGGGATACCGAACACGGCCATGAACCCGTCGCCAAGGAATTTATCCAGCATGCCCCCGTATTCGAATATGCATGGAACAACGCTTTCAAAATACCTGTTGAGTATCTGCACGACATCCTTGACATTATACTTTTCAATCATCGGGGTGAATTCGGTAATATCTGCAAAAAGTACCGTAACAGGCTTGATTTCCCCTGAGAGCTGGTTGAGTCCTTCATTGGCAACCAGGTGCTCGGCAAGCCCCCTGGAGAAATAACGGCTCAGATTTATTCGCTTTTTCTCAAGGGTTATGACCTCCTTGTAGGATTTCACAAGGGATACCGTAATGGACATCTGGTCTGCTATGAGTTCGAAGAATCGGATATCATTAACAGTGAATGCCTCTGTATTGCTGTCCCGGAAATTGATAACCCCTATGCATTTGCCTTCGGTTATTATGGGAACACAGGCCAGCGAGCCTGTCTGACCTGTACCCTTGTCTGCGAAGATGGGATCGATGCTGACATCAGTGAGGTATATCGTGCGAACGCTGTCAACAACCTTTCCTGCGACCCCTTCCCCCCTTTTCAGCCTTATCGCGCTGCTTTTCTTTGCCCCGAACAGTTCTGATGTGCCTATGATGTAAAGTTCGTCTCTGTTTTCATCCAGCACCATAAGCGAGATGCTGTATATGCCGGTATAATGCTTTACAATCTCCAGCTGTTTTGAAAAGAGAGCTTCCCATGTAGAAACGTTTGTTATTTTAAGTACTTCACCAAGTTCTTTAAGAAGTGACAGTTCGGAAATTTTCTGTTCGTAGGCGTGCTCAA
>CAYNVT010000213.1:0-3344 GCA_964400685.1 uncultured Bacteriovoracaceae bacterium | reverse complement strand
CAGCAGCAGATGAGGATCGAGAGGATAACGATACCGGTCTATGATGGTTGAGGACCAAACCGGATCAAACCAGCGCCCCTCTATTGCAAAACACGTGGAATGTGAGGATAATGAAGGAAAAAGGAGGAAGAATAATGAAAAAGACTACTTTATTTCGGCACCTGATCGCCGCGCCTGAGATCCTGCAGTTACCCTGTTGCCATGATGCGCTATCAGCAAAGGTTTTAGAGCAGGCCGGATTCAAAGCTATCAGCGCGGCCGGTTACGGAACTGCGGGAAGTGTCCTGGGCTTTCCCGACATTGGATTGGCCACAGCGACTGAAATGATTAACAATTATCGCCATGTCTGCAACGCTGTGGATATTCCGGTTTTTGTCGATATCGATACCGGCTTTGGAGATGTGAATAATGCCATCAGGGCCGTGCAGGATTGTGAGCAGGCAGGGGCGGCCGGTCTATTCATTGAAGACCAAACGTATCCTAAGCGATGTGGTCATATGGCGGGGAAAAGCGTTGTTTCCACCGAAGAATATCTTCCCAAACTGCGAGCGGCATTGTGGGCGCGTAAAGACCCTGATTTTGTAATTATGGCGCGAACGGACGCAACCGCAGTGTATGGTGTCGATGATGCGATAAATCGTGCCCGCATGTATGCGTCCGAGGGCGCAGATATGGTATTCATCGAAGCACTCAAAACGAAAGAAGATATGGTAAAAGTTAATAAAGCCATGAAAGAAGCCGGCGTCCCCGTTATGGCGAACATGATAGAAGGGGGCGAATCACCTTTTTTGACCGCCGTTGAACTGGAAAGAATTGGTTTCAGCGTGGTTGCTTATCCTTGCGCCTCTTTGTACGTTGCCGTTAAGGCATTGCAAAAATGGGCTCAACACCTGAAGGAGAACGGAACAACCGAAGGCATGTGGGACCAAATGCTTACCTTCAAGGAATACTTTGATTTCATAGGGGCGACAGAGATTCGTGAACGGGAAAACATCTTTCAACGGCCATTAAAGAAACTGGGGAGCACATAGCTGAAGTTGCCCCCATCAAACCGGATACCCCTCTAACTTAGTCAATCCTCTCCTGTGCGGGGATATTTTCTGTCTTTCTCCGCGTACTCTGCGGGCCCGAGCGAAGCGGGCGCAAGACATATTAATTCCGTGAAAGGTGAAAGGGTAAAGGCTAAAGCGGTTCTCCCCGGCATCCCGCATCCACGCTTGTACGCACACCCGCATCCACGATCATCCATCTCCCTCGTTTCTTGTCACTGGTTTGAACTAGTATCCAGTATCGAGAACCCAGTGACCGGTTTTAACAAAAAATATTTGTATTCTTCATTTCATCAAGATAGAATGGCTTCATCCAAGAACGGGGGATGCGTAATTGGGAAGAAATCAGCTTGTATAATTTGAGATCACGGTTTGTGATATCAAAAAAAAGGGGGGAACAAATATGGAAGCGCTTATTCCTGTCGAAGTGATCGAAAGAAAGATCTATTTCATTCGCGGTCACAAGGTCATGCTGGATGAGGATCTGGCAGAGCTTTATGGTGTGCCCACTAAAAGGCTGAATGAACAGGTTCGGAGAAACGAAAAAAGGTTCCCTCAGGATTTTATGTTTCAACTATCCAGTGAGGAAGCTGTATCTTTAAGGCCGCATTTTGCGACCTTAAAGAGTGGGCGGGGCCGGCACCGAAAGTATTTGCCTTATGTTTTTACAGAGCAGGGTGTTGCCATGCTCTCTACCGTATTAAACAGCGGTAGGGCCATTGAGGTAAATATCCAGATCATGAGGACGTTCGTGAAGCTTCGCGAAATGATAGCCTCACACAAGGATCTTGCCAGGCGGCTTGATGAGTTGGAAAAGAAGTACGATGCAAAATTCAGGGTCGTCTTCGAAGCAATACGCCAATTGATGATCCAGCCGGAACCGAAGAAAAAGAGGCGCATAGGATTTCTGAGGGAGTAAGATCAGCCCATTTTTCCTCGTTCCGGCAAGTTACCAAAGTTACCAACGTCCCTGATATTGATTCAGTGAAAGGTGAAAGGGATTCTCTCCGGCATCCAGCATCCTGAAAGCTGATCGACGAAGGCCAAGCTTGCACCTCCTTTTTTGTTTTGATACAATAAGCTCAAGGGGATGCTTTTAAGCGGACAAGATCCATGAGAGAACATATAAAGAGAAAGAAACGATCTACCTTGCCGGCCGACAACAAGGCCGGCGAGATAGTCCTTTACCAGACCGAGGATGGGAAAACCAGATTGGATGTCCGGCTGGAGAAAGAAACGATCTGGCTAGACGCCCATAAGATAGCTGCGCTTTTTGAAAGGGACCGTTCTGTGATTGTTAAGCACATTAGAAACATTTACAAGACCAGCGAATTGTCACCTGATTCAACCTGTGCAAAAAATGCACAGGTTGCCGCTGATGGAAAGATCCGTTTAATGGATTTCTATAATCTTGACATGATCATCTCTGTCGGTTACAGGGTGAACTCTAAACGTGGTACCCAATTCCGTATCTGGGCGACGAATGTGCTCAAGGATCATATACTCAAGGGTTATTCAATAAATGAGAAACGGCTGCAGGAAGAAAACAAGAAGCTCAGGGAACTGCAGCAGGCAGTTGACCTTCTGGGAAGGATCGTTGGAGAACGGCGCCTGGCCGGTCAGGAGGCAGAGGGCCTCCTTAAGGTGGTAACCGACTATGCGCAGGCCCTCCAGCCCCTCGCCCTCAGCTCTCCGCCGATTTAATGTTGGGGGGATGATTTCTTGTAGCAGGAAAATAAGCAAAAAACCGATAAGAAAAAACCTGACCCCGAATTTGGATTGAATGCAATTTCCATTGAAAGGCGATTGAAAGCATCTTTCATAATAACTAACATAATGTGTTAACTTTTTCTTGACAATGTACCGACATGAAGATATACTTTAGAACAAATAAACTTAAAAAAATATGCTCCCAGGACAAAGAGATGGTAAAAGAACTTGGGGCTAAAATGACCGCAAAATTAAAACAAAGGCTGATGGAGCTATCAGCCGCAGAGACACTATCTGTCATTTCTCATTTGCCGCCGCCACGCTGTCATGAACTAACCGGAAAAGATGCCGGCATATTTTCGGTGGATTTGGAGCATCCTTACCGGCTTCTGTTTATCCCGGCTTATGATAAAACTCCTTTGCGTGAAGATGGCGGAATTGATCGAAAGCAGATAAGAGAGATTGAAATTATTGAGATTAGAGATACCCACTGAAGCAGTATGAAAGCAAAAAGAAAATATAAATTTTAACCTGACTACGCAGTGCCTCCGGGCCAGACACTTCAAGAGGTCATGGAATCACTCG
>CAYNVT010000212.1:0-3518 GCA_964400685.1 uncultured Bacteriovoracaceae bacterium | reverse complement strand
TATTCTTTTATAATTTTCAGCCGGCAAAGGGTCATCTTTGCCGGCCGGATTGAATCACCAGGGGTCGTTCCTCATAAGCTCAAAGGCATTTTCAGCGCACAAGCCTGCAAAACCCTTGTTTATGGACATCATCTCTTCATATCCAAAGCCCAGATTGTCTTTAGGATTATAATCAGGTGAGAGGTTCCATTCGGCTTGGGGTACCAGGTATAAAAGCGTGTCGCCTGTGATACCGCAAACCATCTTAAATGGTGCGGTCATTTCCTGCTTTATGCCAAGGAACTCGTCAAGCTTCTTATCCTGATAGCCTGTTTCGCCTTTTTCTATGCCGAGAGAGAGATGTGTAACCGGCTCGCCCGGAAGCGTCACAAGCTGAACCTGGGAGCCGAGCCTAACGTAGTTGACCTGTGTCGTGACCTCGTAGGTGTCAGAATCGTAATCCAACTCCATCTTTGATTTGGCCACACCTAATATTACTTTGAGCAGGAAATTGGTAAGTTTGACATTGAAAGCCCCCCTTGAAATGAACAGGTCCTTATCGATCTCTTCTTTGTTATCAAGGGATTTTACAGCGGCCTCGGCTATGTTCTCGCCAAAATTCTTCGCGACCTCGAAATCATTTGCGCCGTTCCATCCTGTGGCCCTTGCGTCGCCCATCGCACCCTGAACGAATACCACGGGCGCGCCTGTCAGGGCCTCGGCATGGTCTGCAAGATAGCCGCAGAAGTCGCGCGATATGTCATAAATATCGGCGCCGATTATTGTGGGGTGACAGCCAAGGTTTATCAGAAGGCCTATTGTGTGGCCGTCATCTATCGCTTTCGCCTCGATTACGTTGAGCGCCCTGTCGACGCTAGGGTTGCCTTCCCTGTCCTCCCATCCCCTGCGGTTCGACGTTCCCCTGATGACATTTCCGTTCACATCGCGCTCACCGTAGTCGACCGATGATACGTAAAGCCTGGAAAGCTCCATTGAGTTGTATGCTGATATAACGGCATCGGCAGACTTTTCTATGAGGCCTTTTCTGTAGCTCTTGCATACGCCGCCCATGTATCCCAGCAGGTCGAGCGATGCATGGGAATGTGTTGCGCCGACGAACACCTGTGTTGCCGGTATGCCTGTTGCCTTTTCAACCTTTTCGGTTATTTCTTTTATTACACGGTTACCAATGACGCAGACGTCAAGCGTGACAATGGCGAATATCTTTTCTTTATACTGCACCACAAAGGCCCTGGCATAAAGCGGGTCGTGGATGCCCGTGGCTTTTGCTACTTTGAAACCGTCGAACTCCCTTATGCCTATCATTCCGAAACCGCCCAGATAGACGCCCTCTTCAATCTGTTCAGATGTGGGTGAAATGTCCTTTACGGATGCACCTGCAAGGAAATCTTCCGGATAAACCACCGGGTCCGGGTCTTCCGGGGTGTTGCCGTTTTCAGGTGAGGTCTGGGAGACATCAGTTGCAGCATCATCGGTGCTCGAAGATGAGCAGCCGGAAAACGGCATAAAGAGTGCGGTAATGATTGCAAACATCAGGATAAGTTTGTAACAGCGAATGTCTTTCATGTAACCCCCTCAACTATTGAATTTCAGTTCTTCAAGTATCCTTGATTCTGATAGATACTGCCGTTCTTCATGGCAGTATTATCTTGAATATAAGTATAATATCATTAAGGATTTTTTCAAGGATATACTTAAAAAGATTATGCAAGTCTCGGTATCACCGAAAACAGCACCGCAAAAAAGTGGGAGACGCTGCCGCCCAATACGAATACATGCCATATGGCATGGTTGAAGGGCAGCCTTTCCCAGGCATAGAAGATAACACCGAATGTATATGAAAGACCGCCTGCGATAAGGAATATGAGGCCGGAAGTCGGAAGGAGCGTGAACATGGGCTTGAAAGCGACCACCCCGATCCATCCCATAGCGACATAAAGTATCAGGCTCAATATCTCATATTTCATCTTTGTCAAGGTCTGCAGCAGCACACCCAGAACGGCAAGACCCCATATGATGCCGAAGAGCGCCCATCCCTGGCCGCCCTTGAGTGTTACAAGAGTGAAAGGGGTGTATGTGCCTGCAATGAGAAGGAATATTGCCGAATGGTCAAATACCCTGAAAACCTTTTTTGCCTTCTTGTTCTGGACGGCATGATAAAGAGTTGATGCAGTATATAGTAAAATCAGTGTTGCGCCGAATATGCTGCATCCCACAATATGCCTTGCAGTGCCGAAGACCGCTGCAAATGCTGTCAGTATGGCGAGCGCCGCAATGGCCAGCACTATGCCTATGCCGTGTGTTATGCTGTGGGCTATCTCCTCTGAGAATTTATATTTGGGAAGTGAGATTCCGGGCATTATCTGCTCCTTCACGATTATTCGACTGGCAGGATTAGCACATAATGCCTTAAACATCAAATGAGGCTTTTGCTGAAACCAAATTGAAAAGTGATGCTTGAACTGTATAATATAATCGATGCATGAAAGTTTTGATGGAAGGAGGCGGTCATGCCGGAAGCGTACATTCGTTATATGAGGGCGACACCCCTCGAAATGAAGGAGGCCATCGAGAAGGCCCCATTTGCCTATGTCCCGCTCGGTGCGCTTGAATGGCATGGAGAGCAGAACGTGCTCGGACTTGACAGCATAAAGGCCGAAGCGATCTGTGAACGCACGGCTGAACTCACAGGCGGCGTGGTCTTTCCGGTTATCCAGTGGGGTGCCTATGACCCGCTTAATTTTCCCTATACATTCAGATTCCCGAGGCGCCTCATGCGCAGGATTCTTGAAAGGACAGCCATTCAGCTTAAAGACATGGGGTTTGAAGTGGCCGTATTTCTTTCAGGCCACTACCCGCCGACCCAGATCAGGCACCTCAAGCGTATATCAAGAAGGCTGTCGATTAAGCACCCCGGTTTTCATGTACTGGGCCTGCCGGAGTTTGTACTGGCGGGCGATATCGACTATCTGGGCGATCATGCCGCCATGTGGGAGACATCGATGATGATGGCGATAGACCCAGCTTCGGTGCATCTTGAAAACCTGCCTGAAGGACTTAATTTTGCAGAGCGTGCGATCGCTCACGGGGTATTCGGCAGGCACCCACGGTCCGGCGCTTCCGAGGGACTCGGGAAACTCGCACTCGATACTATTGTCAAAAGGCTTGCCGGGCTTGTAACGGAGACAAAAGCATGCCGATCTCTTGAGCCTTATGAAAAGGCCCTGAAGGAATTCGACAAGATTTATTACGGGACGTTTAATCCTTTCGGGCTCAAAAAGATTTTTGCAAATCAGGGCATAGGTTCAATCAGAGAAGGGATCGAGTTTTTCTTATGGTCAATCCTTAAAAAAGGGAAATATAACCCGGATTACAAATATCCGGTGAGAAACAGGTAAGGGGTGAGGAGTAAGGAGACAGGAGAGAATGTTATTTGATTCAATGTGCATAAGATAAAATACGATTTAACCTCACTGTTCATTTTGTCGGCAGTCATATTATTTACGGAAATCTGATCT
>CAYNVT010000211.1:0-3618 GCA_964400685.1 uncultured Bacteriovoracaceae bacterium | reverse complement strand
GTCCTTTTTCAGGTACGGTATGATGATATAAGACCGCATCTATGGTGTTTTTATCAAAACCGATTCTTTCGAGAACAGCGACGCCTGCTTCCGAATGTGTTACGCCAAAAATCATAGCCTCAAGTTTATGATATCCAAGAAGATTCTCAGGATCGTTCAGCACCCAGATGAACTTTTCAAACTTTTCAGTCATGAATGATGACATGAATATCTTGCCTATATCGTGAACAAGACCTGCGAGAAATATCTCAGCACTGTGCTTTAATTTCAGATGCATGGACAGGAGGACAGCTGTCGTCCCGACCGCACTCCCGTGTACAATTATCTTCTCAGCCAGACTTGACCTGTCCGCTGCAAACAAAGAATATACGGCATGACATCTTGCAATAGCCATTATATCTTTAAACCCGATGGCCTGAACCGCCTGGATTGAACTGACAGCCTTTTTCGAGAGGCTGTAAAAAGGAGAATTAGCCGCATTTATAATGGTGCATGATAAATCCGGTCTGCTGTCAACAACTTCACACAAATCACGGACGGATGCCTTCGGGTCGGAAATAAGGCTTTCAATTTCGGATATATATCCGGGCATGAGAAGGCCATTTCCAGCTGCATCAATAGCGCTATAAACATCCTGCCTTAACTTTTCAATCTTCATGGTTATCTTATACCAGCTTTTCGTGAATCTCTCAGCCTTAACAGCCACTTCTCAAATTCTACGGCAAAAAAGATTACAGTGCTAAGAGACAGGCTTAACAGCAGATCAACCGGCCCCAGGGCAACTGTCTTGAATATATTCTGAAGGAAAGGCACGTATATTAACGCAAGCTGTAAAAGAATGGTTGCCAGTACGGCCACAAGCAAAGGCTTATTTGACATTATCCCTATTGTAAACAAAGACTTTTTTTCAGATCTTATCGCCACGACATGCGCCATCTGTGTAAGTGTCAGAGTCGTAAAGACCATTGTCTGCCATTCAGGATTGCTTGTAATAAACCCCCAATATCCTATGCCTACACATATTATGGCCATGAGGATCCCTACCCATATTATGTGATAACCAATGCCACGGGCGAATATGCTTTCATTCTGGGGATAAGGCGGACGTTTCATGATATCGGAATCGGCAGGTTCCACCCCGAGCGCAAGCGCGGGCAAACCATCGGTTACCAGGTTCATCCAGAGAATCTGAAGAGGAAGCAGCGGAAGAGGCATTCCGAAAAAAGGTGCTGAAATCATAACTATCAGTTCACCGGAATTGGTCGCCATAAGATATTTGAAAAATTTCCTTATATTGTCATAAATGGCGCGGCCTTCTTCGGTAGCAGCCACTATTGTGGCGAAATTATCATCCAGCAGCACCATGTCGGAGGCCTCTTTCGAGACATCGGTACCGGTTATACCCATTGCAACACCGATATCCGCTTTTTTAAGTGCAGGGGCATCGTTTACCCCGTCACCGGTCATGGCCACTATATGGCCCTTATCCTGAAGCGCCTTTACAATATTAAGCTTATGTTCCGGGGACACTCTAGCGTAAACCGAAACATCCTCAACAACATTTTCCAGGTCTTCAACCGACATTTCTGCAAGTTCCCGGCCAGTAATAATCCTGCCGCCTTCATAGATTCCCAGCTCCCTGGCAATATGCGCCGCCGTCAGCGGATGGTCGCCTGTTATCATCACAGGCCTTATTCCTGCGGTTTTACAGGTATGAACAGAGGCTTTCACTTCCCTTCTCGGCGGGTCAATCATCCCGATCATACCCACGAATACAAGGTCTTTCTCAAGCTCATCCTGTGTGGGTTTTGAAACATAAGCCCTGTAAGCAACACCCAGGACCCGCATGCCTTTACCTGCCATAGAATTGTTAGAAGCAAGGATGCTTTCCCGGATTTTTTCGTCAGCCGGCTCAACAACCCCATCATTCAAGACCGATGAAGTGGCGCCAAGCAGCTGGTCTACCGCGCCTTTCGTGAATGCTACATATGAAGGAGCCCCTGAATTTACATGCCAGTCTTTAAGCCCATCCATGAGGGCATCTTCTGATATGCCATGAACTGTAGTCATACGTTTGCGTTCGGAATCAAACGGCAGTTCAAGAACTCTTCTAAGGTTTTTCTCCATTTCGGTCTTTGAAAGCCCTGCCTTCATCGCGGCAACGACAATGGCGCCTTCCGTCGGATCACCGATTGCGCTGATACTACCTGTCGCAGGATCGATATTCAGTTCCGCATCATTGCACAGCGCACCTCCGGCAAGAAGAACTGCCATGCTATGCACTTTCTCTTTTGGTACATCAGGATCGCCAGAATCGAGTATAGGGCCTGTTTTCTTCAGGTGTTCGGTAAGGTCAAGCGTGTGCCCAGCGACATCCAGTATTGTTACTGTCATTACATTTTCAGTAAGGGTACCTGTTTTGTCGGAACATATTACCGTCACTGAGCCAAGCGTTTCAACCGCAGGCAGTTTACGGATGAGAGCCCTTCGCCTCAGCATGCGCTGCGCCCCCAGCGCAAGGGCTATGGTAACCACGGCGGGAAGCCCTTCCGGTACCGCCGCAACAGCCATGCTGACTGCGGTAAGGAAGAGCTCCTTTATGGCCCCTTTACCCTGGGTAATCAGCCCTTCAATAAAAATTATCCCTACAAGGATGGCAGCCAGAAGCGCAAGTTTCTTTCCAAGCTGATCCAGCCTTTTCTGAAGAGGCGTCTGCTCACTGCCTACCTTCTGCAGCATCGATGCAATATTGCCCAGCTCCGTTGACATGCCGGTGGCTGTTACCGCCATCTGACCCCGGCCATATGTTACGACCGTGCCCATGTATGCCATGTTCTTTCTGTCGCCCAGAGGGATGTTATCACCTTCGACAATTTCTTCATGCTTTTCTATGGGCTCGCTTTCTCCTGTAAGCGCAGCCTCCTGCACGCGAAGATTGGCAGATTCGATCAGCCTGCCGTCGGCAGGAATAAGATTGCCCGCCTCCAGAAGAACAATATCCCCGTGAACAATTTCAAGGGATGGAACCTCCATCACATTGCCATCGCGTTTGAGTTTGACAGTGGGCACAGACATCCTTTTCAGGGCAGCCATGGCCTTTTCGGCCTTATATTCCTGCTGAAAACCCAGTATACCGTTCACGATGACAATAACCATTATGGCTATCGCATCAACATGCTCACCAAGGAAAAAGGAAATGACCGCAGCTACAATAAGAATCAGAACCATGAATGCCGTGAACTGTTCCCATAATATAATAAAGGGACTCTTTGTCCCATGTTCTTTAAGTTCATTCGGGCCGTTTTCAATAAGACGCCTGGCCGCATCATCCTTTGACAGGCCGTATATTGAAGTCTTCAGCTCATCAAGTACCGATGATGTCTTTAATGAATACCAGTTTGCCAAAAAACACCTCCTGATGGTTTATAAATAATGATTTTATATAAACTTGCGGTACAGCTGTATTAAAGTCAATCTTTTAAAAACATGAATGGTTCTTATGGTTGCCACCATGTCATAACAGAGAGGCGGCGTGTTGTGGTTGATTGACAAATTGTCACATACTCAAAGCCCTGGGGATAGACATTTTGTCATTGTGGCATCAATCGTTTTTTAGTG
>CAYNVT010000210.1:0-3639 GCA_964400685.1 uncultured Bacteriovoracaceae bacterium | reverse complement strand
CAGAACCCCTACGGAACCGCCGTCATCGACCCCAAGCATCTGGTTTTCAAATTCTCCGGCACGGACATCAACGGCAAGAAGATGGATCCGACCGCGGATCAGTATGATGGGTTCAAGGGGGGGATGTTCTGAAATTTCCACTCTTCAAATTACCAACCCGATAGCTTGTTGGTAATTCCTCAAACTCGTCATTGACGCTGTCATTTCACTGCCAAAGATACACCTGCTTCTTACACATGGCACTTATAATGCATATTGATGTTAAGTGCTTATTTGTACTTTATTTTTAGCTTATCTACTGTAATCTAGGCCGAACTCTGATAAGGCGGATATACCATGACGACAATGAGTCATCAGAATGGAAATAAGTTAGATCGCAACCTTCGACCATCTAAACTCGGAAAGATCACGATTGGAATACACCCTCATCCAAAAGACCCCGAGCGTTTCCATGAGAAATGGGCCGATTTTCTCAGCAAGCAGGGCGTAAACGTCCGATGGGTAAATCTTCTATCAGAAAATGCCCTTGAACAGGCGAAAAAATGCGACGGCATAATGTGGCGGTGGCTTCACAACTGGCAGGATAAACAATCCGCCAGGCAGATTCTTCAAATAATTGAACACTACCTTGATATTCCCGTTTTTCCTGATCAAAGGACTTCATGGCACTATGATGAAAAGGTTTCACAATTCTATCTCCTGAAAGCAATTGACGCGCCAGTTCCAGGCGCCTGGGTATTCTGGGACAGGCAAGAGGCAATTTCATGGGCACAGACAGCGAGGTATCCGCTTGTTTTCAAGCTCTCGGTCGGTGCTGGTTCAGCCAACATTCTTATTGTTAACAATGCCTCAGAAGCGGTTTCTCTTATAAACAAAGCCTTCAATGGCGGAATATTTCCCTACACGATGAATGAATTTCGCTCGGAAACTGCCGGTCCTCGACCTCCACACTGGAAGCCCGAATTCGATTACGTATATTTTCAGGAATTCCTGCCAGGCAATGATTTTGATACAAGAATAACAATAATCGGGGATCGTGCTTTCGGTTTTCGCAGATTCAACAGACCTGGCGACTTTCGAGCTTCGGGCAGCGGGCTGATCGACTATACAACGGACAAGATTGATAGAAGGTGCGTAGAAATAGCTCTTTCCGTTTCCGAGCGTTGCGGATTCACATCAATGGCATACGACTTCCTCAATAAAGATGGTTATCCACTTATTTGCGAGATAAGTTACACCTTCAACGATGAGGCAGTTTTTAACTGTCCAGGGCATTGGCAGCGCGATTTAGAATGGCACGAAGGACATATATGGCCCGAGAAAGCCCAAGTCGACGACTTTCTTGAACGCGTCAAAAACAGAATCTCGATACCTAGCACGAAACAGGCGGTTATAGGCGCAACAGGTGAAAGGCGGATAAACGTCGAGCAGACGCTCCTGAAAGCAATACATATTTTAATATTTTACGATGAGCCTGGCTGGGCATGGTGGCATCGGTCAAATAATATAAAATCATGCATATCCGACAAGTACCAGATAACAATAAAGAAAATTGGAGATGATATCAATTTTGAACAATACGATTTGATTCTTCTTTTCGAATCATATCTTTATGAAAAGATATCATTTGCGCCGCGCAATAAAATTATTGTCGGATCGAGCACTCTCAAAACCCTTCCTAGGGCTCTAAATGATTATATGTCGAATCGTTTTGCAGCATTCGTGGTAAATAACAAAGAAGCCTACGATAGACTTTCGGGCATTCCATACACTTACTGCTGCCAGAATGGTGTGGACGAATCGTTGTTTTATTATAAATATCCAAGATGCGATGAGTTCACTGCTTGCTGGGTAGGAAACAATTCCTCAATAAACAATAAGGGATTGGACATGATTCAGGAAGCATGCAGCATTGCCGGAGTGAAACTATTGCTGCTCGACCAAAGCGTAAATGTTTACAAGGGAAATCTTCTTTCGCAAACTGAGGTGAGAGACACTATTTACCATCATTCGACATGCTATATTTGCGCATCTGAGATGGAAGGAACGCCGAATCCCGCGCTCGAAGCATTAGCATGCGGTTTACCTGTGATTTCAACACGCGTTGGAAATATGCCTGAATTAATTGTTGATGGATATAATGGATTCCTTGCCGATAGGACGGTTGAGGATATTGTAGACGCCATTAACAAGCTCAAGAGTGCAAACCTGGAAGAAATGTCAAATAATGCAAGAAATTCAATTCTTAACGGATGGACATGGGAAGATCAGATTATCAAGTATGAAAATATGTTTATCGAAGTTGCAAACAATATAAGAAAAAATAACAAGGTCCGGGAACATCAGGTTGAAATCCCGCTCGTTTCCGTCATCCTTCCAACATTCAACCGCCCGGATATGCTTGGAACAGCAATTTCAAGCATCCTTTCCCAGACAATGCAGTCTTTTGAAATCATTGTGGTTAACGATGCCGGCACCGACGTGGCGCCGGTTCTTGAAATGTTCAGTGATAAAGGAAAAATTGTACATATTAGACACGAGACAAACCGAGGCCTCGCCGCCGCCAGGAACACCGGAATCCGTGCGGCACGCGGCAAATACATAGCATACCTGGACGACGACGACATCTACTACCCGAATCATCTGGAAACGCTCGTCAACTTCCTGGGATCGAATGACTGCCGTGTGGCATACACCGATGCCGTCCGGGCAGTCCAGCAGAAGACGGAAGACGGGTACCATACGGTGGAGAAGAAGGTCCTATATTCTCGCGACTTCGATTATGACGCCATCCTGGTTGACAATTTCATTCCGGTCCTCTGCGTCATTCACGAAAAGGAATGCCTTTCCGTGAGCGGAATGTTCGACGAGTCGCTGCCGCGCCATGAAGACTGGGATCTGTGGATCCGGATGTCCCGTCATGAACGCTTCGCCCACCTGCCGACAGTGACCTGCGAATACACGTATCGCCCGGACGGGACCGGCATGACGAGCAGCACATTGCCGCTTTTTCTTAAGACGTATAAGGCGGTTTACCGGAAGTACGAGAATCTTGTCGCCGAAAAACCTTTTGTGCAGGCAAACAGGCAAAAAAGCCTTTTCAATGCAACATTCCGCACGTTTCAGTTTATCGGCGAACAAGTAGAGCCATTCCTGTCCAGCAGCAGCGTAACAAGCGAAATGCTTGCGGAAATCACTCCATGCGGGGCGGGTTTCTCCCAGATTAAGTCTTGCCTTACCTGGCGAAAGGCCGACTCCATGCCTGACGCGGCAGCGATTTTCTACCTTGAAATGGCCCTGACCATTGACAGTGAAAATCACCCGGCACGAATTGCCCTGTGCGAACGCTACCTGAAAACAGGAAGCCACGTCGATGCACTCAAGCACATGGAATTTCTCGCCGATGCCAATCCGGACGAACCCGAGTTCACCAAAACCAGGGATACCCTGAAGCGTCAGATAGAGGTCAGTGCACCACATACCGGTTTTCAGGAACCGACCACCTATTCCGTGCAAACGTGCGACACACCCACCAGACCCGTTACCGCCTCCGTTTTTTCTCTTGACTCCCCGCAGGAGGCATACGCCAGGATACGGCTTTTATCGCACTTTGACGCACTAAACGGCTCAATCAAAGCA
>CAYNVT010000209.1:0-3669 GCA_964400685.1 uncultured Bacteriovoracaceae bacterium | reverse complement strand
GGACGGCTTTAAGCTGGCGACAGACATATATATGCCGGAAAAGGCAGGCAAGTATCCGGTTGTGCTTATAAGAACGATGTACGGCAAGCAGAAGAAAAGCGACGGGTATCAGACCCTGGGCCAGATCTTCGCATCCCAGGGATATGTTACCGTTATTCAGGATGTCAGGGGGCGCTTCGATTCAGAGGGTGACTTCTATCCCTACATTTACGAGGCCGCAGACGGCCATGACACGGTAGACTGGGCAGGCACGCAGGAATGGAGCACCGGCAGGGTCGGCACAATCGGCGCATCTTACTGGGGCTCCACGCAGTGGCTGCTAGCCCCCAATTCAAGCAAATATCTCAAGGCCATGGTCCCCATCAACACGAGCCAGGATGTCTACCCGCGCTGGATATACTACAGCATTTTCAGGATCACGGACGTGCTGGCCTGGTTCTGCGGATTTTCCGGGAACGATCCGCACAGAGGCAGAAGCATAGAGGGCATAGACTGGGACAAGGCCGCCAGGACGCTGCCGCTTATCAAGGCTGACGATTCTCTCGGGGGAAACATCCCCGCCTATGACGACTGGATCAATCATCCCGTTCCGGGTCCGTACTGGGACAGGATACGCGTGGACAACAAGGTGCAGCAGATTACGGTGCCGGCGCTGATCATAGACGGCTGGTATGACTATTACCTTGACCTTGCACTTGATGACTTCAACCGCATGAGAAACGAAGGCGGAAGCATAGATGCCAAGAACAGTATGATTTTGATCGGCCCCTGGACACACACAATGAAATCCAAATTCAATGACGCCGATTTCGGCAAGGAAGCATCATTTATAAAGCAATATAAACTCGTTATCGACTGGTTCGACTACTGGCTTAAGGGAAAGGACAACGGCATCCTGTCAAAAGGTCCTGTAAGGATATTCACCATGGGGTCCAACACATGGACGACGGAAAAAGAGTGGCCGCCCAAAAGTGTTAAATATGAAGACTATTATCTTCACAGCGACGGCAATGCAAACGGCTTGCAGGGTGTAGGAAGCCTCACGAAGACCATGCCCGGCAAAGAGAATTCCGACAATTACGAATACGATCCTGCCGATCCGGTTCCTTCGGTCGGCGGCACTTCTATTTACGGCAGCCTCAAGGCAGGTCCTTTTGACCAGAAGACAGTGGAGTCGCGCAGGGATGTTCTGATTTATACGAGTGCGCCGCTCGAGGCGGATATGATTATCACCGGGCCCGTGAAGCTCGTCTTCTACGCATCTTCATCGGCGAAAGACACCGACTTTGCCGCCAAGCTGACCGACGTACATCCTGACGGAAAATCAATCAATATTCAGGCGGCAGTGATCAGGGCAAAGTACCGCGACTCGTTCGAGAAGCCCGCGCTTCTGGAAAAGGAAAAAGTGTACAAATTCGAAATGCTAATTGGCTCCACCAGCATTCTCCTCAAAAAGGGGCACAGGATAAGACTGCAGCTCTCATCATCCAATTTCCCGGAGTATGGAAGAAACCTCAACACCGGGGATGACAACGGCACCACTTCCACTATGGTGATAGCTGAACAGGTGATCTATCATGACAGTGAGCACCCCTCAAAGCTTGTGCTGCCTGTGATCCCGTGATCTGTGCCATTGAAGCGCAGGAATAGATGTTAAGAGGATTAGCTGTTAAGCTAATAAGCTGTTGAGCTGTTAAGCAATATCTTGAAAGCTTTTGATTCTACTTATCAGCTTAGTAGCTCATCAACTTATCAGCTAATCTTTTTTTGCTTATCAGCTCATCTTCTCAACTGCTAATCTTCTTTATTCTTTTTATCAGCTATCCAACATTAATCTTACAACGCCTATGAAATTGCTGGTATACTCACTAATATGTACAGGAAAACCGGTCTGCTTTTATTGATGCTCCTGCCGATTATATTTCCAACAACAGAGTCTTACGCAGATGAGCCTCTCATAAAGCGCATTTCAAAACCCGATTTCTGGACTCAGTACACATTCGAAGCGCCTGCCGGTATCGAAGACAGCGGTTACACTACCCCGGGCATGAACCCGACGGTAAGCCTTCACGAGCTGCAGACCGGTTTCATATTTCCCATATACATGTCAAAAGCTTTTCGCATAATGAGCGGCGTAAACGTCAACTGGCACTATTTCGATTTTTCGGGTGTGGAACTGGACAATATAAACACATTCGACCTTTCCATTCCATTTAATTTCATGATCCCTATCAATGAGCAGTGGATGATAATGGCCCTTGTCGCACCAGGAATCCACAGCGACCTCAAAAGAGTTGATTATAAGGATTTCAAGTCAGCCTTCCTTCTTCTGGCCAGTTATACATACAGCGAACATCTTCAGATAAGCATGGGCGTAGCGTACAGCAGGATATTCGGAAAAGACACCTTCTTCCCTGCGGCAGGCCTGACATGGATGCCTGATGATGCATGGACCATACGCCTGATGTTTCCCAAACCGGGCATAACCTATTCTCTCAATGAGCGTTTGCGATTCTCTCTCGGGATCGAGCCTGCAGGAGGGGAATGGAATATCAGGGATCCCAGAACCATCGACAATGATGATGAAGAATATACTTTCGAATTCAAGGGATGGCGTACAGGCGCCGGTGCGGAATACGACATAACACGAAATGTATCAGCGTTCCTGGATGCAGGCTTTACCATCAACAGGAAATACATAATTGAAAATGATGATGCAACAGTCCTCAACTCGGATGTCGATGATACGCCTGGCTTCAGGCTTGGAATACAGCTGCACAGATGAAAAGCTGATATATAAAATACTTCGAACGACAGAATACGAATCATTCCTTCCGCCCGAACACACTTTACTTTACCTATTGCCAACATCTAATGTTAAGGTTATTATTTCCACATCGGTAATTTTCCAGTCCGGTAATTCAAGCAAGGAGGAATTGTATGGGTATTTTGAAAAAGGCTTTATTCGTCGCAGTATCGACTGTCGGGGTAAATGTGGCGCTTACGGTTATAAACATACTTCAGGCAGGGAGCAAATACCCTGACGGCAGGACCATGAAAGATATACTCGGAAAAGATCCTGCAAAGGCCACTGCCGACGATGTCGCCAGGCTTTCCAGAGCGGACTGTATGCAGCTTTTTTATGCGGCCGATGTGCCCGACTTCGCAACGCTGAAGGGCGAGTTCACGGCGAAAGTCCTTCCCGGAGGAGTACAGGGAATGGCGAGCGAACTGTTCACCCATCACGTATTCCCGACCGGCGGCGTCACGATGAAAACCCACTGGGAAGGAAAGGCCTTCCTGCCGGAAACCCCCACATCAGGCTATGGCTACAATATCTTCTCTGACAAGTCTTCGGGAAGCTCTAAAGTACTCAGACTGAGGAAATTCAGGACTCATGTCGGGCCGACAACACTGGGTAAAGACGGCAGAAACTCCATACATCTCGTCTATCATGACTTCAATACCGGTACGGTCAAATCAATGCACGACGAAGCACGCAGGATAAACGACAACCTCTATATTTGCGGCGGTTATATGGCGCTTGGCGGAGGTGCAATCAACCCGGCACCCTTTGTACTGATCGGCCCGCCGTCCGAATGGGTGGGGCTGGATAAATAATCTTCAGCCTGCAAACGAATTCAGACAGAACGGGTAGGCAACCTTCTC
>CAYNVT010000208.1:0-3706 GCA_964400685.1 uncultured Bacteriovoracaceae bacterium | reverse complement strand
GTACAAATATCCCTTCAGAAAGGAGAGCTGTCAGATCAAGTCGGAGCTACTACATATGAAAGCAAATGATATCTCTGGCTGCGCATTGAAAACAACTATCCGAGCTAATTCAACTCGCGGATATACTCCTAAAGAACGTGTTGTTCGACCATCATTCATTAAGAATTTTGTTTTTCCCGAAAAGATTGGCGAAAATACCTTGAATTCCTGACCTACAGATACTCCAACATTTGACCCGATATCTAAAGCAACGACTCTAGTGTTCTTATCTTGTTCGATAACCCTTCCACAATTTGAAAGAATATCATCATAAAAGATTACCTGATTTCTGCCTGCGGCTTTTGCACGATAAAGTGCTGTATCGGCTCGACTAAGCAAGTCAGTAACCACTTCAGCTCCCGGCATAAGTGTCGATGAACTATTGTGAATTGCAATACCGACACTCATAGTAATAGCTCGTTCCTGCACAGGTGGTAATGACAGAACACTAATGTTGTCGGAATTATTAAGATGTTCCCATTCCATATCTGAAGGGAGCACTTCATCCGCAATTCCCTTACGAAATTCATTTGCCCACTCAATAAATTGTTCTCGAAGTACGTTCGCTTGAATGAGAATCAAGAATTCTTCACCAGATGGATGTCCAAGGTAAATCTCAGGTTTTCCAATACCCTTTGATCTGATTCCTTCAGAACATTTTTCAAGTCTTTGTCCGAATGTCTTCAGAACTTGATCACCATAAAGATGCCCCCATGTGTCGTTAACCTGTTTGAAGTGATCGATATCAAGCGCCATAACCACCAACGCTCTAGTTAATCCACTTTCCTGTACCTCTTCACTAGGAGGCTCGCTCGTCTTGAGTTCGCTAATCGCATCATTCAATCGATCATTAAAGGCGTCTTTAGCGAGTAAGTGTGTCAGCTGATTGTGTGAGACCTTATACGCATTCAAGGCTGTTGTGTGTATTTTTTCAAGAAGTTCGCGGTTTTTACGCCTAGTCACTAACTGGGGTGACTTTTGAAAAACCAGGCGGATTACGTATCCATCAGAACAGAAGTGGAACCAAGCATCTGGGCTGTTTTTTAAGTGGTATGAAACTTTCTCATTTTTAACGCGTTCAAGAGTCTTCGTTATCATATCATTGCATTGCGATTTAGAAAGTAGTTCATGCCATTTATCAGCAAAATAATAATATAGATGTACTTGAACTCCTTTTGGACTGAACTCCTCCTGTACTTGTGAGTGAATTGTGTACAATTTATCTATTTTCATTGCAGGCCTCTGGTATGAACGATTTAAAGATAATGGAAGTATTGGGATCAGGTTTCAGTAATTGACTTTTATAATTCATAATCACCTCCCCATAAAATCACAATCTTTTCTAAATTATTTATAACCCATCAAAACAGTTTACTCAAGGCGGTTTATGCTCTAATTTGCACATAATAAATAGTTGAAAAAACAGAATTGGTTTTAAGTTCCGCTTTATATTCGGGATGATCCCGAGGAGGCTAGGAGGAAGCGACGCAGACATACTTTGACGTATGGCGAGGAGCATTCCGACGCAGCCGACAACGGAAGCGCCCGAATAGAAAGCGGAACATAAGAAAGATTGACTGCACTTCATTTAAAGTGCTACACGCAATATAAAGTGTATTGAAAAAAGGGGATATCATTACATGAAACAGAATATAACTATATCGATTGAAAAGGACATGGCCACAAAGGCCCGTGTTCTGGCGGCAAAAAGAAACTCATCAATAAGCCGTTTATTGAGCGCCGAACTTACCAGAATGATCATTGAAGATGAAGCCTATGAAAAAGCAATGAAAGATGCACTGAATCACCTTGACACAGGTTATCACCTGGGTGGCAGTAATACAGTCTCAAGGGAAGAGCTTCATGCCAGATAAGATATTTGTTGATACAAATATTTTAATTTATGCGCATGACAACGATGCAGGAACCAGGCATACCATTGCAAAAAATATCGTAAAAGATCTCTGGTTAAATAAAAACGGTGTGTTAAGCATGCAGGTGCTTCAGGAGTTTTATGTCAATATAACAAGAAAAATCAAAACTCCCATCAGACATCATACGGCAAGGATGATAGTTAACGATTATATGGCGTGGCAGGTCAGGATAACTGACCCATGGCTTGTTAAAATAGCATTTGATATCGAAGACAGGTATAAACTCTCTTTCTGGGATTCTATGATAGTGGCCGCCGCCCGATCCATGAAAGCAGATGTCCTCATGACAGAAGACCTCAACAATGGACAGAATTATTATGGCGTTGCCGTTAAAAACCCTTTTCTTGAATAAAAGAATTTGGCTTACTGTATCATAAGTTCAATCAGCATAAGTTAGAGATTCACTGGAGGTCAGCAAATGAAAGTTAAAACCGAAAAGCTGGGTAATGTATTTATTGTCACTATTGACCGCCTCAAAGAGCGCAACGCCATCGACCGAGAAACAGCAGAACTCCTTTATGATGCTTTCGTCTCCTTTGAAAACGACGCTGATCTGAAGGTGGCTGTCCTCTACGGCGAGTACGGCCACTTCAGCGCGGGCGCAGATTTGAAGGCGCTTTCTTCCGGTGTGTTCAACAGGCTGGAGCCTGAAGGTTCGGCCCCTCTCGGCCCTACCCGGCTTAGATTGAGCAAGCCTGTTATTGCCGCTGTCGCGGGCTATGCGGTAGCGGGCGGGCTCGAACTTGCCGTATGGTGCGATATGCGTGTTGCGGAACAGAGCGCTGTTTTCGGCGTATTCTGCCGCAGGTGGGGCGTACCATTAATCGATGGCGGGACTGTGAGGCTCGCACGCATAATCGGCCAGGGACGCGCACTTGATATGTTGCTGACAGGAAGACCTGTAGGCGCGGACGAGGCCCTTGCATTCGGTCTTGCGAACAGGGTGGTGCCTGACGGCAAGGCGCTGGAAGCATCGATTGAGCTTGCAACTGAGATAGCGAAGCACCCACAGACCTGCATGAAGAATGACAGGCTTTCCATGTTTGAATCTTTTGACCTGCCCTATGAAGAGGCCATGAAGAACGAGTTCAGGCGTGGAATGGATTCGATAAATTCAGGCGAGCTGCTGGATGGGGTGGAACGCTATAAAACTGGAGAGGGGAGACACGGCAAGTTCTAGTTCAGGACGTTATAACTTTGCATCTCGGCGTCGCTCCTCATCTCGTCATTGCGACATACGGCAATGTATGTCTCATTCCTCGATATCGTCGCTCCTTGACCTGCTTTGTTATAACGTCCTGAATACAATATTTTCTTAAGTGCTTCCTCGGCTCGTCACTGCGGCGTAGCATAGCTGTTAAGCTGTTAAGGAAAAACTTGAAGCCTTTGATTTTACTTATCAGCTTAATAGCTTAACAGCTCTTCAGCTGATCATTTCAGCTCAACAGCTTATCAGCTACTCCTTATCAGCTAATCATTGACATGACCGCGCCATGAGCCTTTAATGTTTTTCAAAATCAAGGATGGTGAAAGCCTATGAAGATAACCGGAAAAACTCTCAGTTTATTATTGATCGCGGCAGCACTCATATTCTCATGCCTCTTTCTCGGGGCATGCAATAAAATGAACATCGTGGCCTGGTACATGGGGCTTCCCCAACCCCAGTACAAGGTCAAGGTCACAGAAGGGGTCATGATTCCCATGCGGGACGGCGTTAAGCTGGCGACAGACAT
>CAYNVT010000207.1:0-3738 GCA_964400685.1 uncultured Bacteriovoracaceae bacterium | reverse complement strand
AACAAGGTAGGCGGGTATGGACTTGTCATTAACGGCATCTTCACATAAAGCATTGGCTGTCTTGAAAATCAGGTTAAAGAGGCCAGGCGCCGATTCTTTGCTGAATCCGATAAAATCGGCAACCATGTTATAAGGATATTCCGTGGTCATTCTGTATGTGGCTTCCGGCATGAGTTTGCCGAACTGATAGCCCATGTTGAATGCGCTGCCTTTAAGGACAATACACCTTTTGCCTTGGGCGTTTTCCGCCAGATAGCCGGTGTCATTCCCTGTCGTTACCGAATCAATGACCTTATAGCCCTGTGCATCAAGTATCGCCTTGTAATCAAGTCCGTTGGGAGAAAGGGGAGCAACTGTACCACCGTTATCGCCGCTGTCGGAAGAGGAACAGCCTGCCGCCGAAAGAATGAAAATAGCCGCTATAGCCAGAATAAAGCGTGTCCGCATAATGACCTCCTAAAACAATTCATGTAAAACCTAATAAGTTTGTATTACATTAAATCAAGAGACTTAAAATATTTTTTTATAAAAATAAGCAACTATTCCGAAAGGTTTTATCAGTAAATTCAGATTATATTGGAGGGGCGTATGCAAACCATTTCAATGGGGGCGGTCGATTACATCCTGCTTGTCGTGTACTTCCTTTTTGTCCTGGGGATCGGCTGGATGCTCAAAAGGAACATGAAGTCCAGCGAGGATTTCTTCCTGTCGGGCCGTTCGATTCCCGCATGGATAACGGGCATCGCATTCCTTTCGGCCAACCTTGGCGCTCAGGAGCTTCTCGGCATGGCGGCCTCGGGCGCGAAGTACGGGATAATGACGAGCCATTTCTACTGGGTGGGCGCCATACCGGCCATGGTCTTTGTCGGAATCTTCATGATGCCTTTTTATTACGGTTCAAAGGCAAGGTCTGTTCCGGAATATCTGAAGCTGAGATACGATGAGAAAACCAGGGGGTTCAATGCCTTCAGCTTCGCCATAATGACGCTGTTCTCCTCCGGAATATCCATGTATGCGCTGGCCTCCCTATTCGAACTGCTGCTGGGCTGGAACTTCAATATGAGCATATTTGTCTCAGCGATAATAGTCCTTGCCTACATATTCCTGGGAGGGCTCACTTCGGCCATATACAACGAGGTGCTCCAGTTCTTTCTCATAGTGCTGGGCTTCCTGCCGCTTGTCTTTCTTGGCCTCGTTGATGTCGGCGGCTGGAGCGGGCTTGTGGCCAAGCTCAATGTGGTTGCGACCTCCAACGGCTTTGCCCCGGGTACATGGACTAACTCATGGAGCCATATGCAGTCCGCATCCGCAAACCCCATGGGCGTTGAATGGTTCGGCATGGTAATGGGGCTCGGGTTCGTCCTTTCTTTCGGGTACTGGTGTACCGACTTCCTGGTTATCCAGAGGGCGATGGCGGCCAACTCCATGACTGCTGCCCGCAAAACCCCTATAATAGCAGCGTTTCCCAAGATGCTTTATCCCGCGCTCGTTATCCTGCCGGGTATGATAGCGATTTCACTTCAATATACCTTACCCGGTGGATTTCTGCCCAAAGCTTTAGACGGGTCTCTCAACTACAACATGACGATACCGGTAATGCTGGCACATTATTTTCCCACAGGACTGCTGGGCCTGGGTATGACTGCTCTCATCGCATCATTCATGTCGGGCATGGCGGGCAATGTGACGGCATTCAACACCGTGTTCACATATGACATCTATCAAAGCTACATACGGCCCGGAAAACCGGACACCCATTATCTGAATGTCGGCAGGGCCACAACTGTCGTCGGTATTGCTCTGAGTATCGGCACCGCATACCTTGCAACAAGATTCAACAACATCATGGACATGCTTCAGCTCGTATTCGCATTCGTGAATGCACCCCTGTTCGCTACTTTCATGCTGGGCATGTTCTGGAAGAGGACGACCGGCCATGGCGCATTTTTCGGCCTCTTGACAGGAACCCTTGCCGCGGCTATCCATCACGGGCTTACCCTTCCCGCAGATGCTGCCGTTGCCGGAATTCATGGCGGATGGCTGGGCATGATTGCACACCATTACCCGAGCGAGATGGCCCAGAATTTCTGGACCGCCATTTACGCATGGTCCACCTGCTTTGTCGTGACTGTGATAATTTCGCTTCTTACGACAAGAAAGAAAACGGATGAAGAGCTCAAAGGTCTTGTATACTCGCTAACCGGCCGAGTGACTGAAGAGGGCATACCCTGGTACAGACGGCCTGCTCTGCTGGGTATGATAGTACTCGGCTGTGCAGTCGCACTCAACATAATCTTCTGGTAATGGAGGCTCGCCATGATGGATATTAGAACACCTATCGGTCTGATGTTTCTGATAATGGGGCTTATCCTTGTAGCATGGGGTCTTATTTCTAATCCCGAAATATATTTCCGCTCACTCGACATCAACGTGAACCTTTTGTGGGGCTTCGTACTGGTTGCATTTGGCGCCATAATGTCGGGCATGGCCTGGAAGGCTTCGAGAAAAAAGGATTAGCCCGTGCGGTTTATCGAGCTTGCCCCGGTAGACTATATACTGCTCTGCACCTATTTCGTATTCGTCCTGGGAATAGGGTGGATGCTCAAGAGAAACATGAAGACGAGCGAGGACTTTTTTCTCTCGGGACGCTCCATTCCGGCCTGGATTACGGGGCTTGCCTTCATATCGGCCAACCTGGGCGCACAGGAGCTTCTTGGCATGGCCGCTTCAGGAGCCAAATACGGCCTTATGACGAGCCAGTTCTACTGGGTGGGAGCGATACCTGCCATGGTGTTCATGGGCGTGTTCATGATGCCTTTCTATTACGGCTCGAAGGTGAGGTCGGTCCCGGAATACCTCAAGATGAGGTTCGACGAGAAGACCAGGGGCTTCAACGCGATATCGTTTGCATTCATGACCATATTCTCATCCGGGATATCGATGTATGCGCTGGCCGTTCTTCTCGAACTGCTGCTCGGGTGGAATTTCCACTTCAGCATCATAGTCTCGGGCCTTTTCGTTCTTGCATATATATTCCTGGGAGGGCTCACTTCCGCCATCTACAACGAGGTTCTTCAGTTTTTTCTGATAGTCCTCGGATTTGTGCCGCTTGTCGTCATCGGACTCATTGACATAGGGGGCTGGCACGGGCTTGTGGAGAGACTCAATACGGTCAGTTCCCTGCACGGTTTCGCAGCCGGGACATGGTCTGAATCCTGGAGGCCCATGGCCTCGTCCACGAACAATCCCATGGGCGTCGAGTGGTTCGGCATGGTCTTCGGTCTGGGCTTCGTCCTTTCTTTCGGCTACTGGTGCACGGATTTTCTCGTCGTGCAGAGGGCTCTGGCGGCGAATTCCATGAACGCTGCGAGAAGAACGCCTCTCATTGCTGCGTTTCCCAAGATGCTCTTTCCCTTCATAGTCATACTGCCCGGCATGATCGCGATAGCTCTCCACTATACCGCTGGTATGCACCGGTTCATTCCCACGCATGAAGCCGTGGCGATGGGAAAGAATTTCCTGCCAGTGCTCGAGGACGGTACGCTCAACTACAACATGGTCATACCGGTCATGATAGGCCACTATTTCCCGCCGGGACTCCTGGGCCTCGGGCTTACAGCGCTCATGGCCTCATTCATGTCCGGCATGGCAGGCAATGTCACTGCCTTCAACACGGTATGGACCTATGATATCTACCAGAGCTACATAAATCCCGGAAAATCGGACAGGCACTACTTC
>CAYNVT010000206.1:0-3766 GCA_964400685.1 uncultured Bacteriovoracaceae bacterium | reverse complement strand
TCACATATCCGAACGTGTCATAATCGATGCGCCTCTGCACTTCTCCACTCGAATCAATCACAAGCCACAAACTCCCCACCTGGTCAAATACTGATTGCACGACTTCTCTATCCCTCCTTTATCAAATATAAAATTTAACCGCAGATGTGCAAGATATCCTGAAATGAATTTTCAGAGTTTTGAGGCGGATATCACCCTTATTAAATTGACATGGCCTCTTCAATTACTTCAATCAGTTCGGCGGTCCTGACCTGCACGATCATATGGCCTGTATTTTTTAGAAGATAGAGTTTCGAGTCTGGAATATTCTTATGCGCATAAATCGAATGTGAAACAGGCACCAGGGTATCGTCCTCGCCGTGGATCAGGAAGACCTTCTTTGTGACCTCCGGGTATTTCGATGCGATCTCTCCCATATCCTTAAGCGGCGTAATTATTTCACGCGAAAAGGATTTAAGGACCTTCACCTGACGCCACATTGAAATCTCGCTCTTTATATATTCTTCGGACAGATCCTTTTCGTTAGGATGCGCTGCATCCAGGATACCCTTTCTTATCATGCCGGTAGCGCCGGATTTGATGAAAAGCCATATCAGCATCGTTCCTATAAAGGGAGTTTTAAGCAGATAAAACAGCTTTTCAGTCTTCCAGTCCTTATCAGTTGTTGCGGGACAGGCAGCGACAATCGCCCTGACGTTTCCTGGATTTTTCACGGCTAAGCCCATTGAAATGCAGCCGCCGAACGATTCACCCACTACCAGAGGGTTTTCAAGTCCCAGTTTATCAATCACTGCAAGAACAAATTCTGCGTTTTCGTCAACACTGTAGGTCAGGTTATGGCAGGAACTTAATCCCTGGCCGGGCCGGTCGAAAAAAGTAAGCCTGTATTTCAGGTTGAGCCGTTTAATGACCGGGTCCCATTCTTCAATCGAACCGGGTGAACCATGAATGAACAGGATGTCGGGGCCATCGCCTGTCTGATAATATCGGATTCTTTGACCTGCAACCTGGGTGAACTGTCCTTTGTATCCATCCGGAACTGATGCAATCGCGGTTTTATTGATGTTTCTATTCATATTCCCTGAAGTCTGGAGTCTTTGCTTGTCAGACCACCTCGGCCAGGGGCATCACGAAACCCCTTATTCCCGCCCGCACGTGTATCTTTTTTAATTCGCCAAGAACATTGATTATCGAGTTTGCATCTTCGTCACTGCTGGCAATGAGGAGCATATTGTTGTCTCCCGGCCATGTGTGGGTGTTCAGTTTGGGCTCTGTCTCGGTACCCTCCCCGCACACCTTCTGAAGTTTTGTATACCCGCTTATGCCATGCTCTTTAAGTCTGGACATGATATCGTAATCGGCTGCAGCGGAATAGACGACTATAATCATTTTCATAAAGCGCCTCCCTGTTCTGTCCCCGGCTTCTTTTTCTTCTTTTTCAACAGCTTCTGTTTCCATTCGTCAAAGAGGTCATAGGTTGCAGGCACTACTGCCAGCGTAAGGAAAAGCGAGGTCAGAAGCCCGCCGATCACGGCCACTCCCATTGGCGACCTTGATTCGGAACCCTCTCCCACTCCCAGTGCGACAGGAAGCATGCCGAATATCATCGCGAACGTAGTCATGAGAATCGGCCTCAGCCTCACAGGCCCAGCCTTCAAGATAGCCTCTCTTCTCGACATACCGCGTTCGCGCAGCGTATTGGCATAGTCGATAAGAAGTATGGCGTTTTTCTTTACCAGGCCCATCAGGAGGATCAACCCTATCAAACTCATGATGCTGATGGTCTGACCGAAAAGAAGGAGCGCCCCGAACGCACCGATAAACGAGAGAGGCAGTGACAACAGGACGGTCACAGGGTGCAGGAAGCTCTCGAACTGCGCGGCAAGCACCATATAGGCGAGTATTATGCCCAGCATCAGGGCGAACATCAGGAACCTGAAAGATTCGCCCATAGTCTCAGCCATGCCCTTATATTGTGCGGTCATACCCGGCTGCAGAATTTTTTCCGAAATTGCATTCAGGTCTTTGATTGCATCGGCAAGGGGCTTGTCCTGTTCGAGGTTTGCAAAAATCATCATGGAGCGCTGACGGTCTACACGCATTATGCTGCTCGGGCCGCCGGCCTGGGTAATTGACGCCACACTCGAGAGTTCCACAAGCTTGCCGTCCCTGGCCCTGATATAGATATTGTCAAGGTCCTGAGGGTCTTTCCTGTCGCCCGGATAAAGACGCATCCTCACGTCATAGCGCCTTCCCCTCTCATCGTCCTTATATTTTGTAACATCTACATCACCGCTTATAAGGAGGTTTATCACCTCTGCGATCGAGGAAGCGCTTACACCAAGGTCCGCCGCCCTGTCGCGGTCGATATATACGCTTAGTTCGGGCTTTCCCGCCTCGATCGACGAGTCGACGTCAACCACACCGGGCACCTTCGAAAGCTCGGTAACGACCTGCCTGGTGGTCGCCTTGAGGGTCGCAAGATCGCCTCCGCTGATTACATACTGGATGGGGACATTCCTTATACCGCCTCCAAGGAACGATACATCCTCTGCCGTTCCCTTGAGGCCCGCAAACCCCTTCATCTGCTGCCTCAGGCCCTTCATTATCTCCATCTGGGTTCTCTTACGCTCGACCTTCGGTATCAGTCTGACAAATATTACCGCCTTGTTTATCTGTCCTGCACCGCCCTGCCCCATGCCCTGAACAAAGAATGTCGTCTTAACTTCGGGCTCTTTCCTGATAAGATTGTCAATCCTTGTAAAAAGATCGTTGGCCTTTGCAAGGGAATAATCGACAGGCGCCTCCATCCTTATCACAAACTGGGACTGGTCTTCCTGCGGTACGAATTCCTTGCCTATAAATCTGGTGATGAACATGCTCAATGCAAAAAGGACAATTGCGGATACTATTGCTATGGCCCTGTGGTTGATTGAAAATTCCAGCACCGGCTTGTAGGCTGCTTCAACCTTCTTGTAACCTCTTTCGAAAATATCGCCGAGGGCCTTTAAGAATGCAGGCCCGCCCTTTTCACTTTTCGGTTTTAAGAATATGGATGAAAGCATGGGCGTAAGCGTCAGCGATACGAACAGTGAGACCGCAACCGAGAAGACTACGACCAGAGCGAACTGCATGAAAAATCTGCCGATTATGCCTTTCATGAATGCGACAGGGAGGAATATCACGATGATTGCCAGCGTCGTCGCCATGACGGCAAGGCCGATTTCCGAAGTGGCGAAAGAAGCCGCCTCTTTCGGCGCCATGCCCTCCTCGATATGGCGGTATATGTTTTCAATGACGATTATGGCGTCGTCGATAAGTATGCCCACAGAGAGCGTCAGCCCCAGCATGGTCATGTTGTTGAACGTGAACCCGAACGCCCTGATAAGAGCGAATGTCGAGATGAGCGAGACCGGCAGCGCCAGAGCGCTTATGAGTGTGGTGCGGACATTCCTCAGAAATACGAATACCGCTATGACCGCCAGTATGCTGCCCAGGATCAGGTGCTTCTGGACTTCGTTTATTGACTGTCTTATGTATGTAGACTGGTCGAATGCTATGTTGAGCGCAAGCCCGGGCGGCAGGTCCCTGTTGATAGCTTCGATATTCTTTTTAACCCTGTCGATCACCTCCACGGTATTGGTGCCGGACTGTTTCTGAATGCCTATGCCGACCGAAGGTGTGCCGTTGAAGCGTGCAATCGTCCTTCTGTCTTCGGCCCCGTCTTCGGCCCTGCCTATATCCCTTATCCTCACAGGCGCATTCT
>CAYNVT010000205.1:0-3808 GCA_964400685.1 uncultured Bacteriovoracaceae bacterium | reverse complement strand
GCTCAAGTGACACTATTTTTTCACTGAGAATGTTTTCCAGTTCCTGCTTCATGATTATAACGAAAGTATCATCCCTGCTTTTTTCTTCATATCTTCATACGTTCTGGAAATAATGTCCAGGCTTAAAGATATATTAGGATTTCTCAGGAATTCAGATGCGAAATGGTTGATCATATTGATGTCAAGGTGCCCGGTGTGCGCTACATAATCAGCCACATGGATGGTCACCGCCAGTGGTTTGTTTGCAGCAAATGCCGGCAGATGATGGGCCCTCAGACCGTCAACTATATCTTCGGGAAGCTGCCACCTGTCGGCAATATATGCGCCTAATTCTGCATGACAGAGGCCGTACCGGCTTTCCTCCTCGGAAAGGGCGTCGATATCGGAAAATTTTTCAATATCTCCGGAATATCCTTCCTGCTGGATGAGCGCAATCTTGCCTATGTCGTGAAGCAGACCTATTGTGTATGTGAGGTCCGCCGTTCTGCATCCTAAAAAGGCTCCGAGCCAATGAGATATGTGCCCTGTCAGCAGACAATGTATCCAGAGTTTTTTTATTTTTGCAGATGAAATGTTCATTATGAATTTATTGAGAGCCAATGAAATGGAAAGGTTAATCACCTCATTGTTTCCCAGTATCACGATTGCATGCTCCACGCTTTCGATTTTTCTGTGGAAACCGTAAAAGGCAGAGTTGACCACCTTCAGAATCTTTGAGGTTATTGCGGGATCGCTGTCAATTATGGATGCCATTTTCGAGGCACTGGCCTCCGGATCACGGGCAATACCTATTATCTTATGTGATATTGCAGGGAGTGTATTGAGCTGCTCGAAATTTCTGAATCTTTTCAGGGTTTTTGAACCCGCTTTCTTTTTCGCTTCGAATTTTTCTGCATAAGACCATTTTACAAGCACTGTATCCAGATCTTTCTTATCCTGAGGGTTCTGCATGGAAATCCTGTGGACTATATCTGCAGGCAGAAGTTCTTTTATGCATTCTCCGCTGAAGGGAGGCATCTCATTGATGATCTTACCTGATACATCCGCCTCTTTTGCTATGAAAGAGTAGAACTGGTAAAAGGCTGAACATACAAATCTGATCTCAGGGTCATCCTTATGCTCGGCTATGGAGGTTTCCTTGATGCTTTCCCATATGCTTTTTGCCCATTTTGAATTTCCGACCTGATTGAGCCGGTCTATTGCAAGAAAAACAAGGCTGTGAAGGTCTTTTCCGTCAAGGGGATAAATAGCTATTCCCTTGGGAACAGACATGAAAACGGCTGACGCATTATTTGCAGATGCACCTATCATCGCGACAATCTCATAATCCAGGTATGAGACATGCGTATCCATGTCCCTTCTGCATGAAATGACTTTGTCCCTGTACATGCTGGGGACAGCTACAATTGCCATGCTTCCCCCGAGAACGGCGACCTTTTTAATTTCTATTTCCAGCGGGTGAATATTTTCTGTACCATTCATGAAACTTATATCGTCACAAAGCATAACATTCTTGACCTGGTTTTTTTCGTATATCAGGATGGCATGGATGATCTGTGTTTAATAGTGTATTAAAGCCATCTCGGCTAGAATTGAAGCGTTTCCTGTCGGAAAGGTTTTTATGAGGGAACACTAATTACAGAAAAAGAAAATTTTTATTGAATGCGAGATTTTTAATCCCTTGACTCTTTAAGTCTCATCACTATTACTAACCTATACTGTGAAGTCGATTGACATAAAGAGAGCAGGTCATAAATAAAAAAAAGAATATTGACAGGTCTGCCCCATTATGTTTATTTGCGAACTTCCATTTGAAAATTCGGAGGAAGAGATGCTAAAACCAAAAGATCTCCAGGAGATTAAGGAACTCCTCCTTACAATGAAAAAGGAACTCCTTGAAGACCTCGAAGAACGCATAAAATCAAGCGATGTCTCTGAGCAGAGGGTAATCGGTGACATTTTTGACGATGCCGATCTTGAACAGTCAAGGGAATTCAACCTGCTTCTTAATACAAGGGAAAAACAGAAGATTAAGCAGATCGAGCAGGCGCTCCTTAAACTGGAAAACGGTGAATACGGCATATGCGAAAATTGCGAGGAAGACATCCCGGTCGGCCGTTTGAAGGCCATGCCGTTTGCCAGCCTGTGCGTAAAATGCAAGTCATTGCAGGAAACCATCGAGGGTCACGCAACGGTATTCCCCACCGAGAAAGGCTAACCCGTGTCACACAGGGTAGAGGTAGGGCCTAAACCTCACCTCTTTGATGCCCGCGGTGAGAGGGTAAAAAAACAGATTGGCCACGCGCTGCCTGATATTTCCATCAGTCATATTACATGCCTCGACCTTTACAATATAGACGGTGAAGCGAAAGAAGAATGGTGTAAAGAGGCCTTCTGTGACCCTGTTATACAGGATTATGCTTTTGACGGGCCACTCGAATATGCCTTCGACTGGTATATAGAGATAGGTTTTAAACCCGGCGTAACGGACAATGTCGGCCACAGTGCCGCATATGCTCTGGAACTTATAAGCGGGAAAAAGATACCTGTTTTCTATGCCAGAGGATTTTTGATAAAAGCGGACATTGACCTCAAGTCCGCTGTAAAGATAGCAACAGAATGCCTTGCAAACACGCTTATTCAAAATTACCGGATCTTTTCAGCTTCAGAATCGGCAGGCATTACGCCCTATATACCCAAAGTTGTCGATTCGCATACCCCGAAAGTTGATGAGATCGATCTCGATATACCTGATAATGAATTGATAAAGCTTTCACAGGACAGGACATGGGCCCTTAACCTTACGGAGATGAAAGCTATTCAGTCATACATGAGGGATCCTGAAGTCAGAAAAAAAAGGATTGCTGCAGGCCTTGGGGAAAAGATTACTGATGTTGAGATTGAGGCCCTTGCCCAGACATGGTCAGAGCACTGCAAACATAAGATATTCAATGCTGACATCACATATATAGAAAACGGCAAAGAAGAGAAAATATCATCACTGTTCAAGACATATATAAAAGGCTCCACCGATGAGATCAGAAAATCAAAAGGCAAAGATGACATCTGCATAAGCGTATTCACTGACAATGCAGGCGTAATCCGTTTCACTGATAATTATCACCTGGTTTACAAAGTGGAGACGCACAACTCTCCCTCGGCTCTTGATCCATACGGCGGAGCGCTGACAGGTATAGTTGGCGTGAACCGGGACCCATTCGGGACCGGCCTGGGTGCAAAGCTTATTTTTAATACGGATGTTTTCTGCTTTGCAGATCCGTTTTATTCAAAGGAACTTCCTCCGAAGATACTCCACCCGATGCGTATATTCGAGGGTGTCAGAGAAGGCGTCGAGCACGGGGGCAATAAAAGCGGAATACCCACAGTAAACGGTTCGCTGGTTTTCGATAACCGCTACCTGGGCAAGCCTCTTGTTTATTGCGGTACGGCAGGAATAATGCCGAAAACGGTAACAGGAAGGCCCTCGCATGAAAAAGAGATACTGCCGGGCGATAAAATAATCATGTCGGGAGGCCGTATAGGAAAAGACGGCATTCATGGTGCGACGTTCTCTTCAGAAGAGCTCCATGAGGCTTCCCCTACTTCTGCAGTACAGATAGGCGATCCCATTACCCAGAAGAAGCTTACCGATTTCCTGCTGCGTGCGCGTGATATGGGTCTCTACAGGGCAATCACAGACAACGGTGCGGGCGGGCTCTCTTCGTCAATCGGCGAGATGTCGGGTATGTCTGGAGGTTGTCTTATCGAGCTCGATAAGCCTCTTCTCAAATATGCAGGCCTCAATCCC
>CAYNVT010000204.1:0-3821 GCA_964400685.1 uncultured Bacteriovoracaceae bacterium | reverse complement strand
AGACGGCACAATCTATTTCGGGTGTGAAGATGGCTATTTATATGCGGTTCACTGATAAATAAGCAGGACACTCTCGCAATATAAAACCTTTGGATATCTTTCCTCGTTACCAAGCAGGGGCTTGGTAATGGGAATGCCTTAAGCTGACGGCCCGGAATTTTTACCGGGTCTGTTAAGATTCCACCGTTTCCTTTTTTCCCACAGGTTCTTCCTGCTAATGCCGAGAATGGCGGCTATCTGTTCTTCGGACTGGTCCTTCTGCAGCAGTGATACCGACTGTCTGGCATATTCCTCGATCGATATGAAATCACCCGGACAGGGCAGAGTCTCTGTTCCGGCGAGCATCTTGGGCGGTAGCTGTTCAGGGTGTATGGAGTTGCCTTCATCGGTTAAGTGAAGCGCATATTCGATCACATTTTCCATCTCCCTGACATTGCCGGGCCAGGGATAGTTCATGAACACTTTGAGCGTGCGGGACGATATGCCCGTGACGTTTCTGGAGTGAGCGTCGCAAAGCCGCTGGAGGAGATGCGCGGCAAGGGGCGGGATGTCCTCTCTCCTTTCGCGCAGAGGCGGTATTGAAACGGGTATTACATTGAGGCGGAAGAAAAGGTCTTCACGGAACGACCCGTCACGGACCGCCTCATCGAGGTTCCTGTTTGTCGCTGCGATGATCCTGACATCGAACTTCCTGGTCTTCGTGTCCCCAACCCTGCGGCTTTCTCCTTCCTGAAGGAAACGCAGAAGTTTCACCTGCACCTGCAAAGGTATCTCGCCTACCTCGTCAAGAAAGAGTGTGCCTTTGTCCGCCGTTTCGATCAATCCCTGATGGTCCTTGATCGCACCGGTAAAGGCCCCGCGCACATGGCCGAAAAGCTCCGATTCAATAAGGTTTTCCGGTATGGCCCCGCAATTGACAGTCACGAAAGGCCTGTCTTTCCTGTCGGAATTAAAGACTATGGCGCGTGCTATCAGCTCTTTGCCGGTTCCCGATTCGCCTGTAATAAGCACCGAGCTTGCGGTTGAGGCCACCCTTTCGATGAGCCTGAAAATGGCCTTCATCCTCTTTGACTGTGTGATGATGTTGTGGAACTGGGCCTGACGCTCAATCTCACGCCTGAGTGTAGCGCAGGTTTCAGTAAGGCGCATTTGTTCTGTGACGTTGCGGACGACCTCGACCGCGCCGACAACATTTCCGTCCCTGTCCCTGAACGGCCCGGCCAGAACCTCCATCCACAGGATGCCGCCGCCTGGAAGCTGAATGTCCCTGAGCGCCTGTCTTGGCTTTCCGTCTTTTATGACATCCAGGATTATACAGTTTTCGCAGGGTTCAGTACGCCCCCGGTAAGCCTCATAGCACTTCTCCCCGGCCCTGGCCCCGTATATCTTAAGGACGGCGTCATTCTGGAATATGACTTTTAAATCTTTGTTAATTACCGTGATCGCATCACTGACGGTATCCAGCACCGCTTCATACATCGCCTTCCCATAAATACCCAGCGAATCTTCTTTCATATCACTTTCCTCAGTTCTGGATGCCCGGCCGGTTATTTAATATCAAATCAATCGTATTAATATCATAACTGATGAATAAACAATATGATTATTGCCTTGAAATGGTTATAAGCTGAGCAACCAGAAAGACAGTATTGCGTCTGACGACAAGATTCGCAGCAATGTTCTGCAATGTACCCTTAAAGTTTTTCTCAGACCTGTCTCAAGCGTATTGTCATTGTGTTCGCCTTGATGGTTTTATGCAGATAGTTGGGAATCTTGAAGTCAGTCAGGGTATTATCGGCGGTATCTTTTGTGAATGTTCCGAAGTAAGGATCGAGTTGAACTTCAACATCATAGAGAACTCCCTTTTCAATCCTGTATTCGGCGTCGAATGCACGGTAACGGTCTGCTTTATACGAAACAGGTATCGGAATTGTTCTGGTTTGTCCGGGTGCAATAATTACAAATAAATCAGGACTGGGATGCGTATTCATGTGAATCATTATCCGCCCTGATGGCGCAATTGGTTGTCCATTTTTAAGAACCGTGATCTTCACTGCAAGAGGTGATTGATTAACTGAAATAATTTCGTTCGTTGTATTCTTCACATAGAGCAGCGCGCCCTCCTTGCCATTATTAACAAGACGCACCTCCAAACCATCTTGAACCGGCACAGCGCTCCCGTAACCCACAAGTTCAATCGTTTCAAAACACCCTGAAAGAATCAGGCTGAGCATTGCTACTGCGATCACATTGATTGTTGGTTTCATTGTTACTCTCTTGCTTAACAATTAATATACCCTATGGCCTTTTTCCCAGTATTTTATGAAAAAATACTTTGATTGACAGTAAATGAAAAGATAAAAAAGTGTCATAAACGGGAAAATGAAAATATTCGAACTGAGATCAATAGATATTATATGATAATAAAATCAAAAATCCGGAGGCTATATCACAGGAAATGCAAGGGGGGGGGCAGCTTCTCAACATTCTACATTATATTGTCATTTGTTGATGTTGCTGACCCCTCTTCTTATTCCGGATAACCATTTGGCAGCTTTATTTTACCAAACCTGCCGGAAATCTTCGATGATGTATGCTATGAACTTGCGATGTCAAAACGGTCAAGGTTCATGATTTTGTTCCACACTGCTATAAAATCGTTCAGGAACTTCTCCTGAGAGTCCTCACATCCGTAGACTTCCGCCAGGGCACGAAGCTGAGAGTTGGAACCGAAAATCAAATCAACACGCGTAGCGGTCCACTTCAGTTCACCTGTCTTACGATCATACCCTTCGAACACGTCCCTCTCTTCAGATACCGGTTTCCACATCGTGTTCATGTCGAGAAGATTCACGAAGAAGTCGTTGGTCAGTGCTTCAGGCCGATTCGTAAAGACGCCGTGCCGGGTCTGTCCGAAGTTGGCATTCAGAACCCGCATGCCCCCGATAAGAACCGTCATTTCAGGTGCAGTAAGCGTCAGCAATTGAGCCCTGTCTATAAGCAGTTCTTCTGCTGATACCGAAAATTTTGTCTTCAGATAATTGCGAAAACCGTCCGCGACAGGTTCAAGCACGGCAAAGGAGGCCGTATCGGTTTGTTCCTGCGAGGCGTCCATTCGTCCCGGCGTGAACGGAATCATTACATTATGGCCGGCGTTTTTCGCTGCCTGCTCGATACCTGCACAACCTGCCAGAACAATCAGGTCAGCAAGCGAAACCTTTTTGCCTCCGGACTGGGTGCTGTTGAATGCGTTCCGTATGCTCTCACTGGTCTTGAGGACCTTTGCCAGCCGTGCCGGCTGGTTAACTTCCCAATCCTTTTGCGGCATCAGCCGAATGCGCGCACCGTTCGCACCACCGCGCTTGTCAGAACCCCGGAAGGTGGACGCAGAGGCCCAGGCGGTTGAAACAAGTTCCGATACAGTCAGGCCCGAAGCCAGGATTTCACCCTTCAGGAAGACTGCATCCTGTTCATCGACCAGCTGGTGATTGACAGAAGGAACAGGGTCTTGCCAGATCAGCTCCTCTACCGGTACCTCCGGACCGAGACAGCGTGAACGTGGGCCCATGTCCCGGTGTGTAAGCTTGAACCAGGCGCGGGCAAACGCATCAGCGAATTCTTCGGGGTTCTGCAGATAACGCCTCGCTATCGGCTCGTAAACCGGATCGAACCGTAGCGAAAGGTCCGCCGTGGTCATCATGGGCCTTCGCTTCTTCGACGGGTCATGCGCATCAACTACCATATCCTCTTCATCTACGTCCCTGGCCAGCCACTGATGTGCGCCGGCAGGGCTCTTAACCAGTTCCCAATCGTATTTGAAC
>CAYNVT010000203.1:0-3891 GCA_964400685.1 uncultured Bacteriovoracaceae bacterium | reverse complement strand
CGACAATGGATAAGATATTCGATCCGTTTTTTACAACAAAAGACAAGAAAGAGGGGACAGGTCTGGGGCTGTCAATAACATATACGGTTATTAAAAATGCCAGCGGGAATATTAAAGTGAATTCTGAAAAGGGCAAGGGTACACGCTTTACCATCCTTCTGCCTCTTTCTGATGAAATGTGCGTTGATGCCGGCGAAGAGAAACCTTCTATGGTAACAATGAAAGGAATCACCATTCTCCTTGTTGATGACGAGCCTATGATAAGGGATATCGGAAAAGAGATACTGGAATCAATCGGCCATAGCGTTGCCACGGCCAGCAACGGTATAGAGTGCCTTGAAATGCTTTCAAAGGATAATGATAAATACGATGTCGTAATCCTGGATATGATAATGCCCGGGCTTGACGGTTTGCACACTCTGGCCGAGATGAAAGCAAAAAAGATTAACAAGAAGGTCATAGTTTCGACAGGATTTCATTCGGGTGATGAATTCGAGGAGATAACCTCAAACCCCCTCGTTATCGCAAGCCTGAACAAGCCGTTTACTGTCCATGAGCTTACAAGGGTACTTTCTAAATTAGTCTGATTGCTCGTGCAAATCTGGATTAGATGCTGGATAAACAGGAAATAATTGATTTCGCCTCATCTCTGAATATCGATTTAGTCCGCTTCAGCAAAGCTGAAAGACTCGAAGACGAAAAGCGCCGTTTTGAAGAATGGATTATTAACGGCTGCAATGCTGGGATGAAATGGCTTGAGCACGGTATCGATAAAAGGTTTGAGCCGGGCCTTGGCCTTAAGGATGCGAAAACCGTCATTACAGCGGCAGTCAGCTACAATACCGGCAAAGCCCCGTTAGCGTTATCAAGATATGTATCGGGAAAGGATTATCATGTTGTTCTTAAGGAAAAGCTTAAGAAGATTGAAGCCTTTTTAAAAAAGAGTGATCCGGCGGTTAAGGCGAAGATATGTGTCGATTCATCTGTGATTGCGGAAAAATCATTTGCCGCCAGGTCAGGAACAGGCTGGATAGGAAGGAATTCGCTTCTGATTAATGAGAAGCTCGGGTCATGGTTTTTTCTTGCTGAACTGATACTAGACAGGGAATATGAACCTGATGCGCCTGTAACAGACAAATGCGGAGAATGCCGGGAATGCATAAAGGCATGCCCAACAGGGGCGATAAGGGAGAACAGGACAATCGATGCCGGCAAATGCATGTCTTACCTAACGATTGAGGACAGAGAGTTCGGCTTGCATCCGGGAAACGGCATTGCATGTTATCCATCCGCATATGGCTGTGATATCTGCCAGGAGGTGTGTCCGTGGAACAGTAATGCCATGAGCACAAGGGAGCCTCTTTTCATGGAAAGCAACGGCCTTTTTTCATTGAGCAGGGAAGAGCTTCTCAGTTTGAGTGAAGACGATTTTAATAAATTGAGCAGAGGGACATCGCTTGAAAGAATTTCATATGATAAGTTTATGGCTAACCTTGAAATTTGCAGGAACCTTTGATTTTTATATAATGCTCGTGTAGGTTTTGTCTTGTTTGAAATTCAATATTTTTAAGCCAGGGAGGAAGCCATGAAAAAGATGGTGATAACGATACTCTTCATTCTCGGGATATTTTCTTATGCAGGTGCGGAAAGTGTGAAGCGTCTGGTTCTTTACCGGGATACGGCGTACATTACCACCCATAAGGTACCCGCAGGCGGCAGCATAATTATTGACGCCCCTGACGGGCTTCTTACGGAATCCATCATGGCGCAGCCTGCTCAGGCTGGAGGAGCGATACGCTCGATCGATGTCAAACCTGGAAGCGGCCTGACCGGTAAGGCCAGGGATATTCAGGACACGATCGATCAGATGAAAGCGCAGCAGACATTGAAGAAGCGCCAGCAGGAAACCATAGAGAAGGAGATAGAGATTATCTACGATATCGCAGGCGGGGTAAAGAAAGAGGCGGCCTTCCCGAGGTCGCGCCTCAATGAATCCATCTCTTTCATCGATGATAAGGTGGGATTGCTCAATGTAAGATACATAAAGCTCGGAAAGGAGCGTGATGATCTTAAAGCCCGGATCAGGGAACTGGAAGCGCAGTTGAAGGATGTCTCAAAGCGTCAGGGTTACCGTATCGTCATCGAGGCGGACGGTCCGGCTGACGTATCATATGCCCTTAAGAATATGGGATGGAAACCTGAATACGCCGTACAGGCATGGCCTACAAAAGATATGCTAATTCTGAAAATAGAGGCCAGGATATGGCAGTCGACCGGGACGGACATTACTGCAGAAGAAGTCCTTGTCTCAACTGGCACACCCTCATATGGGATACAGACCCCGGAGCTTTATCCGTGGCATCTGGCACCAATAAGGCCAAAGAGAAACATGCTGAAGGCCGAGGCCATGGCGGCAGCGCCTCTGGAAATGGATGGTAGCGCGGACAGGGAATACGCCCCTCCGGTAAAGGCAACCGAGACCTCCTATGTTATCGGTGCCGCCAGAAATGTAACAATCCCCGGGGACGGAAGTCCAAGGGTTGTAAACCTGTTGCAGGAGCGCATCAGCTCGAACTTTGCAAGAGCGGCTGTGCCGAAAATATCAAAAGCCGCATATCTGAGGGCCGAAGGTG
This sequence comes from uncultured Bacteriovoracaceae bacterium, assembly GCA_964400685.1. Classification (GTDB taxonomy): domain Bacteria; phylum Desulfobacterota; class Desulfomonilia; order UBA1062; family UBA1062; genus DATCTV01. The sequence continues at coordinate 1,258 of CAYNVT010000203.1, read as the reverse complement.
CATGGCAAGGCAATGTGCCTCTGATGGCCGGAGATTATACCGCTTTTGTCGATGGGGAGTACTGCGGCAAGGGTTATTTGAAAACAGTCGAACCCGGAGAGAATATCACGGTTGATCTTGGCAGGGACGAGGGAGTAAAGATCGACCGCAGGGAAAAGACGTTTACAGAAAAGACGCTCACGGGCAAAAACAAATCCACAAAAACCGTTACCATAACCATTGAAAACACCAGAGGGAAAAAGGCAGAAATCAAACTGAAAGATCAGATCCCTGTATCGGATGACGAGGAGATAAGGGTGGACCTGAAAGAATCCGCCCCTCAGGCGAAACCCGATGAAGACGGTATGCTCAACTGGGATATCAGCCTTGAACCGAAGGCAAAGGCGACAGTAATGTTCATATATACAGTAACAGGTTCAGTTCCTGATTATATGGATTAAGAGGAAAAGGTAAAGAGAATGCCTTTTAATTTGCTTTAGAAAGATTTGACAAAAGATAAAAAACCCCATTCTTTAGGGGTGAAAAAAAGAATGAATAAAAATCTCAGGAGGCGTTTATGAAAAAGGTTTCGTCGTTGTTTGTTGTTGTCATGCTTGTTTTCTGCTTTACCTCAATTGCTTTCGCTCAGGGAAAAACTGCTGCGAAAGCGGCAGATAAGCCGATAGGCGGCGCAATTATCGAAGTGACAAAGATTACTGCAATAGTAGATAAGATTGACCTGAAGACCAGAATGATAACCCTCAAGGGCCCGCAGGGCAACTTGGTCACCTTCAAGGTTAATGATGATGTGAAGAATCTTGATAAAGTGAAAGAAGGTGACAAAGTTGTAGCGAAGTACCTGGAGTCCGTAGCCGTATTTGTCAGGAAGACGAGCGATCCTCCCAGTGTCGGCGAACTGGATGCGGTAGGAGTGGCCCCGAAGGGCGCCAAACCCGGACTGGTCATGGTCCAGACAGATGAGATTACGGCAAAAGTCAATGCTGTCGATGTAAAGAAACGGACCATCACTCTGACCGGTCCTGAAGGAAAGACAAAGAAGTTCAAGGTGGACAAGAGCGTACAAAAACTGGGTGAGATCAAGAAGGGCGATGACATTACGCTACGCGTAACCCAGGCCCTTGCAATCGATGTAGTCAAGCCCTGATTAAGAACACCCAACGGTGTCAGGCCTTTATTCTTGATAAAATAGATAAAATGTCAAAGATAAAGGCCTGATAATCATCTAAAAGGCAGTTCCAGAAATAGGTCAAGGGAATAA
>CAYNVT010000202.1:0-3997 GCA_964400685.1 uncultured Bacteriovoracaceae bacterium | reverse complement strand
TACTTTCGGATAAGAATCAGAAGGACAGTCATGTGTCCACGATGGATATGGCAAAAGCGCTTATGGACTATGGATTCCACCCGCCGACCGTATATTTCCCGCTTGTAGTTCCGGGGGCGATTATGATCGAGCCTACCGAGACCGAGCCTCTTGCCGAGCTCGACAGATTTGCAGACGCCATGAAGGAAATTGCGGAGATTGCAAAGACCGATCCTGAATCTTTCCATGAAAGGCCGCTTATGACCCCTGTCGCAAGGGTTGACGAGGTTAAGGCCGCCCGCAACCTTATACTTACCTGGAACGAAATTAAATCCAATTCCTTATAAAAGTTGTCTAAATGGGTAAGGCAAAAAACAAGATAAACGAAGCAAAACTCGTAAGGAGGATTAAGAGCGGTGATAATACCGCAGTGGAGGATTTCGTCAGGCAATACTCTTCCCGTGTATACAGCCTTGCCTTTCAGCTTACCCGCAGCAGCAGCGCCGCTGAAGAGATCATGCAGGAGGTTTTCATTACCGTGATCTCAAAGATAGCCACTCTGGAGAACGAAAATTATTTTTCGACCTGGCTTTACAGGGTTACGGCGAATGCGGCATACGGCTATCTCAGAAAAGAAAAAAAGCACAGGGACTTGGTACCGGTTGACGATGTCGAGGCAGGCTCCACGGTTTTACAGGATATGGCAGAACTGCCCGATGACATACTTTTATCAGACGAGAGCAGGGATATAGTCAGGCAGGCAATAGATAAGCTGCCCGAGAATCTGCGTACGATTGTAATTATGAAGGACGTGGAAGGACTGCAAAACGAAGAGATCGCAGACGCCATGAAACTCTCTCTCCCTGCTGTCAAATCGCGGCTTCACAGGGGAAGGCTTATGCTGAGGGATAAGCTTTCAAGGCATCTGAGGAGGTATTCATGAAGGACGGGATAAAGAAATGCGATCATTACCTGAAACTGCTTTGTGAATATGTCGATTCCGAACTTTCCGAAGACCTTCAAGACGAATTTAAAAAACATATCGAGTCATGCGAGACATGCTGGAAGATGTTCAGAACATATAATATCACGGTAACGCTATCCAGAAAGACAAAAGTAATTCATACGATCTCGACCGAACAGGTAGAAAGGCTTTGTACAATCGTGAGCAGCTGCCTGAACTGCAAGAAATAATTTTCTTCCCCCTACCCGTCAAGGTCTTTAAGATAAGTTTCCCTGTCAAGAAGGAAATCCCTGTAAATTCTGTAATAATCAGTTTCCTCGTAAGGTATGGGTTCCAGTCGCTCACTGTCGAAGCTTATTATTTTTGCCCCGGGACAGCTCAAGAGAATAGGCGAATGCGTGGCGATTATGAACTGTGCATGCCCGTCTGCGCTCATCCGGGTAAGCAGCTTTAAGAATTCGATCTGCCTTTTCGGGGAAAGCGCCGTCTCGGGTTCATCGAGGAAATAGACGCCCTCGATTTTATAGCGGGATTTGAAAAAAGACATGAAGGACTCGCCGTGTGACTGAGTAATGAGCGATCTGCCGCCGAAATAATCGAGAAGACCCGGGTCGCAGCTTGCCCAGTCGTCGATGATTGTTGCCAGATGTTCATAGGATTCAGCCGAAAAATATGCGCCTGGTTTTTTCCCGTCGGCCCATTCGATATCTATATAGCGGTAAAGCTCTTCTTCGTATGGATTATAGTCGAACCGAGTCTTGCCGTATTCCTTCCATATATAGATACCGCAGCGTTTTGTAAGGGCCTTCAACAGGGTGGACTTGCCCGAGCCGTTCTCGCCGCAGAAAAAAGTGATCTTTGTATCCAGTTCAAGTGATGGCGTCTTTCTGAACACGTCGAGGTTGAAGGGATAGATATGCTTTACCGGATAATCCTGAGGCCTCATTGTCAATTTTTTCAGATGCATGTGATTTATTTAACACATCTTGATTGACGATGCCTGTCTGAATTTATAATAATGCACCTTCATATTCATATAAGGGAGGTTTTCTATGGCACAAATGATTCTTGATGAAAGGGACCAGCAGTTCATACTCTATGAAATGCTCGATGTGGAGAAGCTTTGCGAAAAGCCCAGGTTCGCCGACTTTTCAAAGGACATGTTCGACATGATACTTGTCGAGGCGCAGAAGATGGCTGTCGATGAGATTTTCCCCACGCTTGCGGAGAGCGACAAACAAGGGTGCAGGCTTGAAAACGGCCAGGTGTATGTCCCCGAATGCTTTGAAAAGGCGTTCAAGCTCTTCTGCGAAGGCGGCTGGATAGGAATGAGCTTTCCGCCCGATGAAGGCGGACAGGGCTTACCGGTAACGGTGAGGACTGCGGCTACGGAATGGTTCTTCCACAACTTTGCATTCATCTGCTATCCGTTCGCCTGCGAAGGGGCGGCCCATCTGATCATGACCTATGGCACCGAGGAGCAGAAGCATAAATATATCCCCAAGATGCTTGCAGGCCAGTGGGGAGGCACCATGGTCCTGACCGAACCCGGTGCAGGGACCGACCTCGGCAACATGGCCACAAAGGCCATCCGCCAGCCTGACGGCACCTTCAGGATTCAGGGAACGAAAATATTCATAACCGCAGGCGATCAGAACCTTACGGAAAACATCATCCATCCGGTACTCGCCAGGATCGAAGGCGACCCGGCGGGCACAAAGGGCATCTCGATATTCATCGTGCCTAAGTATATCCTGAACGAAGACGGCACACCCGGCAAACGCAACGACTATCAGATCGCCAATATCGAAGAGAAGATGGGCATTCATGGCAGCGCCACCTGCCTTATCAATTTCGGAGACAACAATGAGTGCTATGCCGAGCTTCTGGGCGAGGAAAGGGAAGGCATGAAGGTAATGTTCCAGATGATGAACGAGGCCCGCCTTGCGGTCGGCATGCAGGGCATTGCAAGTGCCTCCATCGCTTATCTCCATGCGTTGCAATATGCAAAGGACAGGCTACAGGGCTCATCTCTTCTTGAGATGAAAAATCCTGAGGCCCCGCGCGTACCTATCATTCAGCACGCAGACGTAAGACGCAATCTCTTGTGGATGAAATCAAATGTCGAAAGCATGCGGGCCCTTGGCTATTTCATAGCCTACTGTTTCGACAGGTGCATCGTTGCAGAAAACAGCGAGGAAATGGATAAGTGGCTGGGTCTGGCCGAGGTACTGACGCCTATCTGCAAGGCCTACTGTTCGGACGTGGCCTTCAAGGTAACCGAGACCGCAATGCAGGTCTACGGAGGATACGGATACTGCGCCGAATACCCTGTTGAGCAGTTTTTGCGCGACGAAAAGATAGCCTCCATCTATGAAGGTGCGAACGGCATACAGGCGCTCGACCTGATAGGCCGCAAGCTCGGCATGAAAAAGGGCACGTACTTCATTGGGCTCCTGGGCGAAATGAACGCCGCCATTGCAAAATACAAGGATGTGGAAGGGCTCAAAGACCTGGCCGAAGATGTTCAGGCCGGAGTCAACACGCTGGCCGAGATGGCGATGTTCTTTGCAAAGTGCGGCAAGGAAGGGAAATTCCTCATTCCCGTCAACAATGCATACCCGTTCCTTATGCTGATGGGCAAGGTCGTCTCGGCATGGTTCATATTCTGGCAGGCGGGCATAGCCCAGCAGAAGCTCTCTGTAATTGCCGCCGAAAAGGGTATTGCAGACCCGGCGCAGCTTGCAAAGACAAACAAGGACGCCGCCTTCTATATCGGCAAGATAAACGCCGCGAAGTTCTTTATCAGGAACGTACTGCCGGAGATCGAAGGCATCGTTAAGGGCATCAAGAAAGAAGACATGTCCAACCTGGAGATCCCGGAAGAAAGCTTTGCGTCATAAGATTACTCATTAACAGGCCGGTACCACCGTTCAGCGGGGATACCGGCCTGATTCTCATTCTAATCATCTGTGCTCTTTCGCCTTATTGTGGTAGATATAGCCTTGAAGAATGTCCCTGAAGGAGGGTCTTATGAAAAAGGCTGTCAGTGTA
>CAYNVT010000201.1:2673-3997 GCA_964400685.1 uncultured Bacteriovoracaceae bacterium | reverse complement strand
CCACGCCGGAATCCATCAAGCTAAGCTGGTTATTTCTACGATACCCGACACTATATTGGTCGGAACGGATAACCTGAAACTTATAAGGCATATAAAAAATATCAGCCCCCACGCAAAGATCATTGTTACGGCCGAGAGTGTGCAAAGAGCTTTAAAGATGTATATAGAAGGCGCTGATTATGTTTTATTGCCGAGAGTGCTTACATCAAGGCATCTTATCTCGATGATCGATGAGATGCTGTCGATGGATCCATCACGTTTAAAGTGTATACTCGAAAGTGAAATTGCAGCGCTCAAAGAACGTGATGAAATAATTCGCTGAAAGCAATAATGAAGAAAATAAATTGTGAAGGATGTTCCTAGACATTATATTGCATAATACCTTGCATAATTTGTTTCTTTCGGTAATCATCGGTTTTATATACCAACCATACAATTGTTTGTAGGTGAAGCACACAGCCGCTGCCGACCTTGAGGCAAATATCCAGACCGAACTTTGCGCCGTGGCCATCGAACGCCTCCCCGCAAAAGGTAGAGTGGTTCAATAGTCTTTTGGACCCCTTGTAACCATACCGTATTTCAATCATAAATAGTAAGTCTCTTTGCTATTATTTCGCATGATGTTCGGTCTGCTGCTGTCAACAAAGGTGGAGGCGGTGCAGGTCATGAAGGAGATCATTGTACGGAATTAAATACATTATAAACCACCCATTATAAATATGCACAACAGGAAAATGTGAATAGTACTTGATAAGCGGCATACATTGTTAAGATATATTTTGTAACATATTTTGTAACATATTGACTTGAATTATTTTATTTGTCTGTTATATTAATAAAACAACAGCTTGGATGACGTGTTAAAAAGGATCACTACGGGAATGACAACATCAGAACATGAACTTGAAGAGGTCAGAAAAACCCTTCAGGAGAGCGAAGCCAAGTACCGTTTGTTATTCGAAAATTCCATGGACCCCGTCTTTCTCATGGAGAATGGGAAATTCATAGATTGCAATAAGGCAGCCCTCGAAATATTACGCTGTCCGCACAAGGATCAGATATTAGGGCTTCGCCCATCTCAGATATCCCCGGAAAAACAGCCCGATGACAGACTCTCAGAAGAAAAAGAAAAGAAGGCCATCTATTTCACGTACAACGAAAGGAAGGATCAATTTGAATGGGTGCACCGGACCTTTGACGGCACAGACTTCTGGGTTCAGGTTTCTCTTACCGTGGTGCCTGTGAATGGAAAACAAATAACCCATGTTCACTGGCGCGATATCACCAAGCAGAAACATATGGAAGCTGTAATCCGGGAGAGCGA
>CAYNVT010000201.1:0-2573 GCA_964400685.1 uncultured Bacteriovoracaceae bacterium | reverse complement strand
AAAAGGTCAGAGGCAATGCTTATCCAGTCAGAGAAGATGGCCTCTCTCGGGCATCTTTCCGCCGGGATCGCCCATGAACTGAAAAACCCTCTCAGCATTATCCTTCAGGGAATCGCATATGTCCAGTCATCGGTAGAGGACGGCACGCTTATCGATGCCTGCGACAGGATAAAAAAATCGGCCATACGGGCAGATACGGTAATCCATAACCTTCTCAGTTTTTCACGGCAGGCGTCCCCTTCCTTCAGCGAGGAGGATATGAACATTGTGATCGAGGAAAGCCTCGCAATGGTGGAACACCAGCTGAACCTGCAAAACATAGAGGTTATACGGGACTACTCACGCCGCATCCCCAAGGTAAGCGTGGACGGCAACCAGATCAAGGAGGTCTTCATCAACATATTTATCAATGCCGCTGATGCGATGAAGGACGGAGGCACCATCACACTCACCACCACAGCGGGAACGGGCAAAAACGGACAACCATGCGTCGAGGTTGCTATAACGGATACCGGAACGGGTATACCCGAAGAGATTCTTGAAAATGTTTTCGATCCTTTCTTCACTACAAAAAGGAACTCAGGAGGCACCGGACTCGGATTATCCGTCACAAAAGGGATCATTGACCGTCATCACGGCAGCATTGTCATCAACAGCAAAGTGGGGGCAGGTACAACAGTGACAATAACCTTGCCCTGCAATCCGCCGGAGAAAGGGGACGCTCTCAATGGATAAAAGGAAGATCCTCCTCATTGACGATGAAGACGACTTCTGCTTCTTTGTAAAGCTGAATCTCGAAAAAACAGGACAATACCAGGTCTTCACCGCGACAGACGGTATGGAAGGCATCAGGCTGGCGAAGCAGGTTAAACCCGACCTCATATTCCTCGATATCGTCATGCCGAAGATGAATGGCGGGCGGGTTGCGGAGATCCTTCTTGAGGACGAGTCAACAAAAAAGATTCCCATTGTTTTCGTCAGCGCGGTGGTGAAAAAAGAGGAACTTGCAGAAGATAACAGGGCTGGCGGAAAAGATTTTATCGCCAAGCCGGTCAAATCGGAGAATCTCATCGAAAAGATCGAGCAGTTGTTGGTAAATAATCACTACTCTCTCATCGCAGTTCCATTTATGCTGGAGCATTTCACCCCCGCACAGCACTTGCTTCTCATGACGTTATTCGCGGCAATGCTCTTTTTTGCATCAATCTCTACCAGGAACACAGCATATGCCGGTTCAACGAGAACAAAAGTTATGGTATCCGCAAGGATCCCGGCGCTGACGAGTCTTAAGATACTCCATCAGGAGCGTGAAATAATTATTGCCGATGAGGATATACGTAAAGGCTATATAGACATGAAAAGCGCCTCACGTATCCAGATCATGAATAACAATCCGGCTGGCTATATGCTCACCTTGCAGGGCATTGTGTGGCCTTTCAGGGAAGTTCGGGTACAGGGATTCACCAACGATATCCGGATAACTCCGGGAAGTGCTTTTGTGCACCAGCCGTATTCCCGCGGTGCTGTTACCGTCGAATTAAGCTACCGGTTTCACCTTTCCGAAGACGCAAAACCCGGGATTTATGACTGGCCGCTTTCTATCACGTGTCAGTATTTTTAAGGAGGATGCTCTCGATGAATAAAATGGATAAAAAGAAGATTCTCCTCATTGACGATGAAGAGGACTTCTGCTTCTTCGTGAAACTGAATCTCGAAAAAACTAGGAAATATCGGGTTTTTACCGCCACAAGAGGCACTGAGGGCATCAGGCTGGCGAAGCAGGTTAAACCAGACCTAATATTCCTCGATATCGTCATGCCGAAGATGGACGGCGGGCGGGTTGCAGAGATCCTTCTTGAGGACGAGTCAACAAAAACGATCCCCTTTGTCTTCGTTACTGCTGTGATCAAAAAAGATGATCTTCCGGGATACGGAGGAAAGATCGGCGGAAGGGATTTCATTGCAAAACCGGTCAAACCGGAAAAGCTGATAGAAAAGATCGAGCAATATTGCCCTACCGAAAAAGCAAAGCGCCGATCGATTCGGTATTTCAATTAGAGAACAATAACTTCGCCGCATAATAAGGGGGTATTCATTTAATTCTCACCCGACCTGCCCCGCACTATTGTGCCGCCCGTAAAACTGGTTAACCTGTATATTCATTTTACATCTTGTAACTTTTCCCGGCAAAAAATATATTGAGGTGTAGGGAAGTGATATGAACAATCAGCCCAAAACAAATCAAGAACTGCTCGAAGAAATATCCGTCCTGAAACAGAGGATCAAAGGGCTGGAACAATCGGAATCAGAAAAGATGGCGTCCCTCGGACAGCTTTCCGCGAAGATCGCCCATGAGCTGAAAAACCCTCTCAGCATCATCCTTCAGGGGATCGTATATGTGCAGTCATCGGTCAAAGACAGCGCACTCATCGATGCCTGCGAGAGGATAAAAAATTCTGCCATCCGGGCAGATATGGTGATCCAGAACCTCCTCGGTGTCTCGCAACAGACACCTCCTTCCTTCAGCGAGGAGGATATAAACATTCTCATGCCACACAATTCATCGAAAAAAG
>CAYNVT010000200.1:0-4262 GCA_964400685.1 uncultured Bacteriovoracaceae bacterium | reverse complement strand
ACACGGCCAACATGTGAAGAACCTCTATAATCTCTATGTCTATTTCTGGCGATGGGCACTGTGGAAGGTTTTCGACCACAAGACAGCATCAGGTTCCGGCATAGTGTCTTTCATTAGCGCATCTTCTTATCTTGAGGGTGATGCTTTCACAGGAATGAGAGAATATATGCGCCGAGTCTGCGATGAGATTTGGATCATCGATCTCGGGGGTGAAGGACGAGGTACCAGAAAAACAGAAAACGTCTTCAATATCCAAACACCGGTGGCCATTGCAATCGCCGTCAGATATGAAAAATCCGAGAAGGAAAAACCTGCGGATGTTCATTACGCAATAATCGAGGGGTCGAGAGAGGAGAAACTTAGCAGCCTGTCTGCGCTGTCTCGCTTTGAAGACCTGAAATGGGAAGCATGTCCAAAGGATTGGCAGGCCCCATTTAGACCAAAGGGAAAAGGAAAGTATTTTCATTGGCCACTCTTGACGGATCTCTTCCCGTGGCAGCAATCTGGAGTAAAAGCTGGTAGGACTTGGGTAATTGCGCCTAATTCAGACACATTGATGAGAAGATGGAGACGATTATGCGCATCGTCCTCTCAGGAACTTCCTTCTTTATTTAAAGAGTCACCAACCGGCAGAAAAGTAACAGATACTCCCGTGCAATTGCCACCCAGTGATGAGCGGACGAAAGCATTGGCCACCTTATCAAAAAAAGATCCCTGTCCTTCGTTCATTCGATACAGTTATCGATCCCTTGATCGACAATACGTATTCCATGATTCGCGGATGTTAGACCGAGCCGGTCCAGCCTTATGGCTCGCGCACGGAGATTGCCAAGTTTATTTGGTCAGCCTGCTCTCACACCCCTTGGGAATGGGACCAGCACTTGTTACGTGCAACATGGTTCCTGATCTGCATTATTTTCGCGGCTCCTACGGGGGTAAAGATGTTATGCCTCTTTACCGCGACTCAGGCGCTGACGAGGCAAATGTCGCACCGGGGCTTTTGAAGCTTCTGGAGGAACAGTACGGTTGCGAGGTCACTCCCGAGGACTTCCTGTCTTATGTATATGGCACGCTCGCTCATCCGGAATATACTGAGAGATTTCAACAAGACCTGAAAGCAAAAGAAATCAGGTTGCCTCTCACAAAAGACCGAAAGCTTTTTCAGGCCGCACGCGACGTAGGAAAAAGATTGGTCTGGCTTCATACATACGGTGAGCGTCTTATCCCAAGCGGAAGGAAGCGAGGGGTCATTCCGACGGGAACGACCAAGTGTACAAAGGCAGTGCCTGAGAGCAATGACAGGTATCCGGAAAAATACTCGTACGATGCCGAAACGAAAATTCTTCGTGTTGGAGATGGAGAGTTCGGACCGGTTGCGCAGGAGGTATGGGATTTTGAAGTTTCCGGTTTGCGTGTCGTGAAGTCATGGCTCGACTATAGGTTGAAAGCGGGGCACGGAAAGAAATCATCCCCACTGGATGATATCCGACCTGAACGCTGGACAAGCGAGTTCACGACGGGGCTCCTAGAGTTATTATGGGTCCTTGAGGCGACTCTGACAGAGTATCCTAAGCAGAAAGAGCTGCTTGAAGCTGTAGTCAAAGGCCCACTTTTCCAAGCTGTCGAGTTGCCAGAAGTGCCCGCTTTCATGCGAAAGGCACCAAGTCAAAGCGATACTGCGAGCGTATTTGATCAAGAAGAGCCTGAAGATTCGAATTAATTTGATGAGTGCAATGACACTAAAATGGCTAATAATTGTAGGTTTAGTATTTGATCTAATCGGCGCATTATTCCTAGCTTGGGGACTGATTTTGACGAAGAAGCAGGCTATTGAATTGGGTGTTTCTCGTATTTGTGGAAATACAGACGAAGAGAATTTAAGGCTTCCTACAGTAGTTGATCGTTTAAGGCAATCAAGGAATGCAGTAACAGGGATTATCTTTCTGTCCATAGGGTTTCTTCTGCAGATAATAGGATCTTGGCCGAAATGATTGTTATAGCCGGGCAACCTTTCGACTTCGGCGCTTGGGTCCCTTTTGGGTCCCCTTCAGTCGATTTTGGATGAAAATATTGAACTGGTTGCGACTATTGAACGTCGCTGAAAATGCTTCTATCGTAATGAAATCAAAGGAAAAGACCGGAATACCTGGAGTTAGCTGAAAGTCATTTTCTTGCATTCAAATCCCGGCTTCGGCACCATGAAAATCAAAAGGCGCAATCCACATCGGGTTGCGCCTTTTTGTTTGTTGTTTCATGCCTCTACCGATACAGCCCCAGAAATTCTTCCACCGAAAGCCCGGCCACAACCCGTTCTCTCGAAAGCCTTGACAACCCTCTGGGGCTTGAGGTTATTGAGCCCGCTCATGATGCCTTCCCGGCCATCTGTTTGCCGGAAAGTACTGTGCTGCACACCTCAATGGCATCCTTGATCATCCCGAGGGCCTCTTCCACCGTATCCCCCTGGGACACGCAGCCGGGAATGTCGACGGCTTCGACCCAATAACCGCCATCTTCAGTATCGGCATGAAGCACAGCGGGATATTTCTTTTTGCCGACCTTGACTTCGTACGTCCTTTCTTTCGACAACGTCTTCACCTGGCCCGTGAGGTCTTCCGATAATCAGGAGACTTCCCCAACTTCTGCTCTACTTTTGATTTCATTTACAGGGTGCAAGACGTCATGACTGTATGATGTCCAGCAGCCTTGGGAAGACATATACATTTGGGCGTCGACCTTTCCCCGGTTTGATTACTCTTATGATTTTATTATCCAGGCAATTCAGCATCCGTGCCGCGCTCGGCTTGGGAATGCCCGATAATTCGATAAAAGCCCGGCTTGAAAAAACCGGGCGGCTGAAAAGAGAATCCAGCGTTTGAATGCCATACTGCGAATGCGTCAATTCGCTGATCTCACCTTTCAGGCTATTATATAGATCCATGATGCCTGTTGCCTTTTGGCTGTTTCGATTTGCCTGCTCCATGACTGCGTTCAGGAAATACTTAATCCAGCCCAGCCAATCATCTGCATCCGAGATGGCGCGTAGTCTCGCGTAATAGGCATCTCTGTTTTCCTCGAAGTAGGCACTGATATAAAACATTGGACTGTGGAGCAGCTTTCTTTCACAAAGGAAAATGGGGATCAGGATACGGCCGATTCTCCCATTGCCGTCCACAAAGGGGTGAATCAGTTCAAATTGGGCATGAATGATCGCCAACTGGACCAGTTGATCTTTCTCCTCAAAATGACAATAGTGCTCGAGATTGGCCATGTAGTCCATGAGCCTATCCGGTGGTGGAGGAATATACGCGGCCTCCTCCATAGGTGTACCCGGGCTGCCGATCCAGTTCTGCACTTTCCTGAACTCGCCCCGACCCTTCCATTGACCGCGAACACCACGCAGAAGCTGGTCGTGAACTGACTTGATGATATTCAGGCACAGCGGTTTTTCTTTTAAGAGTGTTTCAGCCAAATCCAGAGACGTTCGATAGTTCAGAATTTCTTCTATATCCGAATGCTGCTCCTCGGAGATTTCAACTTTCGGATTTGCCTCAAACTCTAATACCTCCTCTAGCGTGGCCTGTGTGCCCTCTATCTTGGACGATAAGACGGCTTCTTGCGTCAAGAGGGGGGACAACAGGACCCTGGGATTCGGGATGCTCGTCAATTGGCCATCATAGCGGGCAATAGCCGCATTCGATCTGGCTATAAGACCGATTAACTCATCCCATTTAATGTCCGTCAAAGGCAATAACTTGGGAAGAAAAGGTGCCTTCATATTCAGCTCCGCATGCCTTGTGTCTCATATAATATAAAAAGTGATACAATAAGTCAATAGCTCATATTGAAATAGCCATTAGCGAGGCATAAACAAATAATCATATGATTTCACTAATAATATAACTATTGTATCATAATTTATAATAAATGAGACATAAATAGTTTTGCTCTTATTTAAATAAGTCCATAGCCGAAATGGGCAAACTCAGGCGCAAAAAAACGCCACGAATGCATTGACCCGGCATTGACCAAGACAGGTTAATGGCCTGACATAAAACTGTTTTTACTCAATGGTTGAGTAATTTTACTCAATGACTGAGTAATATAATCTCAGGGCAATCGAGGTTATAAGCTGCAAGGGTGGCAAGACGGAGGGGCTGGCCCGCTTCCGTATGGAAATCGGCGGAATCTGGCGTGAAGTATTGAATATTCAGAAAGTAGACTAAACGCGCTGACAATTGTCATATAAAGAGGGGCCGAAGCTA
>CAYNVT010000199.1:0-4503 GCA_964400685.1 uncultured Bacteriovoracaceae bacterium | reverse complement strand
CGTACAAATATCCCTTCAGAAAGGAGAGCTGTCAGATCAAGTCGGAGCTACTACACTTAAACGTATGTCGCAACCTTGAGACTAGGAGAGACGCAGAGATGCGAAGTTATCACACCCTGTACTACCTAAAATTGGGTGACTGGTTGTAGAGGTACCTCCGGATAAATCTGCCCCGCATTCGGCGGCATCGAATTATACACCCAGTTCAGGTCTATCTGCACTGTCGGGATAAGGCCTGCCTTGCGATGGAACTTCCCGCGCACAAGGCATGTCTCCATATTGAACGACGCACCGTAAACGGCCACGTCCGCGCCTTCGGGGATCTCCTTCAACTCGTCTCCATAGGCGACCGGCACCATCACAAGCCTCCTGCTGTCAGGGGCCTGGGCCTGTAAGATGGGAGTCAGCCTCGGAAATCCGTCGGTATCTACCCATGATATGAACTTGACAGTCTGCATGCCGTTGAAGAGCCCTACTGCAAACGGCTTCATGATCGGCTCTTTTATGCCGGTTGAGGCGAATGCCTTTTTGCCGAGCGTAAGCATCGATGAAGCGATTATTGCGGGCAGCTTGAGCGGCTCTTTCCCTGTAGTCTCGACAAGGTCCATGTAGTGGACGGTATGAATGCCGAAGTACGAGTTGTAGCGGAACATGGGCTGGTTGTTGAAGAGGACATAATCCTCGCCTTCCTTTACATTGTGCGTATAGAGCGCCTTGCCGCGCCAGAGGTTTTTTTCGAGGTTGAGTATGGCGAATGCTGTCTTCGGATTATCGAGCACATGCTTTTTAGATTGGCCTTCGGTGAACTGGCCCCACATGAGGTGCGTTTCGTCCTTGGCGCGCAGCGCCGTGATAAGCGTTATATGCGGCAGGCCCTCGGGGTTGACCGTTGCGATAAAGCCGAGTTTGGCCTCGGGTTCGAACGCTTTCATATCTTCTTTAGTAAACGCAGTCATCTTATTCATTTTACCCTCCAAATGATTATTCTTCTTCCTCAAGCCGCGTCGCGCCGCTCCACTGTACTATTTCCGGCCTGACGCCAGAATGCCTTGCCGCCTCTGCAAGCCTTTCCATGGTCTCTTTTTTTAGCGGCTTGGAATTGTGATACTTCCATGTAAGCCCGAGCCTCGTATATTTGTCCCTGCACAGATTGTTGAACGCGCACAGGTCCCAGCGCCTGGCATCATCCTTTATGTTTGCCGCTATATATCGTCCTATATCTTTAATCACTTTTTCATTGTCAGTCGTTCCCGGAATAATCGGCGTTCTTACCCAGAGCTCTTTCGGTGAGGCTTTTTCCTTCATGACATCCCTTATATAAAGAAGGCTATCAAGTATCCTTTCATTGGGCGCACCCGTAAATTCCCTGTGCAGCTTCGAATCCATGACCTTAAGGTCAAAGAGGACCAGGTCGGCATAGGGCAGCAGCACGGCAATCGTCTCCTCTTTACATAACCCGCAGGTGTCGAGCGCCGTATGAATACCCTTTTGCTTGAGCATCCTGAGAACTTCCTGCACAAATTCCGCCTGCATGGTAGGCTCTCCGCCTGATATCGTCACCCCGCCGCCTGAGGTCTCGAAAAACGCCCTGTCCTTGATAAGCTCATCTACCAGCTTTTTCGCTTCCCACTCGTGACCAAGCAACTCCATTGCCGTCGAAGGGCATTCATTGGCGCAGGTCCCGCATCCTTTGCAGATGTTCCGGTCTATCTCAATGCCCTTTTCTCCCTTTTTGAGCGCATCATTAGGACAAGAATCTATACATATATTGCAGCCGATGCAGCGCGAACCTACCCAGTGAATCTGAGGCTTCTGTGAGATGCTCTCGGGATTGTGGCACCAGATACACTTGAGCGGGCACCCCTTCATGAATACCGTAGTCCTTATCCCGGGCCCGTCCTCGGTGGACATGCGCTGAATCTCCAGAACCGTTCCCTTTGTCATGATGCAATCCTTACACCCCATCTCCCACCCCTCTTGCCCTCAAGGGCAAGAGGGCCGTCCGTTGATAAGAATTCGCACGCCGTGCGAATTCTTATCAACACATAGCCCCCTTCTGGATAGAAGGGGGTTGGGGGAAGTTGAGTTTTTTTCGGCATTGCTTAAACCCTAGAACCTACAGTGGCTGAGGCGTTCGATGACTTCGTTCTGCAGTTCGCGGCCTATGCTGGTGAAGTATGCGTTGTAGCCGGTCACGCGTACGAGCAGGTGCCGGTAGTCCTGCGGGTGTTTCTGTGCGTCCTTCAGCATATCCGGGTCGAGCATGTTTATCTGTAGCGCAGTACCGCCGTTTTCTGCGTAGGCCCTCAGGAATGCCTTGAATTTTGCCTTGTGTTCCGGGTCTTTGAGCACGGACGGGTTGAACGTGATGGTATGGCTCGCGCCGTTGGGAAGTGCGTTCAGGTAGTCTTCCCAGTCGCCTTCATCTGATTTGCCGCCGAGAGCCTTGCCGACAGAGTTGGTGTTTGAAGTGGGGCCTTTGGTATCTGCGCCGTTTGACGGGCAGATGGCGTTGGAAAGGAACTGGCCCTTGGGCCTGCCGTCAGCGCTTGCGGCCATGACATAGCCGTCGCCCACCCAGTAGTTCCAGCTGAGCATACCGGGGCGGAACTGGCGGCCGGTCGATGCTGTCTTGTATTTCCAGGTTTCGCCACACCATAGGTCCATGACTTTTTTGGCCAGGGCATCGGCCTCGTCGTCATCGCGTCCGTATTTGGGCGCCTTGAATTTTGCCTTGGCCTGGAGCACCTCATGACCCGCCCAGTTGTCTTTAAGCGCCATGATGAGTTCGTCCATGGTGCACTCTTTCTTGTCGAAAACAAGGTATTTAACCGCCAGCAGCGAATCCACGGTTGTCGCATAGGTCACGGCTTCGAGCGTTGTGAAGCCGATCTCAGCGCCGCCCTGCGTAACATCTAGTCCCTTTTCCGCGCAGCCTTTCACCAGACAGGAAAGGTACGGAGTGGGGTTGTACTGTGCTCGAAGTTCCTCGGAAAGTTCATAGGTTTCTACGCATTTGGCGATGATGTATTTCATCTGGATGACGAATGCGTCCCAGAACTCGTCGAAAGTACTGAACGTGCGGGGGTCGGGAGTTTCGGGGCCGTCCTGCGTAATGGGCTGTGGTATCATGGTGATGGGGTCGGTAAACTGGAGCAGGTCTTTGCCGCCCGTGAAAGTAAGTTCCACGGCCTTTAAGAGGTTGAGGTTGTTGTCGACCGTACCCGATCGGTCATTGCCTACCATGGTGTTTTCCAGGCAGCCGACCGGCGCGTATTCGTTTACGTTGGTCTCGTTGATGAGGTGGGTTATGCCTGCCTTTTTGCCTTCGAGAATCATGCCCGCCATGGAGCGTTCGTCGAAATTGAGCAGAAACGGCGCGCCCTGGCTGGTCTCTATCATATCGACCACCCTGTCAAGAAGCTCTTCAGGGGTGTTTTTGTGCAGCCTTACGTTGGGTTTCGGTTCGAGTATGGGAGTCATTTCGTCTATGACTTCGAGTATGGCCCATGTGATGTCGCTGGTCATGTCCCTTCCGTCAGGGCCGATGCCTGAAAGCGTAAGAAGCTGGCCGAAACCTGCGGTTATGCCCTGGTTGCCGCCGGTGCGTATCATGCCGTCGTAGGCGGTGTTGGCATGCACCCACATGCACTTCATGATCTCCTTGCCGAATTCGCGGTCCATGCCCTTATCAATTGATTTTTCCCAGAAGGGGGCCAGTATCCTGTCGAGGTTCCCGAAGGAGACCCCGGGGCCGGGATAGTTCTCATCGCTCATGACCAGCATGTGGTTGAGCCACAGCGCCATCATGGCCTGCCAGAAATCCTGAGGCGGCTCCCACGGAACCACCTTGAGGTTGGCAGCCATTGTGTTGAGTTCTTTCTTGCGTTTGAAGTCCTTTTCGGCGGCGGCAAGTTTGGTGCAGAGTTCGGAATATTTAGCGGCCAGGTCTCGCGCCATTGTAGAAGCGGTGATCATGGCCCTCAACTGTGCGCCCTTTTTGCCTTTTTTGTCTTTTGCCGAGAGCTCATCGTACTTCGTTTTTAGATCAGCATTGACGCCTTTCCATCCGATTTTAAGGAGGCGCTCGTAACCGGGGATGAGGTGTCCCGATGTTGCGCCGGTATTTCCGTAGCCGTGGTCGTGGAACCATTTCATGCGGGCGCGTGCGCCGTTTTTACCGAATATTTTTTTGTCGCGCGCCTTGTTCTGTTCTTCAGTCAGACACATGGATGTGATTATGTTGAAGCGCGAGCCTGCAAGCAGATCACCTGGCAGGATTTCCTGAGGCAGATAGTTCACTACGACTTCCTTATTGAACCAGGCCCTGCGTTCAGGCAGGCTCATTTTCCAGAAGTCATTGGGCAGCGCAACCTTTCTTGCTACCTGATTATATGAGACCCTGAAGGTCTGCAGAAAAGGGAAAGTCTCGGGGACTATGTAATATGTGAGCTCATTATACTGAAGGTCCCAGGGTTCGCCAGTGGTCCAGGCTGTATACTC
>CAYNVT010000198.1:0-4506 GCA_964400685.1 uncultured Bacteriovoracaceae bacterium | reverse complement strand
ACCAAAATTTTGCCCCTGTATCTCCATTTAGCCACCGCCTTTACCACATCCTGTGCTCCAATGTAACGTCTTTCTCTTGTGAAAGTCCTGCAGTCGAAGCTGCTGAATTAATGAAAGCACACAGTCTCTCTCTTCTCCATGTGTCAACCAGATATCCTTCACATGATTCATTCAACTCATTTATTTTTAATACAGCATCTCTTACACATTTTGAAATAAAATCAGGATTGCCTTCTGCGGATATAAGGCAATCTATATATTCATCTAATATTTCTCCTATTGCAGATACATCTTCTTGTGTATAATGGTAGCTGTAAGCGTAAGGATTGGGATATTCCTTTCCATCCATACAGCATCTGAGATGCTCCAGAATAGTCGGGCGTTCCTCATTATCTGACTTTTGATACTTCTCCATAAAAGCTAAAATATCCGCCTCACGATTTGGCGTGTAGCGGATAAAAGAAAGCATGTCTTCCAGAATACCCTTCTTTTCTTCTTTCTGATTTTCAAGTCTATCCATAATTTATTCTCCCTTCTTCATTATCGGCCGCCGGCTTTTCCGAACAGTTTTTCCTTATGCGCCGGAGCATGAACCACAAGGTTATATCTTTCTATTCCGCATTTGAAAAGGCAAACACCCCTTTGCGGGAAGCGGATTAAATTGTATTCACTTTCTTCCAGCTGAAGTGAATCAATATAAAACTGCTTGTCAATGTTTCCGGCGTTGAATAAAAAGGTATGAGTTGGAATAGAAAACAGCGGTTTAGTCAGTTCTCTTATTCCATCGATATTGAAGTCTTCAAGGTTCTGAGATGCCAGAATAACAGCCGACTCCTTCTTTCGAACTCTTTTCATAAAATTCCTGATGTATTCAATGGCGGTCAGATTAGTCAGGAACAGGTATAATTCATCAATGCTGGCAACAGTATTTCCTTCAGTCAACAGCTTGTCACTCATGAAGGAAAGCACATTAAACAACAATGCATTTTTTACGTTCCTGCTTGCCTGCAGAAGACCTTTAACGCCAAACACAATAAAGCGATCAGATGTCACATTGGTGTGGCCATTGAAGAATTTGCTTTCTGCACCAATACACATTGAATGTAGTCCAAGCAGAATTTCCTGCAATAGTTCAGGTGTGTATAGATTGTATTTTGTTTTATCGTAGTCTCTAAACTCACCATCAATAAACGAATAAAGGTCGGACAAAACAGGATAGTCTGTGGCTGACAGTTTCCTGAAATCTGTGCGGTCACTGATACCAAACTTTTCATACAGCCTACCTAACATGATTTCAATTGTATCAATGTGACTGTCTGAAAAATCCTTATAGCAACGGAAAAAGTCTTTCAGAAAGGAAATATGCTGACTGAGTTTGGTGGACTGACAGAATGCCTGAGGTGCATCGGTATCATCCAAACTTTCGCCCTCATTCCATGTTTTCGGCTCCAGAGGATTTATGATATACTGACCATTCATCAGGTCAATGAAGCATCCGCCGAGATTTTCCGCAAGTTCAATGTATTCATGCTCAGGGTCTAATCCAATTACATTCTTGCCGGATTCCAGAACATTACATAGAATAAGCTTTAGCAGATAGCTTTTGCCCTGGCCTGAGTTACCCAAAATTAGCACATTGGCGTTGGTCTTATCATCATCACGCTTATCAAAATCTACAATAATGTTGCTGCCGAATTTGTCTCGTCCAAGATAAAAGCCATTAGCATCTGTTTTGCCGCTATAGTTGAACGGGTAAAGATTGGCTACAGAGCTTGCCGGGAGCACACGTTCAAACTGATTCCCGAACACGTTTCTTCCTGCAGGACCCACCGACAAAAAACCCTCCTGTTGCTGCAGAATAAGGCGGTCAACATTAAGCTTCGAGCGAACCAGTTCCGTCAGTACATCGGTCTGTAAAAGCTTTAATGTATCCAGATCATGTGCTGTCAGTTCAATAAAAACAGCACAATGCAGAAGAGGTTCTCGATTTCTGTGCATTGATGATACCAGAGTTACAACGTCCTGCAGATTGCTTTCCGCAGTAACCGTCTGTTGTAAATCATTAGTGCTGCTTTTATCCATACGATTCTTGTTTGCCGCATTATGAATGATCTTCCTCTCCTCTGCTGCATTCACCTGTCTTGTATAAATACGAAGAGTCACGTTATCCTTTTCTCCCAAATGGCGCAATATCGACTGCTCTGAGGTACTGGTAGGGTATTCTCTCAGTGCCCATACACATCGGTAGGTATTGCCGCATATGAAGTAATCTGTATTGAACTTGATAATACTCGGCGATATCATGTCAAGAAAATCCTTGATTTTCGTACCTTCAATCTCTTGTTTTTCTTTTTTTCTGATTTTACTCACCGTAAATTACCCACCTTTCGCCGTCTAAATCCTCAAAGCTTTCTGTAGTTACGTTCTGCTCATAATAGACACCAAGCATACGCTTGATGTCCGGTTCACTTGCCTTGCTTGCAGTAAATCCTTGATCCTTAAGGCTTTTTTCAATACGCGAAAGATATGGCTGGACATCAGATTCTCTCTCATTCCGCAAACGAATTATGATTAAAAACTCCCTTGCAGTAGCCATCTGCACCTGCATACGATCAAGATATGTCTGATCCTGTACAAGCAGTTTTCGTATAGCAGGGTTCTGCTCAGAATCCATGCGTATTCTCATATTTGACTTTACATCTTCAAAATTTTCCCTTGAATTTAGGCAAAGCACCTCAATTTCTGCTATTCCTTTCAAAACGTTCATAAGTGCATATATTCTTGCACCTATGCTGATGTCGGAAAGCACATTGATGTTAGTGGGCTTAATCATAAAAAATACAAGCTCACCATGTTCAGTCACCAAGCTGTGAGACGTTATTTCAGTTATGCCGATGAGTTCACGTGTTGATTCCTTTTCTTTTTGTTTCTTTTTTCTGTTCATATATTAAGCTCTCCATTTATAGATTTGCTGTTTCCAAATAAAAAAACCGGCGGCATTTCGTATAAAGCAAAGGATGCTTGTATCTTCAAATCGAATTGTTAAAAATGCGTATAGAGCTGTGAAAACAATGGGCATAAAGAAATGGAGCTGTGTCAGTGCGAATACAGAAATCAAAAGACCCACGCCAATAATCCCAATATCCCGCAGCTCCCAAAGCCACAATGTCGCCTTTGCTTTCAGATTGTCAGGGTAAATATACATAGTCATTCCTCCTGTTTATCATGTATTAAGCGTAAAAAATAGGCGATGCCGCGCAGAACGAATTCCACACATGGTATCGCCACACTGTTGCCAAGTGCCTTGTATCTTGCACTATCCGAGGCACCCGGAATCAATGTCCAGTAATCAGGAAATCCCTGCAGTCGTTCGCATTCAAGAGGGGTAAGCCTGCGAATGAGATTTTGCTTATTTTCTTTTACAAGATTTTCGCTTCCGCCGCCATTGTCTCCACCTTGGGTTCGCAGAGTAGCACAACCCTCTGCATAATTTCCATACTGTGACTGACCGAATATTTCAGGTTGACAAATAAGATCAGTTGCATCCTTATACTGCCTGGCACTTTGTGTGGCAGCAACATCATTTTCGGAAAACTCATCACTTCTTTGACGGCTGTACACTGCATGACGGTCACTTGTAGTAATTGTATAGCTGATATTAGGCTGGCATCCCAGACCGTTTCCGCCGTTTTCAGGCTCCCGGTCGATCGTATTTCCTGCGATGCAGATTGTTTCCTGCAGTATAGCAATACCTCCCTGATTCTTGCTTGGGTCAGGATTTGTAGTATCAATAGTTCTGGCAACATCTGTTTCCCTGCATCCCGAATAGGGATTTGATGATTTCATGCTGTTTGACTCTTTCGAGTCAAGAGAAAATGCAACAGGCTTACCCACAAGAGGGACATTGTTACCGCCTGTGCCATAAATGCTTGTCACAGTAGGTGCCACCTCTAAAGGTCCATTGTACCTGCTATCCTTTGCATGATTTTCAAACCGCACCGGCTGGTTATTGCCGGAGGTTCCTGCAGCTGATGTAATTGTTGGACAGGTACCCTCTGCAATCTCAGCTCCACCCTGCTGACTCGCCATGATTAAGGGCTGATGTCCTGCCATGCCCGCACGAAGTGTAGGTGTCATTTCTTCAGTTATATCCATACGTTCTCCGCCATGGTCGTTCAAACATATCAGTGGCTGCTGTGTTACAAAAGTCTGCATCTGCATGTTTCGAGTTGCCAATAGAGCACCTGATATTCCGTCAAGATCAATCAATTCATCTCTTTGATTTATATGAAATGCATTTATCTTTTCATCATTGTCCATTCTGTCATTCAATACCTTTTTCTCTGTATCTAATTCCGTCATGCGAGTCCTGCCTGTATAATCAATGCTTCCTTGAGCTGAGGAGGCAGTTCCTTTCCTCTGTTTTTCGCTCTTCGAAGTATTCCCGAGCAGGCTGTCTTGCTCAAATAATATTTTGGGTGCGGTGTGTCCTCCAAAATCTGCGAC
>CAYNVT010000197.1:0-4716 GCA_964400685.1 uncultured Bacteriovoracaceae bacterium | reverse complement strand
TAGAATGTTCCTATGCTGACTCCTGCGTTTCTAGTAATGTCGGCAATGGTTACAACGTAATATCCGCGAGTTATGAAAAGCTCTGTAGCCGATTCCAGAATCCTGTCACGCATCAGACCTTTTTCTTTGTCTGTCCTTGAGCGCCTGCGTGAAGGCTTCTTGTCGGTTATTTGCTTTTTCGTATGTCTATCCTGTTTCATGCGCTTTGTTTATGAAAAGAAAGGGCGTACGTTCATGTACGCCATTTCGATGTATTGTGTGAGAAACTTGTGTTGCATTCAGTCATCAGTCTCCGGCATATTTACCTTCAGCCCTGAGCTTTGCCTTTTCCTCTTCTTCAAGCGTGTTGAATGCTATCTTGCCTACGAGAGTTTTGGGCAGGTCATCCCTGAATTCGATTTCCCTCGGGCAGCTCCAGAGGAGCAGCTGCTCGCGGCAATGTGCAATCAGCGCTTTTTCCATATCAGGGCCGGCTTTTGACTTGTCTTTCAGTACGATAAAGGCCTTGACCCGGGATATCTGAGCCTTGTCAGGCACTCCGATAACGCAGGCCATGTCGACATCATGATGGGTCCTCAGGACTTCCTCCACCTGGGCCGGATAGACATTCATGCCGGAAGACTTAATCATGCGCTTAAGCCGGAGCTTAAAATACGTGAAGCCGTCTTCGTCCATCGTTGCGATGTCACCTGTATGCAGCCATATTTTTCCGTCTGCATGCTTTTTAAGTACGGCGGCTGACTCTTCCGGCTGGTCCAGATAACCCAGCATCACTGCAGGGCCTGCGAGACAGATCTCGCCTTCTTCGCCGATAGGCGCCTCTTCCGTCGTGCCGATTTTGACTATCTTTGAGAGCATGTCGGGGAAGGGGACTCCCACGCTTCCTTCTCGGTATTCTTCCATCGGCATGGCCATGATTGCGGTAACCGCTTCGGTGAGTCCATAGCCTTCAAGCAGCTTGACCTTGCCGCCTTGTTTTTCAACGATCCTCTCAAACTCCTCCTTTACAGCCCGCGGCAGTGTGTCGGCGCCGCTGAAGCAGCCTTTCAGGCAGGAGAGGTCGGAATTATTGAACTGGGGGTTTCTGGTGAGCGCATCGAATAGAGTGGGCACCCCTACAACAAAGCTCGGCCGTTTCTTTGCTATCAGATCAGCAACAATTTCAGGTGTAAACTGTGGTACCAGTATGCTCTGGCCACCACCCATGAATGCCGCATTTACGCAAACGCCAAGCCCGAATCCGTGGAATATGGGCAGAATTGCAAGGATCTTATCCGTTTCATCCATTTTTCCCCAGTGAGCTACCTGCATGCCTTCACTGATGAAATTCATGTGCGAGAGCATGATGCCTTTGGGCACTCCGGTTGTTCCGCCTGAGTACATGATGACCGCCATCTCATCCGGATCGGCCTTGGCTGCTTCAACTTTGGGATAGCCGGCACTCATCATGTCCTTCCACCAGACTACCTGATTATCGGCAGGGACCTTGGGAATCTTCCGTCCCTTGGTCAGATTAAAACCGATTTTTTTAATAAGCGGCAGATAATCCGGAATCCTTGCAAGCACAAGGGTCTTGCAAGGTGAATTTTCCATGCCCTGTTTGAAGTTCTTGTAGAACGCATCGATTGTAAGGGCGAAGGTGCTTTTGCTGACGTTCAGATAGAATTCTATTTCCTTCGGCGGCGAAAGGGGATGGATCATACTTGCAACTGCCCCGATCTTTATGATTGCGTAGAAGCAGATGATTCCCTGAGGGCATGTCGGCATCGATATAGTCATACGGTCGCCCTTTTTGAGCCCCAGTGCCACCAGTGCGTTTGCACACCTGTCGATCTCTTCGGCGAACTCTTTGTATGTCGCTGTGTAACCCATGAAATCCCATGCGGTTTTATTCGGGAAGCGCTTAACTGTTTTCATAAGCGCTTCATAAAGGGTCACTTTCGGATAATCGATGGTTACCGGAACATTGCCATAGAACTTTGTCCAGGGTTTAGTTTCAAACATGAATCCTTCCTCCTCCTATCCTTTTTTCTGTTTAATGAGTTCCATGAAGGCGTCTATTCTCGTATCTATCTGGCTTTCGGAAAAACTTCTCTCATCGACCATGTCGGCCTCGATCATGACGCTGGGAACACCGGTCGCCTTCTGTATCATGCGCTGTATATCGTACTGGCCCAGCGAATATGGTTTGCAGCTTCTGTTCGAGTGCATGACAATGCCGTCGACATCATATTTTTTCACCATGCCTTTTACGGTATCGACCATCTGATCCACCCCGATATTTAGGTAAATCATCGTATAGCAGTCCACCATCGACTTCACGAAGTCGGACTTGTCTATATAATCAAGCTGTTTGCACCATGCCGATGTATAGGTGTCGGCGACAAGGCAGGCCCCGTGCGAAGCGAACTTGTCCGAGAGCCATTTGGTCTTGTACCAGACCGGCAGATTGTCCCACAGGAGCCTGTATTTCTCATTGGGGATAGACCCTATTTTATCGGCGGCACGCTGGCGCATTTCCTCGATAAGCCCGTTATAATAATCGACCACGGTTTTGGTGCCCCTGAGCGTTACAATGAGCGCCAGGTGGAAAAACGCATCGAAAGCGGATAATGGCGCCGGTTTGCTGCGCGCCGTTTCGAGGACTTCCCTCCACAACCGCTGGCCTTCATAGGAATATTCCAGAACCTCCCCCGCCTTGTTCTCGTCAAACTTCTTCCCGCATACCTTTTCAAGAAATTCGATGTATTCCAGGACCTGCTTTTCTACATAACGCCTTGCTTCGATACTGAACTCGGTATGGCAGAACGGGGTGTCGAAAATGAATAGCGGCACATTGTAATATCTCGCCTGCACCTCGTACCATTTGAGCACGGTCCCGCAGATGTTGTTACTGCATACAAGGAAGTCGGGCTCCGGAAGCCCGCCTATGGGTCCCCCGTTTACGGTCGAACATGCGATATCGGCCCTTGCATAAGAACAGAGGTCGCGGCTGTAGCCCATGTTCTCAGCCTTCTCGCACAGGTCAACCCCCATCTTGGAAGCCCCTATCATGGCCCCGTGATTTTCAGGGTAGACGGGTATGACATCCATCACGTAAAGAGGCTCGACCGGCCCGCCGCTCGTTATCCAGGCAACTTTCTTGTTGTTCTGTCTGGCGGTCTTTGCGTCTATGTAATATGCGGTCATGATTTCCCGCATCTTCTTTATCGATTTAACCTTTGGTACGGCGTCTTTCTTTATCTCTTCAGACATTGTTTTCTCCTTGTATCTGGCGTCTAAAGCATCTCGATGAATGCATCGAAACGCGTTGCAAGCTGTCCGGCGGACGGCAGTTCCTGTTCGATTTCGAGCAGCATCGAAGGTATGCCAGCATCATCGAGCATTTTCTTCATGAAAGGATAATCAAAGGCGTGCGGGTCACAGAACTTGAGCAATATGAATATAACGCCGTCTGCCTTCTGTCCTTTAGCAATACCAACAAGATTATCCCCTCTCATTGTAAGCGATGCGTGCTTTGCAGGGCAGATTACCCTGTCCAAATATCTTGAGGCTATTGCCTTTATCGGATCGCCTTCTTCTGGAATAAGGCCTTCAAAGAACCGTGATCCGGTACAGAGGTCGTCCCAGACTACTCTGGCTCCAGTTTTTTCTATCAGGTCATATATCTCGGGATGGTCGCATATGCCGCCCGATATGACTATGCGTTTGCCATTTCCCTTTGCGGGAGCGGTTTTCTGTTCAAACTCTGCAACAAGCTTTTCAATAAGGTCTGCAGCATCCTTCCTGTCCATGACCATTGTGCCCTTGACTATGGCATACAAATCGCGGCCGCTTAAGGCTTCAGGGTTTGCGCTTTTGATTTCATACAGCTTTTTCAGAAGAGATCTCAGTCGGTTGTAAACCGCGATGGCCTGCGATAGCTCATCATCAGTGATTTCAGTGCCCATCCATTCACCGAGCTCTCTCCTGAACTTGGCATGGGCGTCTTCCATATATTCTCGTGCGCTCTGCGTATCGAGCTTGACCGGCAGCATTATGTCGTTATGCCATGTGGTTTTGATATTCAGGCGCCATATGTCGGACAGTCGCTGGATTGTGTCACAGGTATGAGGGAAGACCATGCCGTCAAGAAAATCGAGGTTGCCGAGAAGGGCGTCCTCCATGATGCCCCGTACAAGGGAGCAGCTGTAGGCCTGCAGATGGGCATCGGCTTTTTCAATGCCTGATTTGATGCCGAAGAGCCTTACAGGTATTGCGCCTGCTGCATATATGATTTCTTCAGGTGTATAGGTGCAGCAGTAGCCGATAAGCTTCTTTTTCTTTTCCCTGTTCTTTTCTCTGGCATATGATACGGGATCCTGGGCTGCGTTGATGAACTCCTGCAAAATTTTCATAAACCACCTTTCTTTGCTTTATTGTGAAGTTTGTTTCTGCAATTGGACATTCTATTAAAATGAGCATGCACTGTCAATGTAAAGCGCCATTTATCCATTAATATTTTACTGTATCAGCAGCATGCAGTCCTGAAATGAATGAATCCTGAAAGGTAGAATATGAGTTGTAATTCTGAAAACTTTTTATCCCTGAAGTCAATACATGAAAAGGACCCCTTAAAACGGGGCCCTTTTTTATTCGGATATATCTTTATCTCTCTGCTCTCAGAAGTACTGTCCTCCAATTTTGGTTATGCGTGAGGAGACGGTGAAGGTGTTT
>CAYNVT010000196.1:1334-4769 GCA_964400685.1 uncultured Bacteriovoracaceae bacterium | reverse complement strand
CTCGAATCAATCACAAGCCACAAACTCCCCACCTGGTCAAATACTGATTGCACGATCTCTTTATCCCTCCTATTCCTTAATATAAATATTATTCGAAGATGTACAAGATGCCACGGAATAAATTATCTGCGGCTTGTAGCGGATATCACGCTATGGTAAAAATATGTTAATGGCTGGTTTTTATGAGGAGGCTGAAATGAAGCGCAACTTGAAATCATATATCCTGATTATTATTGCCGCTGTCCTTGCCGGTTGCGGCGACAGCCCCGATTCTGATGTGCAGTCATCGGAGAATAAACAGCCCCTGGCTCTGAAATCGGAGGAGACAGTGATCGTGAGCATCCCCGAATTTCCATTCAAAGAGAACACGGCGGTCATGATCGATACGGACGTCATCGAAGAGTTCGCTGAACAGTATGCCGCCGAAGAGGCTGGAACAGGGACAAACGAAGAATTCTTTCTCGGATACCTTCCGCTCAAATCGGCGGACATGCTCTGCACTGCAGGAAAGGGGGTATATGAAACCCGGAGACTGCTCGGCAACCTATACCTGTCCGGATATTTCGGGGGTGTATGGTTGAGGGATGCCATGAGCGGAGATAAAGAACAGGCGGAAGCACTTCTGTCTAAAACACTATCGGAAGGCACCGGAGAAGTGATAGACTCTTCACGGGTCTCAGGGGTGTTCGACATTCTCATAGCGGCGGCCGCAATGAAAATCGGCAGGGCCGAATCCGGCGGCCTGGCTTCCATTGCGGCATGCCGTCTTTCGCTCTCGTCATTCCTTCTCGTATACGGATACAACTGGGGCTATTTGGATTATATCCTTAACAATCCCCCGGAAGGGGCGGACGACGTTGAACGGCCGTGCTATTGTACAAGGATGCTGGACTGCACTGTGGAAAAACTCAATCTTGAAACCCTCAACGAATACAAAGATGAGCGTGACCTGCTCGAGAACCCTGGAGAAACAAGTGGAGTTTCCGCATTGAGATGGTATGAAATGCGCATGCTCACTGGCATATGGGCCGAGGGTGCGGTCAGTACAGGATCGGGCGTATGGAAAATTATCATGAACGAAGACATGGACAGGGACACATACGCCCTGCTGCTGGACCTTTCGGCCAGATTCATGCTGGTGGCCGAAATGAGCATAATGCCTGCAATGAAGGGTTATGCCGACAATGACATCGATGCATGCCGGTGCGGGCTCCTTGAGCAGGCCGCCATGGTCGTATGGGCAGGCAGCTACTTCATGGGACTTTCATCCGAAGCCCCCGCCGGAACGTTCCCTTCGATAAACGGATTGTGAAAAAACTCGTAAAAATAGGGGCGTATCTGGCGCTGGCATTGATTCTGTTGTTGGCGGCGGATATTGCCGTCTGTTTTGTTTATCCCGATGTTGCAGTTCTTAAAAAGAAAAATCCTGAAAAGACTTCATTCATGAAATACAGGGAAAAACAGTGGGAAAACAAAGGGCTCGATAAAAAGATTAAACAGAAATGGGTGCCTTTCAACAGGATATCGCCTTATGCAGTGAAGGCGGTCATCATAGCGGAGGATGATAAATTCTGGCGCCATGAAGGTTTTGATTTTGTTGCGATGCAGAAGGCCTTTGAAAAGGACATTAAAAAGAAAAAGTTCAAGGCCGGAGGCTCGACAATCAGCCAGCAGCTTGCAAAAAACCTTTTTCTGACACCGGCAAAGAACCCTTTACGTAAGATTAAGGAGGCCATCTATACATGGCGTCTTGAGAAAAACCTTTCAAAAAAGAGGATAATGGAGCTCTATCTGAATGTTGCCGAATGGGGCGACGCCCTTTTCGGCATAGAAGCGGCGGCACGAAAATACTACGGAAAATCGGCGTCATCGCTCGGGCCAGAGGAGGCCGCCAGGCTGGCGACCGTTCTTCCAAATCCCATCAGGTTCAACCCTGTCGGGAATTCAAGGTATGTAAGGAACCGTTCGGCTCTTATTTACAGGATCATGGTGCGTCGCGGCATTGTAATAGAAGAGTACGTCGAGGTAATGAACGAACCTCAGGAAGAGGATCAAATTGAGGACGTGACAAGTGCAGAAGCCGTTCCCTGGGAAGGGAATCTGGCTGATTCATCGGGTCCCGATGCCCCAGCCGTTATTGAAGACGCACCGGCTTCAGGGCCTGATGTTCAAACGCCAGCCGCAAATGAAGATGAGAAGGCCATCGATAGCGAGCCGGATAAAGATCCATCCTGACCTGTGAGTTCATGAGAAACACCGGATAGTCAATGTTCCAGAAGTCCCATAAGAATATTTGAACTGGCGGAATGTAAATTCAGGTTAGTCTAAACAAAAAATCTCCGGGAACTTTTTTTAAGCATCAGGTGTCTCAGTGCTTAAAAATAATTTACCGGAGGTTGATTATGAAGTTTTGCAGGTTTCTTTCAGTTGTCCTGGTCGTGGTTTCAGTGCTTGTTTTCTATTCCACATCAGAAGCCCGGCAGGAAGAGGGTGGAGACAAGACTCTTTCGCCTTACTTCTTTGTTAAAAGCGATGATGCGTCAATCGATCAGATGCCGCTCAAATCCACATCGGCCGATGTGAGCATCTCGGGCGTTATCGCAGATGTGAAGGTCACACAGGTTTACAAGAATGCAGGGAAAAGGCCGCTCGAAGCTATTTACGTCTTTCCCGCATCGACCCGGGCGGCTGTCTACGGCATGAAGATGACCATCGGCAGCCGTACAATCGAGGCAAAAATAAAAAAGCGTGACGAGGCAAGGCAGGAATACGAGCAGGCAAAAATTCAGGGAAAGAGCGCATCGCTGCTTGAACAGCAGCGGCCGAACGTGTTTCAGATGAACGTGGCCAACATAATGCCTGGTGATGAAATCAGGGTCGAACTCAGATATACCGAGATTATCATTCCAGAGGACAAGGTCTATGAATTCGTCTACCCCACTGTTGTCGGGCCCAGGTATTCCAATCAACCCGAGAAAAGTGCGTCTTTCTCGGAAAAATGGTCTCAGAATCCGTACCTAAGGCAGGGAAAGTCGCCGTCATATACATTCGACATTAACGTCAGGCTCTCGGCAGGGCTTCCGATAGGACAGGTCACCTGCTCGACACACAAGGTAAAAACAACTTTCAGCGGCAAGACCGGGGCAGGCATCGAACTGGACAAATCTGAAGTATACGGCGGAAACAGGGATTACATTCTCAGATACCGCCTTGACGGCGACCGCATACAGTCAGGGCTGCTCCTTTCAGAGGGTAAAAACGAAAACTTCTTCCTGCTCATGATGCAGCCGCCCAAGAGGGTTACAAATGCTAACATTCCGGGCAGGGAATATATATTTATAGTAGATGTGTCCGGCTCGATGCACGGTTTCCCGCTCGATACCTCCAAGGAGCTCATGAGAAACCTTATCGGGAATTTGAGGGGAACGGACAAAT
>CAYNVT010000196.1:0-1324 GCA_964400685.1 uncultured Bacteriovoracaceae bacterium | reverse complement strand
AATTCAATGTGATGCTGTTTTCAGGCGGTTCGTCCGTAATGGCTGAGGAATCGCTTCCTGCAACGCAACAGAATATTGCGCGTGCCATAAACATGATTGACAATCAGCAGGGAGGCGGAAGTACTGAAATTCTTCCTGCGCTGAAGCGTGCTCTTGCCCTGAGCAGGGCAAAGGGATTTTCCAGGACCGTAGTTATTGTCACCGACGGATATGTAACTGTTGAAGAAGAGGTATTCGATCTTATAAGAAATAACCTGGATGATGCGAACATGTTCGCCTTTGGTATAGGCTCCAGCGTCAACCGTCACCTTATTGAGGGTATAGCCCATGTCGGCATGGGAGAACCTTTCATAGTCGAAAAGCCCCAGGATGCTGCAGGGAAGGCCGAGAGTTTGAGAAAAATGATAGCATCCCCGGTGCTTACAGGAATAAAGGTGAAGTACGACGGCTTCGACGCCTATGACGTCGAACCTCCAAGCATCCCGGATATCCTTTCCGAAAGACCTGTCATCATATTCGGCAAATGGCGCGGTAAGCCAAGGGGCGCCGTCACGTTGAGCGGTATATCTGGAAACGGAAAATATTCGGCTGCACTTGATGTATCACAGACAGTACCTGATAAATCGGAAGCCCTGAAATACCTGTGGGCCAGACAGCGCATAATGCTGCTTTCGGACTATAACAAGCTGCGCCAGGACGACAAACGCATCAAGGAGGTTACGGACCTTGGGCTTAAGTACAACCTTCTGACAGCCTATACATCTTTCATTGCAGTAGACACTGAAATCAGAAACAAGAACGGCAGGCCAGTGACCGTAAAGCAGCCGCTTCCTTTGCCTCAGGGCGTTTCCGATTACGCGGTGGGCGGGAGCAAGTCGTTCGGCTGCAATACTGTATCGGCGAGGGAACTTAGTATGCAGGCAGCTCCTTCTGCATACTACAAGGGCGTAATGGAAAAGGCTGACTATTCGTCAAGGAAAGAAGAGAAGGACAAAGCAGCAGCCAGCTTTAATATTCAGGAGGTGAAAGTATCAGGCACTCTTTCAGCCCATGCAGTCAGGAATACTGCAAATACACATATGAGTGAGCTTGAGGCGTGTATATCCACGAATAATTATCGGGGGAAAGTAACTGTTCAGATAAAGATAAACGCCGATGGAACAGTAAAGAGTGTCGAACTCAAATCGTCAAATGTTATGAGTGAATCCCTCAGGAGCTGCCTGATGAAGACAGTAAAAAGTTGGATATTCATAAAGTCGACAGGTGCGACCAGGGCTACGTTGACAGTCGGAAAGGCCAAATAGGATATCAGGATAAAGGGAGA
>CAYNVT010000195.1:2310-4885 GCA_964400685.1 uncultured Bacteriovoracaceae bacterium | reverse complement strand
AAGCGGGCCATTTCCTTTATCGCTATGACAGCGATTGAGCCGAAGGATGGCGTGTCGTGGTCTATGATCTTGCCCTGTGCTATGTAGGCATTCAGTTTTGCGTCTGCTGTTCCCTGCAGCCTGAAGATGGTTGCCTTGCCGGGCGTCATCCTTCCTTCCATTGTGCCGCGGGTTATGTTGGGGTCTTTGCCGTTTTCGAGCAGGCGGTGCATGATTAGCTGGTATTTAAGCTCCGGATTCACCAGGCAGACCGAAGGCGTATTGCCGCAGTGAAAGCCCATGAAAAGGTCGGTTAGTTTGAATTTCCTGAGCGCAGGCGACTTCTTGTGCATATGGGCCGGGATGGTGTTGTTGATGTCAAGGAGCGTTGCAGGCATGAGCCCTGCGCAGAGTGCGATGTATTCGCTCAAGGCCCCGTATATGTCCACCTCGCAGCTCACAGGTATGCCCTGGCTTGCAAGGCGCGAGTTTATGTAGCAGGGAACGAACCCGAAGAATTTCTCGAAAGCGGGCCAGCACTTGTTTGCGAACACGCCGTATGAGCTTGCGCCCAGATTCTTATCCATGAATTCGAGCAGTGACGCTTCATATTGAGCCAGCTTCGGAAGCAGGTCAGGGTAGGGGAAGGAGGCTATTTCCTTTTTCATAGAAGTCGCGATCTTTTTTGCAAGCGGGCTGTCCTTGGCGTTTTCGTATATTTCAAGAAGATCGAGTTCGCTGTTTTCCATGACCTCTATGCCGAGGTCATAAAGCGGCTTGATCGGTGCGTTGCAGGCCAGGAAATCCTGCGGCCTAGGGCCGAAAGTGAAGATCTTTAAGTATTTGAGCCCGAGCATTACCCTGGCGATGGGTATGAAATCCGCGATCATCCCGCCAACTTCAGAAGGCGTTCCCACAGGGTATTCCGGGATATACGGCCTGAGACTTCTCAGCCCGAGATTGTAGGATGCGTTCAACATGCCGCAGTATGCGTCGCCCCTGCCGCCCATGAGGTCTCCGTCCTCGGCCGCCGCCACGAACATGACCGGGCCGTCGAAGCGCTGTGCGAGAAGTGTTTCGGGGCCTTCGGGTCCGAAATTTCCGAGGTAGACTATGAGCGCGTTTACTCCTGCCTCGATGAGTTCGTCTTCGGCCTTGACGATGTCGTTTTCGGTCTCGACTATCGTGCCTATCTTCTTTATTTTCATGCCGGACGCAGTGCAGCATTTGTGCACCTCATCCCTGCGCTTCCTGGAAAGTTCAATGGGAAAACAGTTTCTGCTTACGGCAACGATGCCCGGTACAACGACTGGTATGTTCTTCATCTGGAAGACCTCCTGCAATGAAAGATGAAAATGTTATTTTCTTACTCGGTAATGTTGTCAAGAGAAAGCCTCAGAAAAATCGAATCTTGCAGTAAGATCAAAAACAAGAAAGCGGTTTGCGATGTTTAAAAATACCTTTTCAAGGGGCCAGAATTATCCTCATGAATATGAAATTTTCCTTACCACTTTTAAGAATATTCTCACCGAATCCCGGGGTTTCTACTTCTTTAAATCCCAGCTTCCTGTATAGGCTTATGGCCCTTATGTTGTTTTTGTATACGAACAGGGAGAGTTCACCGGCATTAATATCGCGAGCGTATTCGATGGCCCTTGTTACAAGCTTTTCACCAATGCCGAGCCCTCTGAAAATAGTCCGTATTTCACAACTCATGAGCCACATGCCGGTGCCGAATTCGGGCCTGTCCTTGTATCTCACGTGCCTTGCAAAACCTGCATACCAGCCTTTGACCATGACGAACAGGAAAGTTGTGTTCCCATTATCTTTAAGTTGTTTCATGTCCTTGTGTCTTCTAAGGTGAATAAGAGCCCTTTTTGAAAGCCCGTTGTAAGAGGTTATCTTGATATCGGAAACAATGCTTCTCATATATGAACGGTAAAAGGGTAGAGACTGTAACTTACCAAGGAATCTGTTTATATTTCTGCGCAGCCTGCTCTTGACGGACCGGGCTGAGCGTAAGATGAAGGAGAGAGATTTGAACAGGACATTCATTCTAACTGAATCAGTTAGGCACCATATACTCTGGGAGCAGCACAATCTTTATTCAATGCGTCCGGTAGATTAATTAACTAACGGGTGAAAATCCATCTAATGAGCACGCATTAGCCGAACTGCCAAAAAATTCACATTCAGCAAGGGCTGATGAGCCGGATTTTGCGCAAGCAACGGTTGCCGAATTTCCTGAGCCGCAAGTATCTTCTGCTCCCGAACCCGTCTCCCAACAGGATCCAATCGCTGCATCACTTCCGTCGAGTTTCATAACTTTGGGCGGTTCATACAAAGGCTTTGTTCCCTTCCTGCCATCTTCAATCATTATCATTCTCCGTTTAAATATTAATATGTAAATAAACTAATACGATCTTTCAGTAAACTGAAACCAAGGGCAGTCCATATATTTCTTTATTAATGGGAGATGACCTTTACCGCTTTCATATAAAGTCATTGAAATCTCGTTATGACAAGACACGATGTAATGGTAGAAACTGAATTTATTCCGAAATTATTTAAAATCATGCAAAGCTCATCATTGACA
>CAYNVT010000195.1:0-2300 GCA_964400685.1 uncultured Bacteriovoracaceae bacterium | reverse complement strand
ATCTATTACCCTGCTGCGGATTCAAGGGAACCCGGTGAAATTCCGGGACGGGGCCCGCCGCTGTAAACGGGGACGGAACAAGGCAAGTTGTTTGACCGCCACTGTAATAGATTGCAGGGCGTTAAAACAAAGCAGACCGCGAAGCGACGAAGCCAAGGAGCGAGGCATACTTTCAGCGTATGTCGCAGCGAAATTGGCAAGGAGCGACAAAGGTATGCAAAGTTATAACGCACGGCATACGGGAAGGCGATGCCTGATTCCGGCTGATCCGTAAGTCAGAAGACCTATCCGCAGGAATGAAAGGCTTTATCCGTCGTGCTCAGGATGATTGACCTTTGGGGAAGGAAAACCCCAAATGAAGAGAAGTGTTTTTTTAATCCTTTCCGTGCTTGTCATTTTTGGAGCAGTGAAACTCCATGCCGATACGATTTATGTCATTTCAAATCCCGATAAAGAAGATGCAGATGAAGTTGCTGTTGAGCCTTCAGCCTTCGGCCAGTCAATAGATACGGCAAAGCTGAAAGAAAGATATTCCACGACCGAGGACGTACTCGACCGTGCAGCTGGTGCAAATGTCCGCTCCATGGGCGGACTCGGAAGCTATTCGAGCATCACAATGCGCGGTGCCGGCTCGAACCAGTGTCTTGTCCTTCTTGACGGTCAGCGGCTCAACTCGCCTGCGGGCGGTGGTGTGGACCTTTCAAAGCTGTCCCTGTCCCAGGTCGAAAGGATAGACATAATCCGCGGCAGCGATTCAGCGCTTTATGGCGAGAGCGCTATGGGCGGGATTGTAAACATCGTCACTAAAGACCCTTCGGGCAAGCCCCGGGCAGATGCTGCTTTGACCTACGGCTCATATGAGACGTGGGACGGCCGCGCCAGTGCCTCGGCCCCGATTGGCGATCATCTGGGTATAAGCGCAAATATCTCCGGCAGAAAATCCGACAGCGATTTTACCTACATCAACAACAATGGCACCGAATATGACGAAACAGATGATTTCGAGGATGTCAGGCGCAATAACGCCTTTGAAGAGTTTTCAGGCATGGGAAAAGTAAATGCAAAAGGGGACATCTGGAAAGCATCCCTGTCAGGTTCTGGCAGCACATCGAGCAAGCAGATCCCGGGAATAATCACAAATCCCACGCCTAATGCATGGCAGGATTTCAGGTTCAACAGCTTCAATCTCTTGGGTGGCATTAAAGCAGGAAAGCTTGACGTTGATCTGAACGCCGGAAGGGTGTGGCAGCATGACAAGTACAATGACCCGGACGCACCCCTTTTTGCTGACACATTGAGCACAACATATCAGGGCAATCTGAACGCTGCCTATCCCATCGGGCCGGTAAGGATCAAGCCCGGTATTTCATACCTCTATGAAAAGATGGATGACAACATGGCAGGGGAACATAACAGGACCACGGAATCGGGAGTCCTTAGCGCTGAATACAGCCCCTGGCAGTTCGATCTGTATGCAAGCCTGCGCTATGACAACCCTTCTTCATTTACAGGCGAATGGCTCTACCGCCTGGGAGCCGTATGGAATGCCGCTGGTTTTCTGAAGCTGAAGGCTAATGCAGGTACCGGCTACAGGGTTCCAGGGTTTTATGAGCTTTATTATAACCACGGCTATATAGTGGGCAATCCCGAGCTTACGCCTGAAAAGTCATTCAGCTTTGATATCGGGCCAGTTGTCGAGTTCTGGAAAATATCGGCATCTCTTAACTATTTCGATCAGCGCTATACCGACCAGATCGTGTATGTCCTCCAGTCCGGGCTTTACTACAAACCCTACAATGACAGCCGCTCGAAGGCACAGGGCCTAGAGCTTTCCGTTGTATTTAACCCGTTTGAGTGGTGCACGCTGAGCGGGAACTATACCTATAACCGTGCGGTCGATACATCGGGCGAACCGAACAAGGACGGAAACCAGATACCGGGCCAACCAAGGAACATCGCAAATCTGCAAGTGGATTTCGACTATAAAATAAAGGGCGTCGGTCTCGGAGCATGGGCCTCCTATAATTATACCGAAGGGAATTTCGTTACCTGGGCGAATACGAAGAAGCTTTCCGACCGCAATATATTCAACCTGGGTATAAAGGCAGGTCCGTATAAACATGTGAGCCTGAGCGCCGAGGTGAAAAACCTGACCAATGAGCAGGTAGTGGACTTAAGGGGCTTCCCGCTCGAAGGCAGGACGTTTTATGCAACTGTAAGTATGGCGCTTTAGGAATCAGGAGGGATTATGAAGAGACTTGGTATCTTTATATTACTGGCGGTCCTGTTTGCATTCTCAT
>CAYNVT010000194.1:0-4891 GCA_964400685.1 uncultured Bacteriovoracaceae bacterium | reverse complement strand
TTGTCCTTTTCAGTATTAACCCTCAGGACTCCGCTGGACTCAAGCACAATTCCGTCGGTGGTTATGTAATCATGAGACCGGTGCCCCTTTTTCCACAGCATGACTGCGTTTTTGATGTCCTTTACAAGGTATTTTCTGTGAGTAATTACATCAACAATGGCTTCAAAACCCTTCTGGGGGTTGATGAATTTTCTGAGGCTCCCGATCAGGGATTCATGTGACGGCATTTCTCCTGCAACATCTTTTTCAATAAACGGCTGTGCTGGAATAAACCCGGGTGATGATGCTATGCTGACCCCTGAGGCCAGAAATTCATCGTGGTTTTCGATAATCATGTAATCAAGCATATCACCCAGGGCTCCTGCAGCATCCTCGAAACCCTCCTTGACCTTTATGGTATCGGCAACCCGCATGAGCTTTTTTCCGCCTGAATCATCTGTAAGCGGAGGAGTTATTCCTGCAATGCGGCCAAGCATTTCTATCCTGGCATCCATTCCTGCATGCGCCTTTTCTTTCTCGGACAGAGTCTTTCTTTTCTCTTCAATCTCATCTGAGAGCAAATCCCGTTTTTTTGATACCCCAAGGATTTCTTCATTGACGGACCTGATTTTCTCTTCAAGTTCTTTTATCCGGGCTTCAAGCTTTGTAAGTATTTCTTTCTGTTCTTTAATTACGGCTTTGAGTTCAATCAACTCTTCCTGCCTTTTTGATATTCCTGATGTCATGTCGTTAAGCCGCTGGTTAAGATAGCTTATCCTCTGGTCAACGAGCCTTGAACCGCCCAGCTTTTCAAAAAGCTCCGAACGGCTTTTATCATATTCCGAAGAGACGCCGGAGAGTTCAGCGGATAATTTCTCCTCCTTATCTGTCAGGAGCTTAAGGGAAGATTCAATGGCTGATTCTTCCTGCTGAAGCCTTGATTTTTCGTTTTCAGCGGTCTTCAATTCATCGACCGAGGCCTCTGATTCCGCCATGGCGGTTTCTATTTTTGAGGAAAGGTGAAGCAATGTCGACTGGATATCCTTCATGCGCTCGGTTGATGCATCCCTTTCCGCTATGGAAAGCGCATGTCTGGCCTTAGCATCGCTTAACGACAGATTTATTTCATCAATCCTGAGCTTCATCCGGCTCAGTTTGTCGGACTGTTTATCGAACATGGCAGCTTCTTTTTCTGCAGCCGTTCTTGCGGTTTTTATCTCTTCATCGACGGAGCCGAGCTGGTTATTGAGTTCCTGATGCTTATTAAGGACTTCCCTGATTTCACTCGTCCATAGCAGCCGTGTCAGCTCGTTCATCCTGTCTTTCAGGGCCTGATACCTTCTGGCCTTTGTTGCCTGTGCCTTCAGGCTGTCCCTCTGTTTGGCAATCTCCGTAATGATATCTTTTATGCGCTCAAGGTTGCCTGATGTTGTCTCAAGACGCTTTATAGCCTCGGCCCTTTTTACGCGGAACCTTCCGACTTCGGCGACTTCCTCGATGACATGCCTGATGTCTTCGGGTTTGGCCAGTATTATGTCCTTGACCCTTCCCTGCTCGATTATTGCATAACCCTGTCTGTCAAGCCCCGAATCTAGAAATATGTCGGTGATGTCTTTCAGCCGGCACTTGAGGTTGTTTATCTCATAGGTGCTTTCGCCGGACCTGAAGAGTCTTCGAGAGACTGATATGGCCTCAAATCCGTCCATGGATGCAGGGAATGATCCGCCGTCCTTCACGAATTCCAATGTTACGCTTGCCATTGAAGATGGGGGAACATCCCTGGTTCCGGAAAATATTACATCACCCATCGAGCCTGCGCGCAAGGCCCTGGCTGACTGTTCTCCCAGCGCCCACCTGATCGCGTCAATAACATTGCTTTTTCCGCACCCGTTCGGTCCGGCTATACACGTTACCGCACCCGGAAACGTGAGCACCGTCTTTTTTGACAAGGACTTGAATCCTTTGATTTCAATCCTGGATAGACGCACGAAATATCTTCTACCAGAGCATGAGTTTAAGGGCAAATCGAAATATCTGCTACGCTTTACTATTGAGACTCTGGTCTTGATTAGCTTATATGTTAATCAAGTCTGAAATATACAAGATATTCTATTATTAATGATTTTTGAAATCCGTCTCTGAATATACATGCATAATATAGCTCCCAGCTTAATGAATTATTAATATATCCATTTAATATGCTTATAATTATATAAGAGTTTATTATGTTGATTTTGAGTTATTATTTATATAAATTATTTATGTACTATTAAATTGTATTGAATTGAAAAGGAGAAGCTATGATTGAGAAACGGGTCAGCAACAGGATTAATGTGGAATTAAAGGCCGTATTCCACGAAGGTAAACATGAAACCTTCCGCACTCAAATCACAAATATCAGTTCAGGCGGACTGTTCATGAAGACACCCAGGTATCTGGGCCTCGGAACCGATATCATGATCGATATAGATGCCGAGAATATAGGCCGGATAACATGGGTATCAGGACATGTTGTCAGGATTAACAAAACAGGGGTAGCGGTTGAATTTACCGATTGGGACAAAACAAATTTCGAGATATTTCTGGAAAAGGAAAGGCAAATGACGTCGAAGTTCAGGTATGCCCCAAAGATAAAACCAAAGAAAAGGTTTTTCTCTTTTTAAAAAGACTATTTATCTTGAGCTTGCCAGATAATTCACTGCATTATCGAAAAGGAGCATGCCGTCGGCCCTCTCTTTTATAATGCCGCGAGTCCATTGCGGATGATTTGTGTAGTGGGTAAACGCCTCGGGGTGAGGCATAAGCCCGAAGACGCGGCCGGTCGCATCGCATATGCCTGCAATCGCTTTCACGCTACCGTTGGGATTCTGAGGATACTCCATGGTTACATTACCCGATGCATCGGCATAGCAGAGACAGTCGAGATTGCCAGATGTAATCTCATTCAGTGTGGCTTCATTGTCTGTTATGAATTTGCCTTCCCCGTGGCGTACGGGAAGGTCGAGGGTATCAAGACCTTTGGTGAAAATGCACGGGCTTTTCTCATTGACCGCCATCTTAACCCATCTGTCTTCGAACCTTGCCGAGTCGTTGAAAGAAAGGGATACCCTTCGCTTTCCAAACGGGTTGCCTGGAAGCAGCCCCGTCTTGACCAGTGCCTGAAAACCGTTGCATACGCCAAGAACGATTCCGCCTTTTTCTATCAGCGTCATGATTTCGTCGAACATGGTGCGTTCTGTCCCTTTGATTATGGCATGCCTTAATCTGACGCTCTCGACCATTGCGCTGCCCAGATCGTCACCGTCAAGGAATCCTCCAGGAAGGTTAAGAAAATCATAATCGGGAATGCGTACTCTGGCGCTAAGAATATCACTCAAATGGGCGATCTCGGCTTTGGCACCTGCAAGTCTGCAGGCATGCGCCATTTCCATTTCGCAGTTGGTTCCTGATCCTGTTATCACAAGTGCTTTGATTGTTTTTGACATAATCAGCTAAAAATTGAGCGGCTCTTTCCATGCCGCTTTGAGTTCGTCTATATCGCTATCCACGATACTGCCGCCTGAACCTTTGATTTTAAGCCTTTTATCCGATGTTACCCGCCCTATCCGCGATATATCATTACCGAAGACAGCTTCAACGGCTTCGGCATTTCCGGGGCTGACTGTTATGATAATCCTGCTGGCAGTCTCGGAATAAAGAATCTGTGTATCAGTCAATTTGCCTTCTGTCTTGACATCAGCAAGGTCCACCTCTATCCCTAATCCGCCGGCAAAGGCCTTTTCGGCAAGCGCCACGGCCAGCCCGCCGTCGGAGCAGTCATGGGCAGAGGCTATCAGGCCTTTTGTCATCGCATCGTGAAGCTTTTTATATCTGTCGAGAGCTTCCGGTGCATCGACCTTTGGTACTGTTGTTCCGGTAATGCCGAATGAGGCCATATATTCGCCTGCCCCCAGTTCATTTTTTGTCGCTCCGAGCAGATAGACGATGTCTCCGGGATTTTTATTTTCCATGGTGACCGCTCTGGTTATATTTTCAATCCTGCCTATGACCGAAACCAGAAGAGTTGGGGGGATGGATATTTTAAGGTTATCGTTTATATAATCATTCTTCATGCTGTCCTTGCCCGAGACAAGCGGGCAGGAGAAGACTACCGTGTAATCATAAAGCGCTCTGTTCGCCCTTACGAGCTGTGCAAGTTTGTAAGCGCCATCCGGGTTTCTCGGACTCTCAACCGGGTCGCACCAGCAGAAGTTATCCAGTGCAGCCCAGTGCCCAGGATCGCCTCCTGTGCAGACATAATTTCTGAGCGCTTCATCAAGGGCATTGGCCGCCATGTGATATGCGTCAATGTCGGAATATCTCGGGCAAATCCCGTTCGATACCACTACGCCGTCCATAATATCCAGCAGGGGTCTTACCACTCCGGCATCGGAAGGGCCGTCGCAGGCGGCTCCGGTAAGGGGTTTGACTACCGAGCCGCCCTGAACCTCGTGGTCATACTGCCTGACGACGTATTCCTTGGAGCATATGTTCAGCCTGCCGAGCATTTCCCTGAGTTTTGAGTCATGGTCGGGCGGTTCGGGTATTGTGTCTCCCTGAATCTCCCGGTCATTCCATATTGCCTTAAGGTCGAGCCTGGGAAGTCCGTCGTGCATGAAGTCCATGCCGAGAAATGCCACAGTCCTGCCATTGTATGTGCAATGGAAATAGCCCGAATCAGAAAACTCGCCGATTACCGTGGATTCCACACCCATTTCATCAGAAAGAGCTAGGAAGTCTGCGACCTTTTCAGGCGGAACAGCCAGGCTCATGCGCTCCTGGGCTTCAGAAAGCAGTATCTCCCAGGGATTGAGGCCTGCATATTTGAGAAGAGGCTTATCGAGCTCGATAAGACAACCGCCAGACATACCCG
>CAYNVT010000193.1:0-5009 GCA_964400685.1 uncultured Bacteriovoracaceae bacterium | reverse complement strand
CTTTTCTACAGGTTGAATGTATTTCCGATCTACATGCCGCCTTTAAGGGAACGCGGCAGCGACATAATCCTGCTGGCGGATTATTTCGTTGAGAAATACTCAAGCGAACTCGGTAAAAACCTCAAACGCATATCGACGCCCGCAATAGACCTGCTGCTGGCATATCATTGGCCGGGAAATGTCCGTGAGCTTGAAAACTGCATCGAGAGGGCGGTTCTTCTTGCAAAAGGCGACACCATAGACAGCATACACCTGCCGCCGTCGCTTCAGATGAAGACATCACTGGAGCAGGGAAAAAGAAAGCAGGGCACACTCACATCTCTGGTAGACGCATATGAGCGCTCGATTATCACCGATGCATTAAAGGATGCCAGGGGCAATCAGAGCAGGGCGGCAAAGATACTGGGTTCGACAAAAAGGATTATTCAATATAAAACTCAGAAATATGCGATAGATACGGACAGATTCAAATCCAAGAAAACCTGAAGGTTTGTACCCTGAAATATAATATGCAGTTGTGTCTGGTAGTATCGGGCGCAATTTTGAGCCGAAAAATATCAAGGGAACAAATGTGTATCTAAATTGCACGTGACAAGAAGCATATCAAACCCATAAAATCATACCTAACTTGCCGGAATTAATAAATATAGGGCAGTTAACGCACCCTTTTAACAGGAGCTGGCATGCTTTTGGCTTTCAATTAATTCGGGAACTGATTCAAAAAAATTACATTTGGGTTTGGAGTATGAAGGGAGGAAGAAAAACCATGCTGGCATGCAGGACGAAGGAAGATATTTTTGCCGCTGTCACCGAATATGATGTCAGCTTTGTGCAGTTCTGGTTCACAGATGTGCTGGGCAGACTGAAGAGCTTCAATATAACACCATCCGAGCTGGATGAGGGGATAGACGAGGGGATGGGGTTTGACGGTTCCTCGATTGAAGGGTTTGCACGCATTTATGAAAGCGACATGATAGCAAAGCCTGTTCTGTCCACATTCCAGCTCGTTCCCTGGAGACCCGGCGACAGGCCGGTTGCGCGGATGTTCTGCGATATTCTGAATCCTGACGGTACGCCTTATGACGGATGTCCGCGATATGCCCTGAAAAGGGTGCTCAAGAAGGTATCAGATATGGGCTATACCGCCTATCTGGGGCCTGAACTGGAGTATTTCTATTTCAGGGATGAAAATGCGCCCGCGGTCATTGACAGGGGCGGCTATTTCGACGGACTTCCGATTGACAAAGGGCCGAACATAAGGCGGGATACTATATTTTCGCTGCAAAAGATGGGGATACAGGTTGAATACAGCCACCATGAGGTTGCTCCGTCACAGCATGAGATAGATCTCAAATATAATGAAGCCCTTGCAATGGCCGATACGGTAATGACATACAGGACAACTGTAAAAGAAATTGCAAGACAGCATGGGATATATGCGACCTTCATGCCGAAACCCATATTCGGTGAAAACGGCTCCGGGATGCATGTCCATCAGTCG
Source organism: uncultured Bacteriovoracaceae bacterium (assembly GCA_964400685.1). Classification (GTDB taxonomy): domain Bacteria; phylum Desulfobacterota; class Desulfomonilia; order UBA1062; family UBA1062; genus DATCTV01. The sequence goes on along the minus strand of CAYNVT010000193.1, from coordinate 3,508 downwards.
CTTTTCAAATCAGGCAAGAACGCCTTTTATGACGAAAAAGACAAGTATCATCTGTCAATGACGGCAAAGCACTATATAGCGGGCATCCTGACGCATGCGCCAGAGATAACCGCGGTCTGCAACCAGTGGATAAATTCATACAAGAGGCTTGTACCCGGCTATGAAGCGCCTGTTTATGTTTCATGGGCGCGTATGAACCGTTCAGCGATGGTAAGGGTCCCCATGTACAAGCCAGGCAAAGCGGAGTCTACAAGGATGGAGTTTCGTTCCCCAGATCCTGCATGCAATCCGTATCTTGCATTTGCTGTAATGATAGCTGCCGGTTTGAAGGGTATCGAGGGGAAATACAGACTTCCTGATCCTGTGGAGGAAGATATCTTCGAAATGAGTGAAGAGGAACGGGAGAAGGCAGGAATTGTAACGCTGCCGGGAAGCCTATATGAAGCCGTCCAGAATGCCGTGACGAGCCCTCTTGTTCGCGATACGCTCGGTGATCACATTTTTTTCAAGTTTATTGAGAACAAGAGAAAGGAATGGGACGCATTCAGGACTCATGTAAGCAGGTTCGAAATAGAAAACTATTTAGCGGTACTTTAACACCCTTTCACCTCCATGTAGGGTGTTGAGTGTTGGATGGGGGCAGGTCATCACCCCCATCCGATTTTTATATCCTGGTGAAATTCAATAAATCCGAATAATAGCATTGGTACAAAATTGAACCAATCCTTTACGATAAATCAATAATGTATAATCAGGACATCAATATAGCGATAATTAGCCAGTAATAACGGGATATTAGATAATAATGGAATTGGCATTCCCTTTGCAAATAATCAATAACACAGCGGTTTGTTTAAGCGCTGATTTTACTAAACGACAAAAATAGCTGGAGGAAAAAATGAAGGTTATAAATCCTGTCACTGCATCCGAGAGGGACTACATCGTTGAAAATGAGAAAAAGATCCCTGTTTCAAAATACTACGGAGAAGACATTTTCAGCACCAGGGTGATGATGGAGAAACTCCCCAAGGATGTTTACAAACGTATGGCCGATATTATCAATGGCGGCCGCAAAATGGATGCGGATACTGCAAACGCTGTTGCGCACGCCATCAAGGAATGGGCCATTGAAAAGGGTGCCACACACTATTGCCACTGGTTCCAGCCAATGACTGGCACCACTGCGGAAAAGCATGATTCATTCATCGAGTTCACCGATTCCGGAGATATTATAGAAAGGTTTACGGGAAAGCAGCTGATTCAGGGTGAGCCTGATGCGTCCAGCTTCCCAAGCGGCGGATTAAGGTCTACGTTTGAGGCCAGGGGTTATACCGCCTGGGATCCGACAAGTCCGGCATTTATTATCAAGAACGGGCTCGGGACAACACTTTGCATCCCGACTATATTCATATCATATACGGGGGAGGCTCTTGACAAGAAGACCCCTCTCCTGCGCTCAATAGAGGCAATAAACAAAAGCGCACTAAATCTTCTGAGGCTCCTGGGTAATACCGAATCAAAGAAAGTGTTCGCAACGCTCGGACCTGAGCAGGAGTATTTCCTTATCGACCAGGACTATTTCTTCAAGAGGCAGGACCTTGTACTGAGCGGCAGAAGCCTCTTGGGAGCAGCGCCTCCGAAAGGACAGCAGCTGGAAGACCAGTATTTCGGAAGCATCAAGGAAAGGATATTGTCTTTCATGCACGATGTGGAAGAGGAACTGTACAAACTGGGTATACCGGCAAAGACCAGACACAATGAAGTTGCTCCGAGCCAGTTTGAGATAGCCCCGATTTTCGAAGAGGCCAATCTGGCTGCAGACCACAACCAGCTTGTAATGGAGACAATGAAACGCATTGCTCCCAAGCACAAGTTGAAGCTCCTTCTTCATGAAAAGCCATTTGCCGGAATAAACGGCTCCGGCAAGCACGTAAACTGGGCGCTTGCAGACGATCTCGGCAATAATATGCTCAATCCCGGAAAAACGCCTCACGCCAATATACAGTTTCTGGTATTTCTTATGGCCACGATCAAGGCAGTCAATATGCATGCCGATCTGCTCAGGGCGTCCGTTGCTTCAGCTGGAAACGACCACAGGCTCGGGGCGAATGAAGCACCTCCTGCTATCATCTCCATATTCCTTGGCGAACAGCTTACCCAGATACTTGACAACATTGAAAAGGGTAAAATCACAAAGGCTACCGATGAAGCGATCATTGACCTTGGCATCTCAAAGCTGCCTGATCTCAGCAAGGACAGCACGGACAGGAACAGAACATCGCCATTTGCCTTTACCGGCAACAAGTTCGAATTCAGGGCCGTCGGATCTTCACAGTCCATTTCCTTCCCGGCAACCATACTCAATACAATAGTTGCCGAGAGCATTGACATACTGGCCAGAAAGATCAAGGAAAGAAACGGCAAAAATGTCAATCAGGCGGCACTGGATGTGGTCAGGGAAGAAGTAAAAGCAAATAAATCAATACTCTTTATGGGCGATAACTATACCAGGGAATGGGAAGCTGAAGCAGCGAAAAGAGGGCTGCCCAACAAGAAGACAAGCTGTGAAGCGTTGAAAGACCTCAAGTCCGATAAGGCTCTCAAGCTCTTTGAAAAGTATAATGTCCTTTCAGCACTCGAGCTGAAGTCGCGTTACCATGTGCGCCTGGAGAAGTACATCAAGGAGATAGATATCGAGGCGGTAACGCTCAATAATATGGTCCAGAACCAGATCATCCCGGCAGCGATAAGCTATCAGAGGAAAATTGCCCAATCTTTAAAGAGCGTAATCGAAGTAATAGGCGACAGCAAGGATTTGAAAGCGCAGAAGGAGCTTATAAAACTTGTAAGCGGGCTTATCTGCGAAATACAGGCGCTGGCCAATGAACTTCGGATAAAGATTGAAAAGGCAAATGCGATTGCATCCGAAGAAAAGAAGGCAGCTTATTTCTGTGATGAAGTTAAATTGACAATGAATGACATAAGGGAAAAGGCCGACATGCTTGAAAATTATGTGGACGATGAACTCTGGCCGATACCCAAGTACTGGGAGATGCTTTTTATAAGCTGAAAAAAATAACCGGCAACAAAAATAAACTTGAAAATACTGGCGATGGTTTTAACCACCGCCAGTATTTTATTAGAATATATATGTTCTCACTTATCTCAGAGCTTCACCAATGGCTTTTATAAGATTTGACTGCAGCTCCCTGTTCTCGATTTTCTCGCCTGATTCATCGACAACATAAAAGATAATCGCTGAAATGTCAGCATCAGTCGTTATGAATGCGCGGTGTATGGAGAAGTTGTGTGTGCTGATCGTTTGAGATATCAGAAAAAGAAGGTCCCTGGTGCGTACTGATTTTATTTCTATTATGGAAAAGAAATCGGATGACTGGTTGTCGATGCTTATAAAAGGCTCTGCTGCAAGTTTCGGCTTTTTTGAAGCATGTAGCAATGCCGGTATCTGTGATATTGCGGTAAAGGTGTCTGTTTGCCCTGATGATAA
>CAYNVT010000192.1:0-5067 GCA_964400685.1 uncultured Bacteriovoracaceae bacterium | reverse complement strand
ATATATCACCGGGGTATGCCTCACGGCCTGGAGGACGCCTGAGCAGCAGTGAAAGCTCCCGGTAAGCCCTGGCATGGCTCGTAAGGTCGTCATAAATGATAAGCACATCTTTTCCTTTTGACATGAAGTATTCGGCCATAGACGTAGCGGCATACGGGGCGACATATTGCAGGCCCGCCGCATCTTCTCCTGACGCCACCACAATTATAGAATATGAAATAGCGCCGTATTCTTTCAGTACGGCAACCGTCCTCGCCACATCCGCGCCCTGCTTTCCGACAGCGCAATAGATGCATATCACGCCTGTGTTCCTCTGGTTGATTACGGTATCCAGGGCAATGGCTGTCTTGCCTGTCTGCCTGTCACCGAGAATAAGCTCCCGCTGCCCTCTGCCTATCGGGATTAGCGCATCTATCGCTTTTAACCCGGTCTGAAGAGGAACTGTTACTGGATCACGGTGCATGATGGGCGGCGCCAGCCTTTCAACGGGCATTCTTTCACTTGAATGAACCTCACCCAATCCATCGAGAGGCCTGCCGATTGCATCAACAACACGCCCCAGAAAGGCCTCTCCGACAGGGACATCAAGGACCCGGCCTGTGCGTTTTACCTCATCGCCTGCCCGGAGCGTCTCAGTCGAGTCCAGCATGATTATCCCTGAATCATTTGCATCCACATTGAACACAAGTCCGTAAAGATCACCCGGAAAACGGACAATCTCTTCTGATCTGACACCGGAAAGCCCTTTTACAAGGACAATGCCGGAACCGACAAACGTTACGGTTCCGACCTCTTCGGCAGCTATCTCGGGCTGGTAACCGTCAAGCGAGCTTTTAAGCCTTGTAAATGTATCTTTCAGGACATTGTCTAGAGCCCCCGTATCCGCTCCCATGTCTTTTCTCCTTGTCGTATCAGGAAGTCACAGTCTGAGGCGCATCAGGTATTTCTTCCTTGAGCGCCTCACTAAACCTCTGTTTCAGATCCTCAAGATATTCCCCGACACTCCATGAAATCTTTTTCCCTGTTGATATAAGTTCAATTCCTGCGATTTCATCAGGTATGACTTCATGGATAAGGGGGACACCTTCCATAACGAGTGATTTTAAATATCTGACAAGCTTTTTCTCCAGCTCTTCTTCAACCTCGAAGGAAGTCCTGACCGTTACACCTGTCTCCTGATCAGCCTGTTTCAGCATCTCAAGCGTTTCAGAGTCAGCATCCTTCAATCTGTTCATAAACGAAAGGACAATGCGTTCCTCAAGGCTGACATCGGCAAGGTCGCGCAATATTTTCTTTACGGATTCCTGGACATGAGAGCCCGCTCTTGCTTTGAGGTCATTCAGGAAAGCTGTTTTTTCGCTTATCAGGGTATCCTTCCACGCCTTCTTGAGCTCATCCACTTCATTCCTTGCGCGTTCAGTAAGTTCGGTCCTCTCTGTTTCAGCCTTTGCCCTGGCCTCATCAAGCATGGCCGACATCCTTTCATCAAGAGACCTGTTTCTGCACTCACAGTCTCTCGATGCAGCAAGGGCCTCTTCCTTCATGCGGTCGGCTTCTTCTTTTGCCGCAGCAAGCCTAGCCTGACGTTCATCTATGGCCTTGACTATTCTTCCATAGAGAAAGAACTTCAGAAGCCAGACGAGGATCATGAAGTTGACTATCTGAGCGAGAAGGACAAACCAGTCGATATGCATTTTCGTCTATTTTAGTGCCTTTGTGGCATGATCCCAGAACGGATTTGCGAATATGAGGATCATCGAGATGACGAAACAGTAAATAGCAATCGACTCGATCATGGCAAGGCTGACGAAAAGCGTTCTTGTAATCGAATTCTTTTCATCAGGCTGCTGGGCGATGGCGCTCAAGGCCTGGCTGACTGCCGTTCCTTCACCGAGTGCAGGCCCGATAGAACCGATTCCCATAGCAAGTCCGGCTGAAATGATGGAAGCTACGGCGATCCATGTTACACTGTCCATAACCTGTCTCCCTTATTTATTTGTCTCTACACCTTTTCAAGCTACCGCCTGATGCTTTTCCTCCTGAGCCTGGGAGGCCGAAGCTATGTAAACCATGGCCAGTATTGCAAAGATGTAGGCCTGAACCATACCTATCAAAAGCCCCAAACACTGCATCACGACCGGGAACAGAAACGGCGTGACTGCCAGCAGTATCCCTATGACCTTGTCGTGGCTCATCATGTTTCCAAAGAGACGAATCATGAGCGCCAGCGTCCTTGTTATCTCGCCCATTACGTGAAACGGGAAAAATATCAGCGTGGGCTGGAAATATTCCTTCAGATAATGCACTATCCCCTGGTTCTTAATTCCATAAAAAGGCACGGCAATGAATACGCATATCGCCAGTGCACAGGTGGTTGTAAGGGATGAAGTGGGGGCCACATAACCCGGGACAAACATCAGAAAGTTTGACAATCCTATAAAAAGAAAGAGCGTGCCTATAAAGGCCGTGTATTCATCGGGGTCACCCTGCGAAGTTTCTCTGATCTGCTCACGGATACCCATGACTATTGCTTCAAGCAAACCCTGCCATCTTGATATTTCCTCGCTCGATGTAATATTTCTTGTAACAAGCCACGAGGTTAAAACCAGGATGGCCATAATCATCCAGGTATAGGCGAGCGTTGCGTTAATCGTAATAAACCGCCAGTGCCACAGGATAACCTGGTCCGGGCTTATCTGATTGAGTGCAAGAATTTCCATATTATTTTATGATGCCGCCTTTTCTGCGCCGAAAACACGCTTCAAGATTTCCCTCGCCAGGATGAACCCTGCAAGCGCAGCAACCATCCTTTCCCATCTGCCGGACATGATTATATAAAAACCTGCGAGCACAATGCCTGTCCTGATGAAATACCCGGTTATCATGAACATCCCCTGTTTGCCTTCATCTGTCACCTTCTTGACCGTTTTCCACAGGCTGTTGAAATAAAACACCCCGAGCATAGCCCCGCCCAGAAAGGATATCAGCAGCAAAAGCACAGGGTTCATTCTTTTGTAATCCCTCCTTTTTTTACCCAGTACCAGGCGTTCAGGCAGCCAAGCGCAAGCCCCGCCACAAGAAACATGAGCGCCCAGGAATATTGAGTTGGCCATTTGTGGTCTATCCACAGGCCGAACGCCACACCGATGAGGGTGGGAATAGCGACCGACCAGCCGATTATCCCGAACATGCCCAGCCCGAACCAGACGGTCTGGTCAGGCTCAAGTTCGCTTTTGATTTTTCTCGCCTCTTTCCTGCCCACCTCGGCTGCAAACCTGTCCTCTCTCTTCATTCCTCGCCTTTGAGGTGATTTTCTTATTTTAGGCATTTCCCTTTATCTCCATAAGACGGCGCACCATATCCGCCTCCAGCCTGTAGGCTGCTGCCCTGGAAGTCTTTTCCCTATCGTCTATCACCTTGAATTTTTCTTCGACTATTTCCTTGCCCTTTCCCAGGTCAGGTATCGAAAACGCATTTCTGGTCGATATGAATACGTCATCCCCTTTTTTGACCAGTATGCCCTGATCGACAGCATAAAAAGATTTCCTGGCTTCAATATCCTCCATTATCAGGATGCCGGGAATAATTGCCGAGACGAAGTCGACATGCTTGGGAAGCAGGCAGAACGATCCGTTCACAGCCTCGGCGGTCAGCTTTGAAACCTCGCCTTTCAGGAACACTTCTGATGGGAGCAGAATTTTCACGTTCAAGGTTTCTTTGCCTCGTCAATTGTCCCTATCATATAAAAGCTGGACTCGGGATAATCTGCAAACTCGTCATTCAATATCCTCTCACATCCGACAAGCGTATCCTCGATCGACACCATCCTCCCCTGAAGTCCGGTGAACTGTTCTGAAGTGAAGAAGGGCTGGGAAAAGAATCTTTCCAGCCTGCGCGCACGGTAGACCATGCGCTGGTCATCCCTTGAAAGCTCGTTGATCCCGAGCATCGCGATAATGTCCTTGAGATCTTCATATATGCCCAGCGTCCGTCTTATCTCCTGGGCGATCCTGTAATGCCTCTCGCCCGCTATGCCGGGCATCAGCATCTTTGAATTGGACAGCAGAAGATCGACAGCCGGGTAAAGCCCTTCGCTCATCTTTTTCCTTGAAAGGACAATGGAAGCGGAAAGGTGGTTGAAGGTGTGCACCGCAGAGGGGTCGGTGAAATCGTCAGCCGGGACGTAAACTGCCTGTATGGAAGTAATTGCCCCTGACCTGGTGGTGCATATGCGCTCTTCAAGTTCGGACAGCTCGGTCGAAAGCGTAGGCTGGTAACCGAGCTCTGACGGCAACCTGCCCATAAGGCCGGAAACCTCGGAACCAGCCTGAATAAAGCGGAATATGTTGTCCATCATCATAAGCACGTCCTGCTTTGCATCTTCCCTGAAATATTCGGCCATTGTGAGCGCCGCATGACCGACCCTGAATCGGGCGCCGGGAGGTTCGTTCATCTGGCCAAAAACCATAGCCGGGTTTTTCAGCACCCCGGCATCTCGCATATCCCTGTAAAGCTCTTCGCCTTCGCGGCACCTCTCGCCTATTCCGCAGAATATGCTGACGCCTTCATGGGCTTTTGCCGTATTGTGTATGATTTCAGTTATCAGAACGGTCTTGCCGACGCCTGCGCCCCCGAACAGTCCCGCCTTTCCTCCGCGCTGAAGGGGCGCCAAAACATCGATGGCCTTGATTCCTGTAGTAAATATTTCCGATGAAGCGGACAGCTCTTTAAGAGGTATGGGTTTGGCATGTATGGAGCGGAGTTCACCCGGCACATCCCCCTGATAATCTATGGGCTCTCCGAAGACATTCATCATGCGGCCCAGGAGGTCCCTGCCAACAGGTACGCTCAGAGGCTTCCCTGTATCGCTGATCTGAGCCCCTCTTGCAAGACCTTGTGTGGTTGTAAGTGATATCCCCCTGATGGTTGTAGAATTGAGGTGGGTATTGACTTCTATTACGATTTCATTGTTATCCCCGGTTCTGAGGATATTGAAAATTGAAGGAAGCCTGGACGGAAAATGCGCATCCACTACACTTCCACGGACAGAAACTATGGTGCCCAAAT
>CAYNVT010000191.1:0-5097 GCA_964400685.1 uncultured Bacteriovoracaceae bacterium | reverse complement strand
TGCCTTACGTATGAAATGAAATCTTCTGTAATCTCCGGGATGTTCAGGTTACTGCCGCCGAAGCGCCAGGAAAGGTATTTTTTCTGATAGGCCTCGAATGCTGCTGAAAGTTCGGGCCGCTGTTCTCGGACCTGCCTGAGATGGGCTTCATGCTCGGCGCCATCATCGAGCTTGAGCCCCCTTCGCCTTAGCGTTAAAAGCGCTTTTTCATAAAAAGATAATCTCTTATACCTTATAAATAAAATTAGGGAAGCCCCCAGAACAAACAAAGGAATCAGAAATGAAAGCCATTTCGGGGTGGCTGCCGCCTTCGGGATTTTCGGTGCATTGAACCTGACATATTTGGCAAAGTTGATCTGGTCGTTAAGCGAATACTGAATAACCCAGCGTATCCACCTGAAGCGCATGGCATCGAGCAGGTTCGTGCGCGTCCTTTCCGGCTGAACTCCTCCTGAAGGTGTGGGGTCGGCCATTATCCAAGCCCCATCCCAGTATTCCACCCAGGCGTGTGCGTCGCTTGCCCTTACCATGTAATAATTGCCGGCAGTGTTGAACTCGGTTACCAGGAAGCCGGTCACAACGCGCGACGGTATGCCCGCGCCCCTGAGCATAACCGCCATTGCGCTCGCGAAATGTTCGCATGCCCCCTTTCTTTTTTCGAGAAAGACCTCGACAGGGGTCTTGTTCTCAGGAACCCGCATACCTTCGAGGCTGTACGAGCAATGAGAACCAAGATATTCAAAAATCCTTTGAACCCTGATGCCTGCAGGGCCGGTCCCTGCAATCTCTTTTCCGAGTTCTGATACTTTGATCAGGCTCTCCGGCACATCGGTAATCCTTTTTCCCGATGTGTCTTCCACCCTGCTGATATGGACATCGTAAACAGGTGGTACATCCCTGTTCCAGTAATAGTTTACCCCTTCTCTGTGCGCGTTCGCAGGAGATGTCGAGACAAGAAAATATGTGAAAAAGACATTTTTTGTTTCGATTCCCGTAGGGTAAATCGTGAGCGTGTCAGTTTTTTTTGCGTATGAATCTATGCTCTCAACCGGGGCAGGGCTTTTTTTGAATCCGCTCCTGTCGATTACCTCCAGTCTTGCGCCGGACAGATATATCCTTTTTCCAGGCCGTCCATCTTTCCAGACGATGCGCATGACGATGTCCCTGTCCTGCTCCAGGTTGCCCTCTCGCGCAAGGTTTACCTCTTCCGAAAAGCCTGTCCTGTGCTTTTTGATAAGGTTCATTGATAACAGCGTCGATGAAGGCCTCGGTATTACAAAGAACATGATAATGCTCACCGCAATAATTGAGATAAATATCAATATCCAGTGTTTGACAACGGGAGTCGATGAAGGCTCCTTCTTCTCAAATTCATAACTGTCCAGCAGATAAAGGACAACCGGGATAAGGAATGCGTCTATCATCAGGCCTATCAGAAACACAGGGCTTATTGTAAAAACCGTTGCAAGTATGCATTCGGCCAGACTGATCCCGAGGATCTGATATATTTCTCTGGCAGACTTTTTAAGGATAAGCCTTCCCATGGCAAGAATGAGGATGACGTCTCTCAATGCCGGCAATACCCCCTCGCTCCCTGTCGAGAATATCCTGATGCATTCGCCCAGAAAAACCGCCCCCATGAATATTCCGAAAAAATACGAGGGAAGAATCTCTCTTTCAAAGAGCCAGAGATAGGCGGCGATGTGTATCACGGCGGCAACAGCGAGCATCGGCCAGGGCATCATGCCTGCAAGCGTGAGCGACAAAACGCCGCAGAAGGACACGATGGTCGTTAAAAGCGGGATATCAGATATAAATGCGCGCCGCATCGCCATAGAGGCTTTCATCAGGCGGTTCTCCTATACGTTCAATAACGGCCAGACGTTTTAGAATGTCAGTCTTGTGCTTCCTGCTTATAGCCAGACCGCTGTAGTAAGACCCCACGGCGAGGCCGAACTGCACACCTTTGACAAAGAGTTCGCTTATCAGGTAGGTGGCCTTTGAGAGCTTTTCTTCAAGATTTCCACCCGGTGAGATAACGACTACGCCTTTAAGTCCCGAGCCTCCTTCAACGACCCTTGAAAAAAGACCCAGATGAAGCTTTTTCCAGACGATCTGAGAACCGGGGTCACCAGGCACATATGGCCTGATATGCGATATGCTGTCAGCGGCGCGCCCCTCGCCGATACCTTCCAGGCCGGAGCTGGCAGTGCTTACTACCGGAATGGGTCTGGGAAATACAAAGATGTCCTCAAATGCATCGAACCTTATGGATTTTTCAAAAAGGCCATATGGGAATGTTGTGAATATCTTTATCTCACCGAGACCTGTTTTCCCTCTTTTTTGAAATGTATATTCGGTAAAGACGACCTCGCCTGGGCCTTTCGGCAGGCTTTCCACATTAATTTTTCCCAGTTCGCTTATGACAAGCCTGACAGATTTGTTTTTGGGGTTTTTGACATGGTATCCCATTCTGGCCGGAATGCCTGCAAAGATTTCACTCTGGATGACGCGCTCTATTTCGAGATGGCGCAGGTTCCTTTCCGATTCGACTCCTGAGACGATCATGAAAGCAAGCAAGAAAGCGAGTATCAGAAACAGGAGGTTGTTCCCGGTTATCATCGCCACGACTATTATGGCGAACATAAAGACGAAAAACACCCTTCCGGCCTTGGTAAGCCTGAATCCTCTCGGCGGTTTCAGCAGTTTAAAGAGGCGCTTGAACCTCACGCAGTATATCCTCTATGGCATTTTCAGAGCTGGCACCCCGTGTCAGGACCCTGTGGGCAAGGACTGGCACGCTCACCTTTCTGACATCTGCGGGGGTGACGTAATCCCTGTCCGAGATGAATGCGAAAGCCTGAGCCGCCTTTTTAAGGGCCAGTCCGCCCCTGGGAGAGACCCCGAGTTCTATCTTCGGGTGCACCCGGGTGGCGCGGATGATGGATGTTATATAGCCGAGCACATCGTCATGCACCTTAATGTCTGCGGCCTGAACGATCATATCCGAAATGAGGTCCATACCGATTACGGGTTTCAGATTCAGCGCCTTCTTATGGTCTATTGATCTCAGAAGAATCTGCTTTTCATGTTCAAGAGGAGGGTAGCCCACCTTTATTTTCAGAAGGAATCTGTCGAGCTGGCTTTCCGGCAGAGGGAATGTGCCGGCCACCTCGATGGGATTTTGTGTGGCTATGACCATGAATGGTTCAGGCAGCGGATAAGATATGCCGTCAATTGTCACCTGCCTTTCCTCCATTGCCTCGAGAAGCGCTGATTGCGTCTTGGGCGAAGTGCGGTTTATCTCGTCGACGAGTACAATGCTTGCGAACACAGGGCCCTTCATGAGTTCGGGCTCGCCTATTCCCTTTCTGAAATCATGGAACCCCATTATGTCTGACGGCAGAAGGTCGTTCGTGAACTGGATGCGCCTGAAACTGAGGTCAAGAAGCCTTGCAAGCGACAGGCCTATCAGCGTTTTGCCGACGCCGGGGACCCCTTCAAGCAGGACGTTGCCGCCTGCAAAAAGGGCGCAAAGGACATATCTGACAACATCGCTCTGTCCCAGGATTATATCCTGCATCTGCTCTGTTATTTCACGTATGCCTTTTTTTGACACAGAACTCCTCCAATAAACATTATCGAGATAAAACTGATATATCTTGAGTAAAAAATTAGACAGATATTATTATGGCGGTTACTGATCATATCGGCAGAAACGGTCACAAAGGCTTATAAACACAGGGTTGGATTAATATGTGTCAGAACTTCGTCATTTATCCTTATGATATTTAATATGTAATTTTCCAATTTTATTAAAAAAAATATTAAGTATTGAACTTTGTTTACCGATAAAATGAACTATGTCGGATGATAAACTCATGGTTCAGAGATTGAGAAGTTATGAGGCGCTTTTCGAAAACGCCAATGAGCTGATCATTACCACCGACAAGTACGGAATAATCACAAAACTGAACAGAAAAGTCGAGGAAGTCTCGAGCTACAGCAGGGAAGAACTTATCGGGAAAAGCATCCTTGTCATTTCTTCACCTGAAAGCAGGGAAGATTTTATCACGTTCTGGAAAGAGCTGTTGTCTGGACAGCCAACGCGCCATGAACTTCGTGTTACGGCCAAGACAGGTGAAACCGGGTATCTTGTCGCCAGCGGAAGCATAATAAAAGAAGGCGATGAAATTCTCGAGATGCAGTACAACGCCCAGCTGATTAATGATATCAAGGAAGCCCAGGAAACCATAATCGACCTTAAGAACCATTTGAAAAGCATCATTGAATCAAGCCCCAATATGATAATCTGCCTTGACAGCTCCGGAATTGTTGAAATCAGTAATCCCGTTACCGAGCATATCCTTCAGGTTTCATTGAGCGAGCTGAACGGACACAGGTTAACTGATGTCTGCCCTTTTATGGAAAAGTTCAGTGAAGCAATAAATTGGGCATGGGAAAACAAATCATCGAAATTTATTGTGGATGAAGTCTTTCCTGACAATAATATATATAATCTTATAATCTACCCCCTTACGGCAAGCCCGATGGGAGGGGTGGTCATAACCGCTGTCAACATAACCGAAAAGAAGAAAATGCAGGCCGAACTGATTCATGCCCAGAAGATGGAAACCATCGGGCTTCTGTCAAGCGGTTTTGCACATGATTTCAACAACATTCTCACAGGAATTATCGGAAACATAGCCATGATGAGGCTGTCGTCCGACGAGGATAAAAAACAAAAATATCTTGATAACATGGACCATATTACAAATCGTGCAAAAGACCTTATATCAAAGATACTCATGCTCTCGAGCAACAGGGCGGGTAATATCCAGAACTTCTCTGTGAAGAAGGCTCTTGATGAGTTCATAGACATAAGTCTGAAACTGCAAATGCCTCAGGAAAATATGATCCTCAAGATGGATTTCACGCAGTTTACCCAGGTAATGCTGAATCTTATAATCAATGCCCGTGACGCGATCGGAAAAATACAGGATGGTTCCATAACCATTAATGTCCAGAACGTATGGGTTGACGAGCAGACAAAGCGCCACAACATGCTCCATGCCACAGGCAACTATGTCAGGGTCG
>CAYNVT010000190.1:0-5324 GCA_964400685.1 uncultured Bacteriovoracaceae bacterium | reverse complement strand
GGCCCTGGCCCGTACCAGGGATACCGGGATTCCTTACACGCTGGAACTGGAAACCGTAAGAAAAGACGGAAGCAATGGATGGATGTGGGTGCGGGGTGAGGTTGATGTTGATTCGGCAGGCAAAACGGTTGGCCTCTGGGGCGCGGCCCAGGACATCACCGGGCGCAAGCGGGCCGAGGAGAAACTGCGGGAGAACGAGACTCTGCTGAACGAAGTAGGTCAAATCGCTAAAATCGGCGGTTGGGAAATGGATTTAATCACCCGAAAGGCACGGTGGACGCGCGGCACCTACGATATTGTCGAGATAGAACCTGACCAGCCCCCCCCGGGACCGGATGAGCATGTGAGCTACTATCTTCCCGAATACCGGCCCGCGATTGATGAGGCGATGCGGGCTCTCATTGAAGAGGACAAACCGTTGAATTTCGAAGCTCGGCTTCGCACGGCCAAGGGGAATATCAAATGGTGCCATGCCATCGGGAGAGCGGTTCGCAAAGACGGCAAATGCCTAGCAGTTCATGGAACGTTCCAGGACATCACCGAACGTAAGCTGGCGGTGGAAGCGTTACGGATTAGCGAAGCGAACCTTCAGGCGATCATGACAAATACCACCGACGTCATTGCCTCGTATGACCGCGAAGTGCGTCTGGTGGTTTTCAACAAAGCATGCGCCGAGATCTATCGCCGCCTGTTCAATGTGGAATTGTATCCGGGCCTCTGCACGATTGACCTGTTTCCCGAAGCGGATCGCGAGTTCTGGAGGGAAAAGAACGCGCGTGCGCTGGGGGGAGAGTCATTTTCATTCGAATTCGAATTGACGTTCCCTGATCGATGCAAACTGGTATTCGAGTCCACAATGCATCCCATCCGGCAGGGGGATGAGGTCGTGGGTTTTACGACAACGACCCGCGACATCACCGAGCGCAAGCGGTCGGAGGAGGCGTTGCGTACTAGCGAAGCACGTTATCGCCAGGCGCAAGCGATCGGTCATGTCGGCAACTGGGAATACAACATTCAGACAACCCAGTTCTGGGGGTCCGACGAGGCCAAGCGCATCTATGGGTTTGATCCCGCACAGTCGAATTTTTCAACTGAAGAAGTCGAAAAATGCATTCCTGAGAGAGAGAGAGTTCATCAGGCATTGGTTGATCTGATCGAGGCAGACAAGCCATATGATCTGGAATTTGAAATCATCCCCAGAAATTCCTCTGAATCAAGAATTATTACATCCATTGCTGAGCTTGAACATGACGAGCACGGTAATCCGCTGAGAGTTGTGGGGGTCATTCAGGACATCACCGAGCGCAAGCGTATTGAAGAGGAAAAGGAGAAGCTCCAGACTCAACTCTCCCAGTCCCAGAAGATGGAATCGGTTGGCCGGCTGGCGGGTGGTGTGGCGCACGATTTCAACAACATGCTTCAGGCAATCCTGGGCCATGCTGAGCTGGCCCTGCTCAAAGTCGGGCCGGACGAGACGCTATATGCCGACTTGAAAGAAATACAGAAGGCGGCACAACGATCCGCAGACCTGACACGGCAGCTCCTGGCCTTTGCCCGCAAGCAGACCGTGGCACCCAGGGTGCTCGACCTCAATGAGACTGTGGAGGGCATGCTCAAGATGCTGAGGAGGCTCATAGGCGAGGATATCGACCTGGCCTGGATGCCGGGCAGCAATATCGGGCCGGTTTTCATCGACCCATCGCAGATGGACCAGATCCTGGCCAACCTGTGCGTCAATGCCAGGGACGCCATTGCGGGCACGGGCAAAATCACCATCGAAACGGACAGCGTCTCGTTTGATGAAGCCTATTGCGCCGACCACGACGGCTTCATTCCCGGAGAGTTTGTAATGCTGGCCGTAAGCGACGACGGCTGCGGCATGGATGCCGGGACGCTCAGTCATCTGTTCGAGCCTTTTTTTACCACCAAGGATATAGGCAAGGGCACCGGCCTGGGTCTGGCTACGGTCTACGGCGCAGTCAGGCAGAATAAAGGCTTTATTAACGTTTACAGCGAGCCGGGCCACGGAACGACCTTCAAAATCTACCTGCCGCTGTATGCGGCCAGGGCGACCACCGGGCCTGAACAGGAAAGGGATCCGGCACCGGCGGCATGCGGCGAGACCATTCTGCTGGTGGAGGACGAGCCGGCCATTCTGAAGATGACTACACTGATGCTCGAGAGCATGGGCTACACCGTGATAGTGGCCGCCACACCTGGGGAGGCCATCCGTCTGGCCCGGGAACACTCAGGCCGGATCGACCTGCTTATGACCGACGTTGTCATGCCAGAGATGAACGGCCGCGAACTGGCTGTGAACCTCATGTCCATCTATCCCGATATAGGGCGCCTGTTCATGTCAGGTTATACGGCCAATGTCATCGCCCACCAGGGCGTGCTGGACCAGGGCGTGCACTTCATCCAGAAACCATTTTCAATGCAGGTGCTATCCGCCAGGATCCGGGAGGCTCTGAACCGGGAATAATCCGTTATTGCGATTGGTATCTTAAAGAACAACTTAAAAATACTTTCTTATTTCGGCTTCTGTTTCTTTTAATTCCTCGGGCTTCAATTCCATTGTCATTGTAGAATCATAGCCTTTGTTTTTAAGCTCCGTGAAAATCTTCCCGTAATCGATCAGGCCCTGTCCCAGCGGCAGGTGCAGGTCGTCTTCAAGTCTAGTGCCTCCTCTGTTGTCATGCACGTGAACATGATCGATCTTCTCGAAACAGTATCTGATGAAGTCGAAAGACGAATTGGTTTTAGAAAGCAGCTGGGCATGGCCTATATCAAGGGTCATCTTTAGCTCAGGTATTTCGTCGAAAAGAGGCATGAAGCTTTCATAACGCTCGCTCAGGTTTTCCATGCACACGGTTACGCCGCAAGATGAGGCATATTCGACAAGCTCTTTTAAAATTGGGACCTTTGCATTTGCGATAGCAGGATCGATCCACCTTTTATCCATCCAGAAGTGAAGGGTGCATTTGGTGATGGACAATTGAGGGCATATGTCGAGGATGCCTTTTATCTTAGGAAGAAATATTTCTTTCAGAACTTCAGGCTTGATCGGGTGGTCTTCATTGGGGAAATGGCCCATGTAGCCGTTGCCGTACTTTTCCTTGATTGAAAGGAGCCTGCCGATGTCCGCCTTAAGGTCTTCGGGTGTTTTAACCGAGATTTCAGCAAAGGAATAACCGAGTGCAGCCACCTTTTCAGCCGCATCGGGATTATGCGCCCTGCCGCCTATTACCGGCATGCCTCAGTCACCCGCCTCATTGTCGGCTTCAAGTGCTCTGATTGCAGCTTTTGCCAGATCACCGTTTTTTTTCCAGATCATGCAGGTGTCGATTAAAAATCTTCTATCCATATTGACGCTGGCCTTTTTCAGGGCATCCGGGCTCCCGGCCTTGTTTGTCCACCAGCCCTGTACTGCTGCGGACGCCATCGAGAGCAGCAGGCTGTTGAGATGTGCGCATCCGTTCGGACCGCCGAATTTATTCTTAACCATGCCGG
This sequence comes from uncultured Bacteriovoracaceae bacterium, assembly GCA_964400685.1. Taxonomy (GTDB): domain Bacteria; phylum Desulfobacterota; class Desulfomonilia; order UBA1062; family UBA1062; genus DATCTV01. The sequence goes on along the minus strand of CAYNVT010000190.1, from coordinate 1,811 downwards.
TAAACCCGGGGGCTATTCTGAGCCCCACAAGACCGTCAAGTGAGTCGTGAACCCTTATGCAGTCATGTCTGGGTACATGAGTCAATTCGACCTCGACTTTCTCAATATTCATACCCTTATCGTCCCTGACAAGGAGCCTTATAGTCATGTCGTGGATCACGCCGACCGGCATGGTTTCACCCTTTGTCATGGAATAGGTTTCAGTCAGCCTGTCGTCCCTCAGCCTTCCTTCAACAATCATCGCATTATCATCGATGCGATAGGTTTTTATTGTAATGGAGCGTGAATGAATCGGGTCTTTTATCAATGATTTAAGGTTTTCCATAACTATTGATAGACATATCCGTCATTATGGTCAAGAAATTGTTGAAGCTATGGCGGAATTGCACTATCAGTAGACAATCATCGGGAGGGTAAAGAAATGAGCGGTTTTCTCGGTTTTCTTATCTGCTGTATTGCTGCGGTCATGATGTTCGACAGGGGAAGCATCCTGTTAACAATAGTAGCGCTTTTCTTTGCATTCATATCGTTTTTCTCATGGGGCCTTAAACTGAGGCTTACCAAAGGACAGGATGTCAGACAGCTCAGACGAATAAGGGCGCGTATGATTCTTGAAAAAAGGTCTCCCGAGGAGATTCAAAAGGCGCTCAGGGACAAAATATCGGCCGTGGAGAAACAGACCGCTTTTGTTCCCAGATGGGTTTCTACACTGTATTTTGTTTCTGTGGCAGGCGGCATCATACTGCTTATTTATGCTGGGATAGGTCTGTTAAGCTGAACAGTGAGAGTATATGCAGGCCAGGATGAAGATCGGCATAGTGGGATGCGTGTTCGCAGGGCTGTTCACGGTTTTCAGCCTCAGAAGAATGATTAAAACGAATGGTTGCAGATTTGCAGTGATCAAATGTGCGGAGGGACAATGAACAGTGTTTTGTTCGGTGGGATAGAGGCGGGCGGCACCAAGTTCTGCTGTGCTGTCGGTGATGAAGAAGGCCGCATTATCGATCAGACAATAATACCTACGGCGCACCCTGATGTTACATTGCCTAAAGTGATTGAATATTTCAGGGCCATTCATGAAAAGACGCCTCTCTCAGCCATCGGCATTGCTTCATTCGGTCCGGTTGACCTGAACAGTGAGTCTGAACTTTACGGATTTACGACAACACCGCCCAAGCCCGGATGGCAGATGTTCGATTTCGCAGGGGTCTTGAAAAAGTCATTCAATCTTCCAGTCGGGTTTGACACAGATGTGAATGGTGCCGCTCTGGGAGAATTTCGCTGGGGGGCTGCAAGAGGGCTGGATACATTTATTTACATAACTGTAGGAACCGGAATAGGGGGCGGCGGTATGGCTGCAGGAAATATCATGCACGGTCTGGTTCACCCTGAAATGGGTCATATCTTCATACCTCATGATCGTTCAAGGGACCCGTTTGACGGCATATGCCCATATCACGGGGATTGTCTCGAGGGGCTGGCATCAGGCCCTTCCATTCAAAAAAGGTGGGGAGTTGAAAGGGCCTCGGATCTACCGGCAGGGCACCCGGGCTGGGTGTTGGAGGCTGATTATCTGGCTCATGCATTTGCGTGCTATTCATTAATGATTTCACCACAGAGAATTATTGCAGGCGGCGGAGTAATGAAGACTCCGGGCCTGATTGAAATGATCCGGTTCCGTGTAAGTGGTCTTCTTAACGGATATGTCAGGCACCATATGATACTTGATGAAATGGATAAGTACATTGTCCCGCCTGAGCTTGGCGACAGGTCGGGTGTATGCGGAGCACTTGCGCTGGCAGAACAGGCAT
>CAYNVT010000189.1:0-5435 GCA_964400685.1 uncultured Bacteriovoracaceae bacterium | reverse complement strand
CTTGTCCTTCTGATAAGGATAATTCTTCAGTTCGCGGGGATAAGCCATGATTTTGACACGGACATACATGACGGCATCGACGCACCGCATGACAGCACCGATGCAAGCTTCAAGCTTCTCACGCTGCAGGGTATAACCGCGTTCTTCATGATGTTCGGGCTCGTCGGCTTCGCCCTTTACAGCAAGTCCAGCACGGGCGCGATGATCGCGATCATAGGGGGCACCGCTGCAGGCCTGGCCGCGGTGTGGATAATCGGCAGAATATTCAGCTCCGCCATGAAGCTCCAGTCCAGTGGAACGATCGGCATTGATCAGGCCGTGGGATGCACGGGTACTGTATATATGAACATACCCGAAAACGGTATCGGCAGGGTGCAGATCAATCTGAAGAACCGGTTGAGGGAGTTCGATGCCAGATCCGCCGATTCATCGCCGCTGTTGACCGGTTCGCCCATAAAGGTTACCGGAATTTCCGCAAATGTTCTCATAGTTGAGAAAAATTAAATCAAGGGAGGTTTTTTTATATGTTCGAAATAAGTGTATGGCTTGTGGCGCTTGGCGCAATTGTCATCCTGATCGTTTCAACGATCATTTTCCTTTCCTCAAGGTATAAAAGGTGTCCGTCCGATAAGATACTGGTCGTTTACGGAAAAGTAGGCGAGGGACAGTCCGCAAAGTGCATTCACGGTGGGGGCGCTTTCGTATGGCCGTTGATTCAGGACTTCTCATATCTTAACCTTACGCCGCTCACGATAATGATACCGCTGCAGCGCGCCCTTTCGATGCAGAATATCCGCATAAATGCACCCAGCACGTTTACCGTCGGTATAAGTACCGAACCTGAAATAATGACCAATGCGGCTGAAAGGCTTCTAACGCTCAATCTGGCCCAGGTGGAAGCGCTTGCAAAGGAAATCATCTTCGGACAGTTAAGGCTTACCGTGGCGTCCCTCACAATCGAACAGATAAACCAGGACAGGGAAAAATTCCTCGAGGCGATCAGGAAGAACGTCACTCCCGAACTCAACAAGGTTGGACTTTATCTTATAAACGTCAACATAACCGACATTACCGATGAATCTGACTATATAGAGTCGATAGGTAAAAAGGCCGCATCCGAGGCGCTCAACCAGGCAAAGATTGATGTTGCCGAACAGGAGAAGAAGGGTTCTGTCGGCGAAGCCATAGCAATAAGGGAAAAAGAGATTAAGGTCGCCGAAAACATTGCGGAGGCCGAAAAGGGAAAGAAACGGGCCGACGCGGACAGGCGCGTTTATGTCATGCAGCAGGAGACTTCGGCAACGATCGGCGAAGCCGAGGCGCTGAAGGAGAAGGAGATACAGGTCGCACAGAATGTCGCCGAGTCTCAGAAAGGACAGAAAACCGCTGAGGCCGACAGGCGAATCTATGTACAGGGCCAGGAAGCCCAGGCTATTATCGGCGAGAACAAGTCCAAGGCGGATATTGCCAATGCCGATGCGGAGCTTGCGGTTAAACAGGCAAGCGCACTCAGGGTTGGCGAGGTGGCAAAGAGAGAGGCCGAGGTCGAGATACAGAAGGCGCAGTACAATGCCGAGAGGGAAAGGCTGAATGCCGATCTGGTCGTCAAAAAGGAAATCGAGAAGAAGCAGATAGAGATAGCCGCCGAGGCCGAGGCTGAGAAATTGAGACGAGAAGCAAGGGGATCAGCTGACGCCATCCTGATGAAATACGAAGCCGAAGCAAAGGGTATAAGGCAAGTGCTCGAAGGTAAGGCCCTGGGCTATCAGGAACTGGTCAGGAGCTGCGGCGGCGATGTAAAGGCGCTGGCAACCCTTCTCATGACCGAGAAGATTCAGGAGATCGTATCGCTTCAAATCGAGGCAATAAAGAACCTCAAGATAGACAAGATAACTGTCTGGGATTCCGGGGTGAACGAATCCGGTAACACCACTACCGCCAATTTCATTTCAGGACTTGTCAAGAGCCTGCCGCCGCTTCACGAGGTCTCGAAGATGGCCGGTATCGACCTGCCGAAATACCTTGGTGAAATAGCCGAAAAATCCGGGGGAAAAGAATAGGTTCAAAAAAGGGCGGGTCCGGTCCCGCTCTTTCATTTTTTATCAGGTCCATAGGGGTAACAAAGGAAGCTTGTCAAATCTTCAATTGTGGAAATACCGTCCAAGATCGATTTCTTCCCAGTCAGAATACTCGCGGACCTTTAACCAGAGCTTGAGCTCCGTTGGCTTCACCACCACGGAATAGATCGTCTTTATAAAGCCGCCTTCGGGGAATGTGGCGCCGCCTTCAGGAATAGACGTGTCGAAGATTTCCATCATTTTCTCCGGGGGTATTCCGCCCATGTTCGCCTCTCCCAGGGCAAGGAGATTCTTCCGGCGGGTTACTGTGTAGCCGATGCCTTCGTTTGATTCGTCGAAGAAATTTATCTGGGAATAGCTGTGCCAGGACGGGTCGATATAATCGTTGGATGCCGAAATGAGCCCGTCCGCGTTTCTCGCCGCCACCCTGAAAGTTGACCATTCGTAGATTGTGGCATGATCCGGGAATGTCGCGTTCATGATGAGACCGGCATCCGGCAGGTTCGTGTTGAACCAAGCATCCACCTCGCCGCTCGTCGTGTTAAGGAATAAGCTCTGCAGCAGCGAGTCGTTTGCGAATTCCCGGCCTGCAGGGTGTGCGGTGTCTGCGTTCTCGCCGTTCTGGAGTTCGAGAAATATGCCCTTACTGTTGAACGCTGTCTGGAAGAAGAGCCCGCCGATATAGTCAAGGTTGGCTACAGACGCCGGAAAACCGGTCGGGTTCATGACCACGATATTGAAATATCTGCTGAAACGCCTCAGGTTTTCGGCCGGCAGGTCGAGGTTTCGCCCGGTAACGGTCAGACCGTCCGGGGTATAGTCACCCCAGGCCGAAAGGCTGCTGCATCCTCCGTTTTCAAAAAGGCCCAGCAGTCCCGAGGAAAGCATGTACGTCTGTTCTCTGGTGAGGCCGCACGTCTCGGCCATGCCGTCGACATAGTCCCTTGATATCCGTGAAAGTGAACCATAGTAATCCTGAGCATATGCGGCGAGCTGCTCATAAGTTTTTCCCTTCTGTCCCATCATGTAGTCTACAAAGGCATTATTGTAGAATTCCTGTATCTGGTCCTTTAAAAGAGCGCCGTACTGGCGGCCCATTTCGTGGAAAGTGCCGTTGAGTTCCGCTATATAGAATACGCCGGACGGGCTCAGATAGAGTTTTCCGCCTTCGAACGAATTGACGGGCTGGTCATTACCAGAGCTTGATGAACACGACATCAGCATCATCCCGGCCAAGACGATGACCGCTGCCAGCAGAGTTGTCCTAGCATGTTTTTTCTTGAAGTTTTTAAATTTTCCGCCGGATTTTTTCAGCATATCTCCTCCATTCTCAGGGTGCATGACGGATCACGCATAAATATTGTTATCGGCGTAAAAACGAATTCTATTAGGGCATCACCTTCATAACTTTCCCAACCTGAAAATTTGCAGCATCTAACGGAAATGTTATGAAATTTCACAGTGTGCCGACATGAACTGTATGCGGACGCCATATGCGTGAGAAAATGCATCGGAACCGTCTGCAAATCATTTGTGCTGTAAAATGGAGAACCGAATGAAAAAAGTGCTATTGGCCGTCATTGCATTTTCACTGCTGCTGTTCCTGCAGGCGTGCAGCAGCAACAGCAGCAACAACCCCGGAAGCATCGAGGTTGCTTTCAGCGACGTCCCTTTCCGGACGGAAAAGTATCTGAGAATTGGCTACACCCTCAAGACCTGGGAGTATGAGAAAGACGGACTGGAGCTTCAGAAGATAACCGTTCTCGATTACAAAACCGGAGCAGAACTCTTCGTGATAGAAAAGGCAGACCTGCCTAAGATATACAAGGACCCTCTGCCGGCAAACGCCTTTGTTACATTTGACAAGCTCACGAGCTATTACATGTCTATCCAGCTCCCCATACCTCTGGGGCAGACGCCGCCAAGACTGGTTACAAACCAGCTCACCTTCAGGGATACGGTGAGCGGCAACGAGTTTTCTCTAAGGGGTGGAACATTCGCGCCGAGGCTGAATGAAACGCCGCTGGTGATAGAATCGCCCATAAAGAGGAACAACCTGATCTACATGAACCAGTCCACTCTTGGATACCACTTCTACAACATCGTATTCATCTATGGAGAGCTTTTCACGTCGGAGCGGTATGCCTTCGACTCGATAGAGATGAATGACGACCTTACTAATTTCTGCAACGGCGATCCCACAGTGAATACGAACTATTACAACTACGACTCTCCCCTTCTGGCGGTAGCGGACGGGACAGTCGTTTTCGTTCAGGACGGGCTTCCTGAAAACAACGGAAACCAGAAGGACGTAGTCCTTCACACCCTGCTCGAATACGGCGGCAACTTCGTGGTGCTGGATATAGGAGGCGGGCATTACGCATTTTACTGCCACTGCATACCGGGCTCGATCAATGTCGGCGTGGGAGATGCGGTAAATGTTGGCGACGAGATCGCCAGACTCGGAAATTCCGGCAACTCTACAGGGCCGCATCTTCATTTCCAGATAACGGATGGGCCGGATATCTTTTTCAGCTATGGCGTCCCGTTCGTGATCAAGGAATACACCAAGATCGGAGAGCTGGACGACGAAGGCAACCCGTCATTCCAGGACCCGGAACTCATAACAAACTCCATGATGGAGCAGTTCACAGTTTTTAACGTGGACTAGAAGGGTGAGAGAAAATGGGGACCGGTAAGGGTCCCCAGTCAGCCTTAGTTAAAAATCAACCGGTTTGATTAAGCAGCGGGACCATGATCATGCCCAGAAAAGCCTCATGCCAAGTTCGTGAGACATCCTCATGAAATGGCCTTTGGGATGCACGGGATGTTCGAAACTGTCATAGCTGTTCTCTGCAATTGTTTTCCCGTCATGATCTGAAAGGACCAGTTTCGCAGAGAATTTCATGTTCCCGTTCAATTCAATCTCCTTCTCAAGAACTGTGGCGAGCGAATCCGGCTGAATATCCATTCTGATCATGTCCGAAAAGATGTCTTCTCCCATTTCTCCGCTCAGGAATATACGGCATGTGCAGTCCGGGTAAAAGTGCGGGGTGTCATTAACAACCTTAATTGTTAATTTGTCATTATTCAAAACAAGCAGGATCGCCACCGGCATATTCGACTCAAGGCATGCCTTCAGCGCAGGCTTCGGATACCCCCACCAGTCATAGATACCGTAAAAGCTCTGGGGTGACAGATCGATGAACATGAAATGAAAATAGCCTGACGTGGGAGAGAACCTGTTCGCGCGGTAATGCTCCATGTAAAATTTAATGAGCCTGTACTGGTAGTATTGAACCTCTTCTATGCGGCTAAGGACTGGCTCCAGACGCTTTTCTATTTTCGGATAGCGTG
>CAYNVT010000188.1:0-5564 GCA_964400685.1 uncultured Bacteriovoracaceae bacterium | reverse complement strand
GTCCAGGCTGTATACTCATTGTTCCAGGCCCTGTTCACGCCGTTGAAGAAATAGTCCCTCAGCCATGTGATTCTGGGTGACAGGCCTCTGGGTTCTTTGATCTTGAACTTATTCTGCACTGCTGCGCTTGCCATATCTTCCTCCTTATATCTTGAGGGCGGCCTTAAGCCTATCCTCTCCATGATCGAGTATCTGTTTCATGATCGCCATAGACTTTTTCGCATCTTTTTTTGCCACCGCTTCCAGCATCCTTAAGTGAAAATCAGAAACAACCGGAGCCATGCCCGTGTCGGCGAAAAATTCGCTTGAAAGATTCGTATAGACCTCTTTAAGCGAGTTAAGGAAAAGAGAATATATCACATTTCCCGAAGCCATTGCTATCAAATGGTGGAACCTGAAATCCATTTCAATGAGCCTGTCTATATCTTTGGGATTGAGCATCGCCTCTTCCCTTACAAGCACCCTCAGTTCGGCAAGATGCTCCTCCTTCCTGTTGAGGGCTGCAAGGCGCGCGGTCTCCATTTCCATGAGTTTACGCATATCCATCATGCCCTGAAGCAGTTCGGGGCTGAGCCTGCCCTGATGGTAATTGAGAAGAGAGTTCAATATGGTTATCGAACCCTCCCTTCTGTAGTCGCTCACAACAGCGCCCACCCTGGGCTTGAGAGAGACAAGCCCCTTTGATGCAAGATCAACGAGCCCTTCATGAACAACCGGACGGCTTACACCGAGTTGAAGGGCGAGCTCCCTTTCGGAAGGGAGCTTTTGCCCTATAGAAAACTTCCCTGACAGGATAAGCCCTTCGAAACGCGAAATGAATACCTCTTTGAGGCTTTCTGTCTTTAACGGTTTTAAAAGTTCTTTCATTTTCTTCCTTACTGTTCGTATTTCTCTATCAGATTAGATGCAATATATCCCGAAGCGATTGTCGTGGGAACACCACCACCCGGATGAGCTGACGAACCTGTCAGGTAAAGCCCCTTTATCGCCCTTGAGCGGGCATTGGGCCTGAACGCCGCAGCGGCCGGCAAATCCTGCTGAAGCGCATAAATCGAACCTTCAGGCAGAAGCAGCTTGCGCTCGAAATCAAGCGGCGACGTGCACTCGATAACCTTTATATGATCCATCAGCCCCGGGATCGCGAATTTGTCCAGCGCCTTCAGAGTACGTTCGACAAAGCGAGGCTTTTCCTCGTCCCAGTTCGTGCCGTTGAGGCGATAAAATCCCTCGGGGATAAGGTTCAGCACGTGATGGCCTTCGGGCGCCAGGGACTTGTCAGCATGTGTCGGCCAGCAGATAAGGCCGAAGTTCTTTTCCGGCAGCACGCCCTTTTCAACGTTATTGAACCAGTAGTCATTGACGCCCTGCGGGGTCACTGCGATGAGGCTGTGATGGGAATCGAGCGGCGGTTTGTAATCCAGCCCCACATATATCATGGGTACGCCCTTTGAATATTTGTAGCTCTTAATACCCTTTCTCACCAGGCCCGGCAGATGTTCTTCGCCGATCAGATCAAGGTAAAGAGTTTTTACATTGATGTTTGAAACCACAAGGGTTGAAGTGATTTCAGTCCCGTCGGAAAGCCTTACGCCTTCGACTTTTCCGTTCTTCACAACAACTTTCTTGACGAGCGTATTCAGCCTTACCTCCATGCCAAGCTTTTCGCCGCAACGTCTGAAGGCCTCCGGTATCTGTATCATACCGCCTCTCGGATAATAGACGCCCATGTGTTCGGTATAGGGGATAAGCGCGAACATTCCCGGTATCATGGCAGGCGGGTGGCCGAAATAAAGCGACTGGTATCCCATTGTCTTGAGGATCTTCTCATCCTTGAAGTATTTCTCCATGATGTCCTGATAGCTTTTCACGAACAGGGGAATGAACTTGAAAAATCTCGGGTCCTTGGCGAACATCTTTGCCATATCGGTCAAGGAATCGGCAGGCTCGGTAAAAAAAGCGTTCAATGCCACATCGGTGAATTCACTCATCAGCTTGACGAACTGATACCAGCGTTTGCCGTCAGATGGGGAAACCGCCGAGATGGCCTCTGCCGTTTTATCGATTGAGCGGGGATAGGTTATCCTGCTGCCGTCACGGTCAATGATTGTCATCACCGGGTCGCATTCTATGAGGTCAACCTCTCTTTGAAATGTTGTGCCCAGCTTCTCGAATGCGAGTTCTATCGGTTTGATAACCTCGACAATCGATGCGCCCACGTCAAAGGTGTAGCCGTCTTTAGTAAATGAGGAGCAGCAGCCGCCTATACTTTTGCTCTGCTCAAGCACCAGGACCTTTCTGCCCTGTTTTGCAAGCAATGCGCCTGATGATACGCCGCCGTTGCCTGCTCCTATTACGATTACATCATAGTCAGCCATAGCTTACCCGCCTTATACAAAGTAGCGCGGGACCAGGAAAGGTATCTGCCTCACAAGATCTTTTATGAAGCGCTTTTTAGAGTCTGTAAGCGTTGTATATACATATGCTCCCGCTCCTATAATGCCCAGGCATAATATTTTTTTCATCTCTTATCTCCTTTTTCAATATGGTTGTTTTTTGATTTTTACTTACCACTCACCACTGACAACTATTTTTTCTCATATTTTTCGATCAAATCAGTAGCGATTATTCCTGAAGCGATAGTCGTCGGGACTCCACCTCCGGGATGCGTTGATGCGCCGACCAGATAAAGTCCCTCGAGAGATTTCGATTTCGCAGCCGGTCGCAGCACAGTTTCATTCAGCATATCCTGCCTGAGGGCATAAATTGCTCCGTCAGGCAATCCGAGCCTGCGCTCGAAATCAAGAGGAGTAGCCAGTTCGGCAACTTCCACATGCTCCTTCAGTCCGGGTATGGCACGCTTTGAATAAAAATCAATGTATTTTTCTATCATTTCCTGTTTTGCATCATCCCATGACCTGTTTCCACATGTCCTCAGTGACGGCGGGAGTGTGAGGATAAGCACATGCTTTCCTTTGGGGGCGAGTTTCGGGTCAGACTGCGAAGTCCAGCTGACGATTGCGAATTGCCGCTTCGTGAATCCGCCGGTACGGTAGTCGGTCCACCAGAAATCGTTCATCTCCTCCATCGGAACGGTTACGAGCGTGTGATGCGAATTGAGCGGCGGAGTATAGTCGACCCCCAGATAGAGCATCGGCACAGCAATGGCGGTTTCATAGCTTTTTATACCGATGCGAGCCAGCCACGGCAGCTGCTCTTCTCCGATCATGTCCAGATAGAGAGTACGCGCGTTTATGTCAGAGATGACAACATCCGCTGATATCTCGGTGCCGTCTTCGAGTTTGACGCCAACAGCACGTTTGTTTCGTATTATGACCTTCTTCACCTTTGTCTTGAGTCTTACTTCCATGCCTTCTTTTTCGCCGCAGCGCCTCAAGGCCTCGGGAATTCCTATCATGCCGCCTCTCACATAATACAGCCCGTCATGCTCCTGAAACGGTATGACGGCGAATATGCCCGGCGATAGTTCAGGCGGCAGACCTATGAAGAAAGTCTGGTAAGCCATTGATTCCTTGACTTTATTGTTTTTGAAATATTTGTTCAAAACGTCCTGATAGCTCGAAACGAACAGCGAGCCGTATTTCAGCATGGCGGGCGAATCCTTCACGATTTTTCCCATGTCTGAAAGCGTAAGGACAGGGCTGGTGAAGAAATCATTCAGCGTGTTCCTGAAGTTGTCCATGAGAGTAGAGTATTTGCGCCAGCCGTTAACGTCGTCCGGTTCAAGAGCACGGATAGCATCTTCTGTTCCGGCCATCGATTTCGGAATGGTTATGCGGCTTCCGTCTCCCAGGATGACCGTATAGATGGGATCGCATTCGATCAGGTCGACCTCTTTCTCCAGGGTTGTCCCCAGCCGCCCGAACGCCCTGTTGAGCAGTTCCGGGGCCTCCACGATGGACGCGCCTATATCGAATTTGTATCCATTCTGTTCATAGGTAGAACAGCAGCCCCCGACTCTTTCCGACTGTTCCAGTACAAGCACTTTCCTTCCGTTCTTTGCAAGCTGCGCCCCTGCCGATAGCCCGCCGCAACCTGCCCCGATTACGATGACATTGTAATCCGACATATAATTTCTCCTTTTTGATTTATGGCCTGTTGGCAACTGGTATTACCAGTTACCGATTAATAATACCTATGGATTTCATATGTCAAGATCAATCATCAAGAAATATTTGTTTGAAGAAGCAGGCTATAACGAATACAATTCTATTAAATATTTGGGTGGTGAAAAATGAGGATCAGGACCTTTACAATCTTTCTTATTATCCTGTTTTATTTGACCGCATGTTCGAGCGGACTGAAGATAATGCGCACAGACCAGGACAAGCCCTGGACAAGGCCTTATGTTTCAGGCATGCACGGGGTTGAGAACCTGGCGTTCGACGGTGCAGGCAACATGTTCGCAACAGGCCTCGACGGGATGATATACCGCGTGGTCCCCACCGATGATCCGTTCAAGGGCAGGATTGCCGACCAAAAGAAGATAGGGAAAATGTGCCTCGACGTGGAGGTCGGTTCAGACGGCATGCTCTATGCGGGAGTCATGGACGAGAAGGGCGATAGCAGGATTTGCCGCATAAGCAGCGACTTTACGAGCATGACACCTCTTTCGTCACCGATTGAGGGCCTAAACGGAATGGCGCAGGACAGGAGCGGCTATCTGTATATCGCATCTTCAAACCTGTCTTTCTTTAACCCCAAAGGGCGTGTGCTGCGTGCGAAAATCGGTGATGACTCAAGTTTCATGAACCCCGAAGTTTTCATCGAAACAAGTGGCATAACGAACGGGCTGGCCTTTTCCCCTGACGAGTCCAGGTTGTACGTGACAAACCTGAACGGTGTGCTCATGTCAGTCGACATGAAAACAATGGGGAAAACGGTCCTTTACTCACCGGGGAAACTGCAGATATTCGACGACCTCGACATCGCAGAGGACGGGACCGTGTGGCTGTGCTTCAACTCGGAGATGGCTATAATCAGCGTGAAGGACGGCATAGTTACGGCAGGATACAGCCCGGGCGAACTGAAGGCCCCGTCATCATGCAAGTTCGGCAAAGGACCGGGTTTCCGCCCCGATTTCCTCTACATCACGGAGTTCGGCATGAAGGGCAGGAGCATGAAGATGAACGGGCGAGGTATTTTTGTCTTGCCGGTCACTGAGATTCCCGACTGATATAAGAGGAGATGGAAATGAAGTCATTCAGAAAAGAACTGTGGTTTAATATATTAAAGAGGATGGAATTTATAAACATAACCCCGGATGTTAATAAGGCCCTCAAAGAAAGCGGCATCACCGAGGGGCTCTGTCTGGTAAACGCCATGCATATAACCGCCTCGGTCTTTATCAATGACGATGAAAGCGGGCTTCATTCAGACTATATGGACTGGCTCGAAAAGCTGGCGCCCCATGAACCGGTAAGCTTCTACCGCCACAACAGGACCGGTGAGGACAACGGAGACGCCCACCTCAAACGACAGGTCATGGGACGAGAAGTGGTTGTGGCCGTCACGAACGGAAGGCTTGATTTCGGTCCATGGGAGCA
>CAYNVT010000187.1:0-5751 GCA_964400685.1 uncultured Bacteriovoracaceae bacterium | reverse complement strand
GCTTCATATAATGTAAGACCGGAAGAAGTCGTGCTCATAAGGCATATACGCCAATAGCGGCTATTCAAGCAGCATTTTCACAACGACCCCCAGCATTATCATTATCAGGATAGCCCTGATATATGCCGGTTTAAGCCTCTGGGAGGCCTTTGCACCGAAGAAGGCCCCTGCAATTCCCGCAGGGGCGGCAAGAAGAAGTATATCCCAGGCGACAAAACCTCTGATGGCGTATACCGTTGTGGCGATGGTCGAGTTGATTGCAATAAAAAGCGCCGATGTTGTAAGGGACCTCCTGATATCTAGATTGAATGCCTGTATGAGTACCGGCATAAGGAGGATTCCTCCTCCAATTCCGAACATGGATGAAAAGCATCCTATCAGAAACCCCAGAATTATAATATATGCGGTCCTGGGCTTGAGGGTAAACCTGAGAGCACGCATGAGAGCAGGCAGAAAAACAATGGCGGCAAAGAGTTTAGTCAATATGTCTGCGGAAATCATCAATGAGATGTGCGGGCCTGCTATTGCTCCGGCAAGACTTCCTGCAAGGAACAATGCCATTATATCGACATAAGGGGCTCCTTTTCGCATATGGGTTATAAAAGAGCTTAAGCCGGCGGCGACGGCAAAGCCGCTTGATGTCGCGATTGCCTTATGGATGTCGATGTTGCCGTATACGGTCATGATCAGGGGAACGAATATGAAACCCCCGCCAATACCGACAAGACCGGCCAGAAAACCGGAAAGAAGCCCCACTAATACTGCTGCCGCCATATCGGTAATATATCAGCATGAACGGGCTTGCGCACGTATTCTTTTAATGGTTTTTCAAACTGACAAAAATTTGATATATGGTTCTTATGAGAGTTAATGACTGGATGATAAAGAACGTCGTCACGATAGGCTCAGATTCGAGCGTTCTTAAGGCCCTGTCCCTGATGAAAAAAAAGGCTGTAAGACACCTTCCGGTTGTCGATGCAGGCAAATTTGCCGGCCTTATCACATCGACTGATGTAAAGCAGGCGATACTTACCGGAATGCTAGAGACGTTGCGTGTCGGCGATATTATGATGAAAAATCCGGTCACAGTCACCCGGGAAACGACACTCGAAGAAGCCTCACGCATTATATACGAACAGAGGGTCAGCTCTCTCCCTGTCGTAGAAAAAGGCAAGGTTCTGGGCATCCTTACGACAATTGACATTCTCAAGGCCTTCATCGATCTTATGGGTGTTCTTAAGAGCGGCTCCAGAATAGACGTCATTCTCAAACAGGTAAATGGGTCTTTTGACGAAGTTGTCTCTATAATCGAGGCTAAAGGCGGCTATATAATAAGTGTCGGCATGTCCTTGAATGAAGAAGATACGATCCATCACTTCAGGGTTTCAGGCGGCAATATAGAAGACATTGCCGAAGAGCTGCATCTGCTCGGATACCGGGGGGTCAAGGTAACGGGGTAAGCGCTCTTTCAGCGTCCGACATCGACACCCCGGATACCTCAAGCAGCTTTTTCCTGTTCTTTATTCCCTGGATTATCTGAATTGACGACCTTGAAACATCGAGCCTTTTCGCAACAAAACTTATAAGCGAATCATTGGCCTTGCCGTCAACAGGGGGTGAGCAGAGTTTAATATTAAGAGAATCTTCTTTGATGCCGGTAACGGAATTTTTTGAGGCGCCCGGCTGAACCCTGACTGAAATCAGGATGTTTTCACCCCTTGGCTTAAGCCAGTCGGCCATATGGTTTTTCCTAAAATCCTATTCTCATGCGGGTTCCCAGTGCAATAAGATATCCCGCCAGAGCATAATCAAGGAAATATATGGCCGCAATAATGGCAATTGGAGAAAAATCTATACCGCCTGCCCTTAGAAAAGGTAGCTTTCTCCTGATGAAGAAAAACAAGGGGTCTGTCGCCGAGCGCAGGAACCTGACGATTGGATTATAGGGATCGGGATTTACCCATGACAAAAGGGCGCCGATAATGACTACCCACATATATACATTGAGAAGAATATGCAGCGTATAACCCAGTCCCGTCAGAATATATCCGAGCAACATGTGTTCCTCCGTTTCCCAGTTCTTGAATAATTTGGGATTATTGCCTTTTTTAAAAAGGCAATTCAAGTGATTAAAGTGATTACATTTAATATGCCTGCAGAGCAAAGCCAGGAATAAAAAACGTTCTATACTAAACGCACATGCCTTCCCACAGGGGGGTATCGGTTGTTTCGCTGATCAAAACTGCGGTCTCGCCCTTTTGTGAATTTACCCGCACCACAGTGCCGGTTACAGTCAATTGAGACTCTGCAAACTGGGCCGATATTGACAGACCTACAAGATCGTTTACCCTTGCTGGTTTTATAAGCCTGAATATGCTTACCGATTCAAGACAGATGCCTGATACGCTTATATCCTTGGTATAGCCTCTACCGAATAGATTTGAACCGATCTTCACGAGCGCAAGATGTCTTGCCTGCTTTCTTTGATGTTTTCTTTTTTCCATGCTGTTATCCTCAGTTAATTCCATGCGCCCCCCACTGTTTATTATGACTTATGACACACCTTGATATATTTCATTATAGCTGAAAACAGTATCAAAACAAGAGCGGAGTTCGAATAAGATATTAACAGCAACCCCTTTCGCTAAGTTCTTCTTATCAATAGCCTTGCACCGCTGATTCTTTTGGAATAGCCTTCTTTAAAACAGATCAGGGGTATCATTTATGCAGATCGTCAGGCTTAAAAAGGGGTGCGAAAAAAGGCTTGCAAGAGGCCATAAGTGGGTGTTCAGCAATGAGATATCAGAATCTTTGAAAGCCTTCTCTCCCGGGTGGGCCGGGATTTATTCATATAAAGAAGCCTTTCTCGGGACCGGGTACATAAACCCACATTCCCTTATCGCAGTCAGGATGTTTTCGGAAAAAGAGGAACCCCCTCAAAAGGATTTTTTTTCGAAGCGTATAGCTGAAGCTTCGGAAAGAAAGAAAAAGCTTTATCCCGGCAGCAACACCTGCAGGATTATATACGGTGAATCTGACGGTCTCCCCGGTCTTATTCTTGACAGATACGGTGATGTTTATGTCTGTCAGGCAAATACCAGGTGTATATCCGAATATCAGGAAATAATAAGTGGGTGCATCGTTGAACTGTTCAACGCTCATGCCGTCGTCTTCAGAAACGATTCAAGGGCGCGTCTTCTGGAAGGTCTGCCTCAGGAAAAGCACATTGCTTACGGTAGTCTTCCTGAGAGAATATCCGTCAGTATGAACGGCCTTGATTTTAATGTCGATGTCATGAACGGCCAGAAAACCGGCCTTTTTCTTGACCAGAGAGACAACAGGGAAGCGTTGCGCAAATATGTCCAGGACGGATCGGTTCTTGATTTTTTCTGTTATGACGGGGCATGGTCGCTCGTCGCAAAATCTGCAGGGGCTTCAAGCGTAACAGGCATTGACAGTTCGCCCTTTGCTGTTGAGCGCGCCAGAAAGAATGCATCCATCAATAGCCTCGACTGTGAGTATGTTCAGGCCAACGCCCTTGATGTTCTTAAATCATTAAACCGCAATTCTCAGGACATGATAATCCTGGATCCTCCGGCATTTGCAAAATCAAAAAAAGACCTGCCTGATGCATTGAAGGGATATATCGACATTAACCGCCGTGCGCTGCTTGCCTTGAAGCCGGGCGGAATCCTTGTCAGCTGCTCCTGCTCATACAACATGAGCTCCGAAGACTTTCATGATGTCATCCTTAAAGCATCAGTATCTGCCGGAAAGGAATTGAGGCTTCTCGAATCGAGGGGACAGTCCCTCGACCATCCGGTCCTGCTGGCAATGCCTGAAACCGCCTATCTCAAATGTCTGATACTTCAAGCTGTATGATGCGAGAACAAAAATATGTTGATTTTGACACCATGACCGGATAATCAGCGCCAATGGACGTTAAAATCATATCTTTCGTGGCAAGAAGCTCAGGGTCGGGCAAGACTTATATCATCGAACTCCTGATAACGGAACTTACAAGACGGGGCCTTAAGGTGGCGGCGGTAAAACACTCAAGCCACATGCCGGAATTTGACATAAAAGGAAAGGACACATACAAATACAGAAAGAGCGGCGCATCAAGAATCATGATATTCTCACCTCACGGGATGATGATGTATGACGATTCGGAACAAACCTCTCTTGAAATTGCCGAAATGGCGGGAAAGGGTATGGATATCGTACTCCTCGAAGGCTACAAGAGCGGACCCTTTCCGAAAATCGAAGTCTACAACCCCTCTGTTTACGAGCTTCCGCTTTGCAGGGAATTTGAGGGTGGTTTTATCGGCATAGTGAGTGATGCCGATCCGGGCGTAGACATCCCCAGATTCGGATTCAGCGATGTGGCAAAGCTTGCAGACTTTATTCTTTCATACCCTCCGATAAGGATTAAAGATGCTGGCAACGCCTGTTGAGATGTGTTAGAGGCAACCCATGTTTATTGTCAGAATCAAGGAAAATAAGGAACAGCCGATACTTTCAGGCCACCCATGGATTTTTGCAGGTGCGGTTGACAAGGTCGATTCTCATTCGGATAAATACCTTTGCCGGGTTCTGGATTCGACAGGCCGGTTTGTATGCCAGGGATTTTACAACCCCTATTCCCAGATTGCAGTCAGAGTCATTACTCTCGGAAGGGATAATATCGGAAAAGAGCTGTTTGCCGGAAGGATTGATAAGGCAATCTCATTCCGCAAACAGATAATTCCCGTGGCGACTACATGTTACAGGATAATAAACTCTGAAGGTGACAGGCTGCCCGGACTCGTTGCAGACAGGTATGGCGATGTCATTGTCCTCCAGTTTTTATGCATGGCCATGGATAAATTAAGGGATGATATCATTGACATATTCAAATCACATTATCCCGGCTGTACTATTCACGAGAGATCGGATGCCAAATCCAGGAAGGCTGAAGGCCTCGATATGCAGTCCGGCCCGATTTTTGGAACACTGCCCGAAGGAGACCTTGAAGTCAAGGAGGAAGGCAGCAGAATTTTCATTGATGTAAAGACAGGAGACAGGACCGGATTCTATATGGAATACAGGCCCATCAGATCGCTTCTCAGGTCAATCTCAAAAGGCAAATCCGTGCTGGATCTTTTTTCATATACAGGCGGGTTTTCGCTTTCGGCAAGTCTTGCCGGGGCTTCATCCGTCACTTCAGTGGATAATTCCATATCGGCCCAGTCCATTTTGAAAAGAAACATGGAGGCAAATTCCATCAGTTCTTTTGTGTGGCATCATCAGAGGGAGGATGTCCCGGCATTCCTTTCACGGGAATCTTCTCAGTACGACATCGTTATATGTGACCCGCCGCCGTTTTCAAGGCCCGAAGACTATAACAGTATCTTTTCCCAGGCAATGAGGAGGGTTAAGCCGGGAGGCATGATGTTCGCCCTTACATCATACAGCCCCAGGTTCGGGATATATGAACTCATGAAAGCCATATCCAGGGCAGCGGGCTCATGCAGCCTTAATGCAAGAATTACCGGTAAATTAAGCCAAGGGCCCGATTATCCATACCTGCCGTCTCATCCCGAAGGCGAGCATGTGCATGGACTGATCGTCAATATCGAATAGGGTTATCAGCCAAGTTTAGCGTCAAGCAGCTGGCCGCCTAGTATGTGCACATGCAGATGGGGCACAATCTGCGTACCGTCAGGCCCCGAATTTATGGCAAGGCGATAGCCGCTTTCGGAAATGCCT
>CAYNVT010000186.1:0-5826 GCA_964400685.1 uncultured Bacteriovoracaceae bacterium | reverse complement strand
GAGCGTAGCGAAGGCGCAGAGACATGCGCCAGAAGTATGTCTGCGTCGCTTCTTCCTCGACTCCTCGGTGTCATCTTGAATGCAATCCGGAATAAAAAGATTTGCTGATTTGATCATGCAGGCAAAAAGCTCATCAATAAGGCGAATTTTTCTTGAGTGTAACGCTTTTCAAGGGGTCGTGAGCTCCCTTTGAGTTGCACTCAAGCAATCTATAAAGGCATGTTGAGTGTTGAGGCCCGATTCCTTTTATGTTTAATGGTCCTTATGACCACCAACAAAACGGCAGCCGAAGCAAAATGCAAGGCATTCTCCCCGGCAGATATTCCGGTAGTCGAAGGGAAAGTATACCATCTTTCGATCACACCCGAACAGTTCGCTCCGAACATAATAATTGCAGGAGACCCTGACCGTGTGCCTCTCTTGGCTGAGGGATGCCTGAAAAAGAAAGACCGGTCGGATGT
Source organism: uncultured Bacteriovoracaceae bacterium (assembly GCA_964400685.1). Taxonomy (GTDB): domain Bacteria; phylum Desulfobacterota; class Desulfomonilia; order UBA1062; family UBA1062; genus DATCTV01. Next base: position 5,365 of record CAYNVT010000186.1, on the reverse strand, counting down.
TTTTCACAGGGGGCTAAGGACGATCACGGGAACGGCGGAAAACGGCCTGCCCCTTACCATAGCCACATCCGGGATGGGAACTCCGTCTCTAGAAATCGTATTGAACGAATTCGCCATATTGAACGAGATCGACCTTGTTTCCATGCGTCACAGAAAATCTCCCATCTACAGAACGCTCAATATAATACGCCTCGGGACATCGGCCGCCCTTCAGCCGGATACGAAACTCGGTTCGTTTGTCATAACCGAATATGCCGTCGGTATGGACAATACCGGCCTTTATTACAGCGTGCCGCAAACAAACGCAAATGTGCTCCTGCTTGAAAAGGCATGTGAAGAAAAGATCGGCAGCTTCAATAGCAGGATTCACCCCTATGCAGCCGCCGCATCACCTGAAATAGCAGACGCGCTTTACCTTGCGGCGATCGAGGAAAACGAACCTGCAGTCAGGGGCATCACTATTACCAATTCAGGCTTTTTCGCCAACCAGGGAAGGGACGTATCCCGGATAAAACCAACCATCCCTGACCTTGACAGGATCATGGCCGAGGTGTCCGCAGGCGGACTCAGGGCGGAAAACATGGAGATGGAGTCGTCTTTTCTCTGCCTGTTCGCTTCCGCTCTCGGCTACCGTGCCGGTGCCATAAACCCGGTAATATGCAACAGGCATGAAGAAACCTTTTACGAGGGCTCTTATGACGACAGGATACTCATTGCACTGAAAATTGTCGTCAAGGCGTTCGAGAGGCTTATTCAACCGGCATAGCGCATTTTCGGATCATATGCACAGATTACAGCCCGCATCGACTCAGCCCCTGCTGAAATTGCTCAGTCGTAAGGAAAATTAATTTTCCGGATGCTTGGATATCCCGCTTTCTTTAAACAACGTGCTCGAGAACGATCTTGACGGCCTTTTCGTCCCCCTTTGAAAAAAACGTCTTTATGGCCTCGCGATAGTTTTTCATGGGGAACCTGTGCGTGATGAAACCATCTGTCGGGATATGCTTATTCACAAGCAGTTCCCCTGCAACATCAAAAGATGACAGCCCTGCCTCTTCGTTAGCATGGCAGTTGATTCCGGTAACATTTATTTCCTGGTGCCATATAGGTGAATAATCGATCTTCCCGGGTTTAAAGTTGATGCCGATTATTACGACGCTCCCCCTGCTCTTCACCCACCTCAGAGCATCATTTATACTGCCGTCATTGCCGATGGTGTCGTAAATGACGTCAAAACCTCCGAGCAGAATCCTGTTCCCGAAATACCCCTCGAAATATTTCGCCCCGGTAATCTCGGCTATGCGTTTGTATGGATTTTTTTCTCTGACGATTACGCCATCTGCACCCATCTTCTTTGCCATATCGGCCTGGAACGGGTACCTGGCCAGGGCGATCACCTCTGCATCCGGCTGCATAGCCTTTGCAACCGCTACAGTTAAAAGGCCTATGGCCCCGCACCCGAGAACCAGTACGCGCTCCCCCCTTTCGGGAGCACATTTTTTGACTCCGTGGACGGCGCACGCAACCGGCTCGATGAGCAAAGCCTCATCGTCGCTGAGCCCGTCAGGCACCTTGAAAGGCTGCGAGCGGTGCATGACCATATATGGAGAGAAGCCGCCCCCGACATCGAGAAGCGGGAGCTTTTTTGCGCCTAAATTCTGGCACATCATGTAATCGCCCTTCTGGCACTGCGGGCACATCGGGTCGATCTCCATCTGATAGCAGGAGGGCCAGTCTATGCGCAGGCATACCCTGTCGCCTTTTTTGAAGCCGCCCGCATCATCGCCCGTTTCAACAACTTCACCTATTAGCTCGTGCCCCAGGTATTTCCTTGAAACGCCGGGGGTCGCTGCCGGAAAGCTTTTAGGGTCCATCTCCATGAATATGAAATGTATGTCCGAACCGCATAATCCGCACGCCTTGTTCTTCACTTTGAGCCATCTGGAGTTTGGGATTTGCGGCTCCGGCACCTCGGCGTAACGCGTCGGCGATATGGCGGTCAGCGCCGCATCATGATAAAAAATTGAAGCTGCCTGCATCATGACGATCTTTAAAAGACTGTTGTCAAAATAGAGCGCTTTCATGGCTTTGTCTCCCCCCCCTTCACTATTTCAGACCTTTGACCTGCGGCCGCAAAGCGCCCTTAAAACGAGGCCCCACGGATTTATAATGGGTTTCAAGGCTTGTCCGTCCATATATGTTGAGAGGACTTTAACTGTTTGTATATCTTCGAGCTCGATCTCAAAAGGATTTTTATCCAGTATTGCAAAGTCGGCTATTTTGCCTTCTTTGAGCGTTCCGCGCTCGTTCTCTTCGAAGGTCGAATAGGCGGCGTTAAAGGTATATGTCCTGAGCGCCTCATAAACGCTCAACCTCTGGTCAGGAAGCGGGAAACTCACCATGCCCTGTATCTGAAGGAACGGGTTGAAATGCTGAACCGGGCTGTCCGAGCCGCCCAGAAGCATCCCCCCCATGGATGCGATCTTTTTCAGGGGGACCTGCATGGCAAACACTTTATCGCTCAGAAACTTACGGTATCCCTTCTGATATTTTTCATCGAACCACGAAAAGCCGGGCTGCACGGCAAGGAGAATGCCACCTGCCACTGCGCGCTTCACCTGGTCGTCTGTCGGAAATTCAAAATGGTCTATCCTGTGGCGCAGCCTGTTTAACTTATCGCCCTTTTTCTGAAGTACTTTTTCAAATGCGCTCAAAAGAACTTCAATGGCCCTGGGACCAAGGGCATGGGACGTTATCTGAAACCCTGCGTCATGTACTCTTTCAACAAGGCTTTCAACTTTATCGGCCGTGTAATAGCATTCGCCTGTGTAGCCGGGTTTGCTTCTGTATTCATCGTAAAAGGCGGCGGTCTGAGACGAGACAGAGCCGTCCATCTCCCAGGCGGCACAGCCGCCTATGCGGCCCATTCTCAGATATTTCAGATGGCGGTCGATTTTTTTGGGGTTAAGATACTGTATATATGTCCGGAGCCTCAAGGGGAGGGCTGACGCGACCCGCGTTATAAACCAGATCGTCATATCTTTCGGGTCATCGTCAAAACCGTCAAGGCAGTGCATCGATGTAAGCCCGTGCGCTGCGGCATCATTTGCGACTGCAATCAGACCTTTAAGCAGCATTGCGGGCGAGAGTTTCGACTGTACATAAGAATTGACCTTGCCCATGTTGAACTCATGGGCCTCTCCCGTAAGAATTCCGTTTCCGTCCGGGTCTTCAAGGCCTATCGCCTTTAATGCCGGCGATGAATACGAACTGCTGTGGCCGTCCATGGAAATTATTATAACGCAACGGCCCGGCAGCCATCTGTCGAGCTCGGCTTTTTCAGGGAGCCTCGTTTCGGCGATGGAAGGGATTACATAGTTATAAAACAGAAGGGGCTGGTTTTTACTTTTTTTGCCTGCAACGGCAACAAGCTTTTCCTGCACACCCTTGAGGTCGGTAGGGACAAGGCCCGCTGGAGTCACAACCGAAACCCTTTCACCCATGGCAACAGAGGCAACCGTCATGACGAAATGCGCATGAGTGTCGATCATGCCAGGGATGACTGTTTTTCCCTGAAGATTGACAATTTCATACCCGCCGCTTTCAACCTCTTCATCAATCGATGATGAAAACATCCTCTTAATGCGGCCGTTTTTCACATGCATCGCGCTGAAAAACTCTCCTTCTTTTTCCATGCTGTAAATACGGCCGTTAATGAACAGCTTGTCTTTCACTCCTTCCCTCCTGTTATTGGGATAATGCCAAGCCTGCCTGATCTCATTTTAAGGATTATGTGCCTCAAAGAGCGACTTGTCCAGTCACAACAACCCGAAATGTCGTCATCAAAATAAGAAGTCTTGTTTCTTTTGCACCTCCTTGTATATATGGTCAAATAATGGGTGATCAAAAATATCTGGACAAATCCGCCGGCAGAATAGGCAGACTCTTTGACAGGATAGCCTCGTCTTACGACCTCATAAACACGGTGCTGTCTCTGGGAATAGACAGGCTATGGCGCATAAAGGCCGTCAAGGCCCTCGATGTAAAAGACGGGGATATTGTTCTTGATATAGCGACAGGCACAGGTATGTCGGCGCTTGAGGCCTTCAGGCAGGCCGGGTGTACAGTTGTCGGGCTGGATCTTTCATCGGGCATGCTGGCCGGGGCGAAAACCCGTCTCAAAAAGTACAACAAAAATGAGAGATTCCTTCCTGTTAAAGCTGACGCCCTCTTTATGCCGTTTCCTGAAAATAGTTTTGAAAAGATGCTGATCTGTTTCGGTATTCGCAATATCCCTGATACAGCCGGATTTTTAAAAGAATGCCATAAGGTCCTCAAACCCGAAGGCCTTATGTCCATTATGGAACTCTCCATCCCTCAAAACTTTTTTATAAGATGTGTTTATCTTGTATATTTCCGTTTCATTCTGCCTTACCTGGGGGGACTTATCTCAGGGGATTTTGCATCATACCGATATCTCAGAGATTCGGTAATGGGTTTTCCAACTCCAGTCAGGCTTGCAGCCATAATGAAAGACTGCGGTTTTGATGTTATTGAAAAATCCCCGGCATTCTTCGGCGTCTCTTATCTTTATCTAATAAAAAAATCTTTATTATAATGACTGCTCCCCGTTATTTATCCTTGAATCTTGCACATGTTGCATTTATTCTTCTTCCATGAAAAAAGTCAGATGGTTTCCCGTAATTCTGTTAGGTCTTTTCTGTTCAGTAATAATTTTTGCAGCCGGACTCTGGCTTCTCATGATGCAGGGACTGCCCTCCATTCAGGAGCTCAAGGAACCTCAGGTAACCATTTTAAGCAGGGTGCTGGCAGCGGACGGTTCTGTCATAGGATATTATCCCCCTGGTGGCATGGTTGTCCTCGACGACAAGGATTTCCCGGAGATGCTCAAAAAGGCCTTTATTTCTGCAGAGGACGCAACGTTTTATTCCCATGCCGGGCTCGATTACAGGCGCATCATCGCTGCAATCATCACCGACATCAGGGCGGCTTCCTATGCACAGGGGGCATCAACAATAACACAGCAGGTGGTCAGAACCTACCTGCTGGGCAGGGAAAAGACCATTTACAGAAAGGTCCGCGAATCGGTTCTTGCCATAAGGATAGAGCGCTCGCTTACAAAAGACCAGATACTCAACCTGTATCTCAACCGGGTCTACCTTGGCAGCGGGGCAAGCGGAGTGGGCGCTGCGTCGCTAAGATATTTCAACAAGGAATGCAAAGAACTTACGCTTTCCGAAATGTCGCTTATTGCAGGGCTCGCGCCTGCTCCTGCAAGATACTCTCCGCTCATCAGCCTGCCTTCTGCAAAGATAAGACAACAGTATGTCCTTTCCCGCATGGC
>CAYNVT010000185.1:0-5948 GCA_964400685.1 uncultured Bacteriovoracaceae bacterium | reverse complement strand
TGATCTTCCTTTAGCTTAGTGTTCTTACAGATATGGAAACTTTGTTGTGAATGCTTATCAGTAAAGGTTTTGCAGAGCTATATACAGTTGTCTTTTCGTTCCGAAGCTCCAACTTTGGAACGTATTTTGACGAAGTTCCTGCTTGCTCAAAATTCTAAATGTTGAAAAAGCTGGAGCTTTGATTATACTACGATACCAATCAGGAGTTTTGTATCGAGGAGAAATAATTTTTAATGAAAATAATAAAATTAAACATATTATTTGTTCTCTTCATTTCATTATACTATATGTCAACTCAAATAGTTCTCGCATTTGATATCACCGAAAATAACCAGATTTTCTATGATAGCACAAAGTCTTTTAGATACCCCCAAATGAGATATGGAGGTCCAAGACTTTCTCCAGATGACAAATGGATAATTTATCTTGATAAAAGAAAAGGAATTTCTCGAGAGAAGTTATGCTATTCAAAAGTCACAAAACAAAACAACTATGAATTGCCAATAACTGCTCCTGAACAGAAAAATGCCGAAAAAGTAATCATTGTGGGAGAATGGTCACCTAAAGGAAATTATTACGAATGTAGCATAAGAATATCTAACCGTGAAACTATATCTATTGTTGATTTTACAGGTAATACGCCCAGATTTCTTGAATCATTTGATAGCTATGATAATCAGTGTTATTGGACAAAAGATGAAAGTATAGTGTTCAAATCAAAATCAAATGAAATCTCTATGAAAAAACCAACTATGCAATCAAAAGTCATTCTTAAAGTATCAGGGCAAATTGAAGATTTCGAAATGGCTGATGATGGAACGATATTATATAAATGTGTCCATTGCGATAATAATAAAGAATCAAAATATTTTACATTTAATTTTAAAAAAAATGCCATCCCTGTGGAAATGCTAGTTAAATATTTAAGAAAATTATCTCCAAATGGAGTTTATGCATTATCATCTGAATCGAAAAATTACTATGACTATGACACAGATGTGATTCTTGTAAATGCTAAAACAAACCAAATTTTATTTAAATGGAAAATGTATGATATAAATCCAATTTCTGATATGAAATGGTCTCCCGACGGGAAAAGAATAGCTTATACCCAAAAAGCACCTTTTAAAGCAGATAAATCGGAATTTAATTTTACTATACTGAATGTAGAGACATTGAAAAAAACTGTTTACGGGATAGGAATTGGCGGATTTACATGGTCACCGGATGGTAAATTTATTGTTTTTGGTTATAAAGAAGAACCTGCTGGGAAAGGTTCTGTAATAACTGAGGGCATATGGATACTAAGAGTATCCGATGGAAAAGAAATAGGTAGATTATCTGATGTAGGATCACAGTTTGGGCCATATATATCACCTTCAGGTGAATATATTGTCTGGGATAGCTTAAATACAGATACTTTTTTTATAGTGAAAAACCCTTTTAAAGAAAACATGAAAAATTAGGAATCCAGAAATTCACGATTCATGCTAATTTTTAGAATGAATGACTTCGGATGTAATATACAATATTGATAACCATTTACCGACTTTCGATTATATCACGTAATCAGAACTTCCTTTAACCGTTTGAATTCTTCTATTTCCCGTTTTTCAGGAGCTTGTCGAGTCCGGCAAAGGCCTTGAAGGTCGTGGAACTTCCGGCAGGACTGTCTTTTGTCTGACCGCCGTAATCCCCTTCGCCTGAGAGTATCGAATGCTCGTTGTCATGGCAGTAGATGCAAAGGAGTTCCCAGTTGCTGCCGTCAGGCGGGTTGTTGTCATGGTTGTGGTCCTTGTGATGGACCGTGAGTTCCTTGAGCTTTTTGCCCTCGAACTCACGTCCGCAGCGCCCGCAGACATGAGGAAAAAGTTTGAGCGCGCGCTCGCGGTAGGTCTTCTCACGTTCCTGCTGGAGTTTTCTTGCCCCGGCAATTACTGCTCTGACGGTGTCTTTATCGTCAGTCATGAGAATTATCTTGTAGTCCAGCCGCCGTCTATGCGGAGGTCGGAACCGGTCATGTAGGATGCATCGTTCGTTGCCAGAAATAGGATTCCTGTGGCGATTTCCATGGGATCTGCCCAGCGCGTGAGAACGCCCTGCTCTTCGAATTCCTTTTTTATCTGTTCGAAGGTCATGCCTCTCTGAGAGGCCTCTTTCGCCACATCGCTCCTCAGCATGGGCGTGTCGGTCGCACCCGGGCTCACACTGTTTACCCTCACGCCGTAAGGGGCCATGTCGAGCGCGAGCGCCTTCGTGAATCCCAGCACACCATGCTTGGTCGAGCAGTAGTTCGCATGGTTGTTCTGTCCTATATGTGAAGCAACCGATGTCAGCGTTATGACAGCCCCTGATTTCTGGTTCTTGAAATAGGGGATTGCCGCCTTGCATGAGAAGAATGTCCCTTTCATGTTGACGTTGAGCAGCAGGTCATAGTCCTCTTCAGAAAAGTCTTCTACCTGGCCGACCCTTACCACCCCTGCATTTGCAATAAGCACATCAATACGCCCGTGCTTTGCGGCCACATCGTCGATATGCTTTTTTATTTCGTTATATTTTGTGACATCGACCCTGGATATATGGACGTTTTCTTTTCCTTCGCCGATGAGGGCGAACGTTTCATTAAGACCGGCGTCATCAATATCGGATGCATAAACTATGGCCCCTTCTCTGGCGAACAGTATGGCGGTCGCACGGCCTATTCCCGAACCTGCACCTGTAAGTATCGTTACCTTGTCTTTTACCCTCATAATTTCTATTCTCCTTTATTTTACAAATATTGTCTTATCCAGTGTGGAAATGCGTTCCACCCCGGCTGTTGTTACTCGATAGCAGTCTTCAATTCCGACAAGATTCGAATTCGGGAATGACTGCCAGACCTCCAGGTCGAGCACCATGTTTTCTTCGAACTCGATGTCGAGCTGCCGCATGGGGCTGAAGATGTGCGCCTCTTCGCATTCAAGGCCTATGCTGTGCGCGGTGATGAAAGTCATGCCCAGTTTCTTGAGAGACTTTGCATAGGCCTTGGCCTCCTTATACAGCTCGAGAGCCTTGACGCCGGGCTTGAGATTCGCCTCCAGAAACTCCTGTACCTTTATCATGCGCTCCATGTGCTCGGTGCCGTTTTCAGGTATGTTTCCGACAACGAACTGTCTGCTTATATCAGATATATATCCTTTATAAACCGCGCCTATGTCGATGCGGTTGAACTGTCCCGGTTCTACCGTATACCCTATTCCTGGGGCTTCAGGGTCCGAATGTCCGAGGCCCATGGTCAGGTGGTCCCAGCCTTCGGCCCCCTCATCTATAACAGTCCTGCGGGCAATCTTCAGAAGGTCATTGTCCGTGATGCCTGCCTTTACAGCATCGATGACAGCCATTATCGCTTTCTCAGCGATACGCGTTGATTCCTTTATTCTTGATATCTCTTCACCGGTCTTGACAAGCCTCATGTCGAGAAAGGCCCTGTCGGCATCGATGAATGCCGCTTGAGGGAACCGCTGGCGCAGAAAATCCGCCTGGTAACGCGGCATCTGGCTTTCAATACCTATCGCGCCTGCGCCGAGTCCCCATTCCTCGATCTTTTTGCATATCTCTTCAAGCGTCTGCTGAGGGCTTACAGTCCCTGCAACTTCGTCGAGCCATGTCCACTTCTTCGTGCTCTGGTAAACCATCCATGCTGCTGCAAACTCGGAACCGTCATTTCTGATGACTGCCATTGCCGGGAACTGGTTGGAAAGGACGTATAGTATCGGATTCGGCGCAACGTGAAGTGTCGGCATGCCGGTCGTATAAAAGACATTCACGGGCGTTGCCGCCACGAGCACGTCTATTCCATGCTGCACCATGATATTTGATGCCTTTTCAGCGGAATACCCGATCGGAACCGGCTTAATGGTTTCTTGTGTTTCCATAATAACCTCCATTCAAAACTCGCTATCTCCTTACAGGCCCTTTAGCCTGGCCAGACGGCTTTTGGTTTTATAGAGCAGCATTCCAAACAGTGCAGCCCCTAATATGACCGAAAGAAACCAGTCGTACCAATGAAAGAAACCGAGCGCTGTAAGAAACGACAGGGTGCCAAGAGGCAGCAGCAGAACGGAATTGGTTATCAAACCCGGGTTGTAGACAGGTTTGCCGGTCTGAAAAATGATGGTATGCATGAGATTGTTGATCGTCAGTTCAAACAGCATCATGGAAAAACCGATCCAGGGAGCTGTATTGGCGAATATCGCCCCGATGATCACCGCAGGCCAGGCAATGACAATGTTCACCTGGAACACATAGCCTTCATCCAGCGGCATTTCAGGATCGGTTTTTGAGCCGAATGGAGACTTGAGATTGAAAAACTCTTTAAAACTGAGCGGCGACAGTACATATTCCTCACATTCATGTATCATCAGAAAGGGCAGATGGAGCCACAAAAGGAACTGGTAAAGTGTCATGGACTCCCTGTAATAGATTATGATGACCAGCAGTACCGGGGCAATGAACAGATTGGCGCTCTGCCAGAACCGGTTGATTTTTTGATAATTCATAAAATCTCCGTTTATATTAATCCGTTTCAGTTGAGTATAAATTAAAATTCGAGTCCCTCTTTTCCTCTGGAGAAAAAGAAGTTGAAAACCGTGAGATGATTATCTGTTTTCACAGCTCTATATCCATCAGCACCTGTAGCTTTTCCAGGTCTTCCATAGAGCCTGTAGGCTTGAGTTTACCTTCCATGAAGGCGTCCAGCGGGTCGATCTCGCCGCTGATTATACCCATGAACATGGCCGAATCGAGTGTGAGGCTCATGTCCGCATCGGCTTTGAGGCCCTCTATTATCTCGACTTTAGCGCCGTCGAAAACCATTTGAAGGGCCGCATTAACATCAGGGAAAAAAAGCTGCATAGTTTTATTGTAGCCCTTGAAATGTTCAGACATCTCAGGGTCTTCGGCAATCGATTTCCATTTCGAAAGTCCTGTTTTCAATTCTTCAATCGTAGCCATGTCCTCTCCTTTTTTAATTTTTTCTGTATACGGTCCTGCCTGTAGAAGAAGACTCATAACCGAGCAGGATCACTTCCAGTGCTTTTCTGCCTATTTCGCCAGTAACGAAGGGTTCCCTGCCCTCATGAATGCATTCGTAGAAATGTCTGACTTCAAGCTCAAAGGTGAGGGGGTAATACCCGGGATAGGTCCTGTGCTCGACTTCCGGGCAGACCCATTTACCCTGGTCCGGACCGGGCAGTGTCGAGAAAAGCTTGATCGGCTGCTCCTGGTTATGGTCTTCAAGGATAGTACCTTTTGTGCCGTAAATCTCAACCGTGTTGTTCCATTCACTTGCCACCGTGAAGCTGCAGTCTATGCTGCCGACAGCACCTGCCGCAAACCTTACAGCAAAGGAACAGTTGTCATCAGCTTTGCAGTCAAGCTCTATCAGACACCTGTCCGCCCTTCCTGAAATGCTGTCTATGTCGCCTATAAGGTAATTGAGAACAGCAACCCTGTGGACTCCGCTGTCCATCCAGGCTCCTCCGCCCGCTTCCACGCTGTTCGATTTCCAGCATTCAGCATTGAGCATATTTGCGACTTCCGAGCCGCCTTCGTAAGTCCTTATCAGCTTGGGCTCGCCTATGACACCGGCCTCGATCAGCTCTTTTATCTTTCTGTGAGCCGGCAGGAAAAGCTGGTTCTCGGCGATCATTAAGGTTTTGCCCGCTTTTTCTGCGGCTGCGATCATGGCATCGGCCTCTTCAAGGGTGTTGGCGATAGGCTTCTCGCACAGCACATGCTTTCCCGCTTCGAAGGCTTCTATACAGATTTTGGCATGCAGATGGTGCGGCAGGCATATATGCACGCAATCTATATCCGGTCTTTTCAGGACTTCCCTGTAATCAGTGAACAGTTCGGCCCCGGGATTCTTTTTGCCGACCCTCTTGAGATTCTTCTCGTCCAGATCCGCA
>CAYNVT010000184.1:760-6110 GCA_964400685.1 uncultured Bacteriovoracaceae bacterium | reverse complement strand
AACTGATATACCTTATATTCGCGTCATCCCATGTGATGAGAGCACCGATGCCTTCCTTTATCAGCTGGTCTTTTGCCCGATCAAGCCTCTCTTTCCTCAGCCGGTCATAGTTGACTCTTTCTTCATAATCTACGGCATATTTCCCCTGTGCCATAAAGTTCACCCTCCTTTTTGTGAAAATAATATCAGTATCATAACAGCAGTTAATGAACCTGATAGAGCAGCGGATGCCAAAAAGGGAACCTTCAGCGCCAAACGGGAACAGAGACTTAATCGAGGAAGAATTACGTGGATGTTTTTTTGCGGTAGGCGCCTGGTGTCATACCTGACCAGCGTTTGAATGCCCGAGTGAAGCTGTGCCGGTCAGAAAATCCCAGCATCTCACCGATTTCTTCAATGCTTTGCTTACCGGATTTCAGGGTTTCGACTGCCTTCCTGAATCTGATCTCATCACGTAACCGGGCAAACCCATGACCGTTTCCTGCAAGGCGGCGCTGCAGCGTCCTCGTGCTCATATTCATGTGCCGGGCAACCTTCCCGATCGGTGCATTGAAAAACTCGCCGTGAGTTGTGAAGACCTTTCTGAGATTATCCTCCAGTCCGCCCTGAAGAGGAGAATCGCTTATCTGTTTATTCACAATATCCAAAGCCTGCCGTCTGATCTCAGGGAAACCGCCTGGCAGAGAAACGTCCATAATGGAGTGGTCATAGATCATTGCGTTCTCATGTGCGTTCAGAACTATGGCGCAACCGAAGAAATCTTCATACCAGGGCATTATCTCCGAGCAGCCGTGGCGGAAATGAACGGCCTCGGGCAGGACGGTTTTTTTAATCAGGCGATTAACGAGGGTTTTGATGCAGGCAAAGACCATTTCCGTATAATGCCGCTCATCTTCGGCACCAAGCGTGCTGTCCGGTTTCAGTTTGATTCTGATGATATTCCCTGTTTCTTCCAGTTTCAGGATTAAAAGCTGCGTGATTATTTTCTGCATCGGGCGTGTGGATTCAAAGGCATCTCTTATGGTGGAGGCTGACATTATGAAGGCCTTCAGATGAGGCAGATATTCGAAATCGAAATCTTCGCCGTTGATAAGCCCTATAGCCGGATGCCCGGATGCCTTTTCGACCGCCATTACTATGGCATGGACCTGTTTCAGATCGATTGTGGTCTGTGTGATATTATCCAGGTCCAGCGAAATACCAAGCTGCTGAAGGATGAGCTGGATGTCCACACCCAGCTTGAGTGCAGTGTTTATAATGCCGGGCAGTACAATCGCGGAGGTTTTCAGCTCGTTCATCAGGAACCCTCCGTAATTAAATAATAACGATTCATTCAATATTGGAATATACACATAAAAATTTATCGGAGCAACGCCCGTCCCAACGGTTGTTTCCTCATCATGCAAGTACGCAGTATTTTTTTGGATACAGGTAATTCTTTGAAGTTCAGATTTTAAAAAAAGAAATATTAATAATTTGTGCATGAAATTCCGAACCTGTTTTTAATAAAACCGGAGGCAGACATATATGAAGAAATATTTACCGGCGCTTGTTATTTCGTTTGTTGTACTTTTTTCCCTGCCTGCCCATGCAGGAATCACTGGAAATATCAACATTCTTCCTGGCTTCAAAATACTTGAAGGCGGATCGGACGCCTGGGATGACGTGCGTGTCCAGTCTGAAATGATTGCTCCGCCGGGCGTTGAGACAAATTTCAGAGGTGAAAGCTGGCCTGTCAGCATTAACCTCGCCTTTCATGACACCTCGATGCTTACATGGCTCAATCTGATAACAGTCCCCATCGGGGCCGTGACAATGGAATACGGCGAGACTCAGGAATTCGATTTCGGGGTAAGAAAAATCTGGGAAAGCGCACCCCATGTCAGGCCCTATATCGGTGCGGGAGCATCATATATAAGAGGTTACATGCAGAAATCATTCACTTTCGCATATTATCCTGATGTTAACTACAACCTCGCCGACAGGAGCGACGGATGGGGCGGATATGTCGAGGCAGGCGTTTACTGGGAAATCGCAAATCACCTCAACCTCGGGCTGGGCGCCAGCTGGTCGAAGGCAGACCTCAAGTTTTCAGGAGATGTCATTGACGGCGATCCGACCAGCACCAGGGGAAGCGTGACCGTTGACGGCGGCGGATTAAAATTTAATTTCATACTGGGTTTCCATTATTAGCGTAATTATTTCCACAAGATCAATGACCCAAAGGGGGATATAAATATCATGAAAAAGCTTATGTTCCTGGCAATAATGGCAATCTCGGTAACGCTTCCTCTAACCCACGCGTCGGGTATCGATTTCGAACCCATAGGTTCCGAATCAATTTCAATGGGAGGAGCAGGAGTTGCTTCTGCAAAAGGCGCCTATGCGCCATATTACAACCCTGCACTGCTTGCGGAATACAGGAAGAATTTTGACATCACCATTGCCGCCAGCGCATCCGCAAGAGACGTCGATCTGGGGAAATATATATCCGAACTGAGCGATCTCGACATCTATGGCTCGATAGACAATATCGCCCAGGACCCTCAAAAGTATGTTAACAATATTGAAAGTTCCATAAATATTCTGTCGTCTATCCCACAGGAGAACGGCCTGCAGATTATGCCCGGCATCAACCTCGGATGCCAGATCAAGCAGTTCGGCATAGGCATGTATACGATATCTGAAGCCACAGCGACGGCTGTGATAGACAGGCAGCATATGGACATTGTCATTGACGCGGGCTCCGGGGTATATCTGAGATACAATCCATCCGATCCGACTAATCCCGTAGTCACTACCCAGGCTGACTATGATGCGACCTCGATCGAGTATGCCCTTAATAACGGCCTGACATACATGGACCTTACCGGTCTGGCATATGTAGAAATACCCGTTTCTGGAGGCTATCAGTTCAACACGAAATTAGGCACGATAGACGTCGGCGGCAGCATCAAGGTCATGCCCGGGTATACGCTTCAGAAAAGCATAAACATAGACACCGCCACCAAGGATATCGTAAAAGACATGAAAAAGGACACGAAAAGTTCGGTAAGCTGGGGTATAGACCTGGGCCTACTCTACAAGCCGCCAAGACTTGAAAAACTCTCAATAGGGGTTGTCGGGAAAAATCTCAACACGCCTCAATTCAAGACATCTTCCAACGATTACCTCAAGGTAAAGCCAATGGCGCGTGCAGGCATTGCGTATGACGGCCTTATCCTTGATATGATCTCCGTAGCAATCGACTGCGACCTGACAAAGAACGAGACATATATCCCGGGCTATTATTCACAGTATGTCGGCGGGGGAGTAAGTGTAACCCCGATAAGATGGTTTTCCGTCCGAGCCGGTCTCATGCAGAACATACAGGAAACAAGTGAAGGGCTTATCATTACAGGCGGACTTGGAATAGGTCCTGAATTCTTACAGTTCGACCTCTCGGCATTCGGTTCCACAAAGAGAGGATCATATAACGGGAACTCGATTCCTCAGTATGCAAAGGTACAGCTTGGAATAAGTTCCAGATGGTAAACAAACCGGGAGTTTACCAGACCTGCCGGAACCGGGCTTTCTGCAGTCTCCGGTAAACTCCGAAGCAATCGATTATGAATTTTCCCCTTAAGACTGTTTAATCAGAAAAGATAGCCTGCCTGGAGAGTAATGAAATTTTCACCGTAATTAGGTGTAGAAGTCCAATCGAAAATTCCATCACCGTTAGAGAAATGCCTGTAACCGAGAGAGAGATCAGCTTTATCTATCTTCATCCCCACAGCGAACCGGAATGAAAATTGAAGATGAGTGCCCAGGTTGTCGGTAAGTTCCGTAATGTATGCACCTCCGGGTTCGAAACAGAGATATGTATTTTCAGGCAGGTTCAACAATATGCCCAGGGCAAGGGCAACGGCATCATTGCGGTTGTCGCCGCTCCATGCGCCCAGCGTACCTTTATAATAAAGATTGAGCGCAGGTATCAGCGATGAATCCATTTGATAGCTGACAAACAAGGTTTGGGAATCGGATGATCGGAAAAAACCCTGGCCTCCCTCGAGAAATATACCATCAGCATGTGCCGTTACGGTGGTGCAGAGGAACACAGGAATAATAATTATCATCCAGTTTTTCATTCAACCTCCCCTTGAATAACATATTCATCATTCATAAATCATTTTTTCAATAAGCTTGCAACCGGTTGATATCATTTTTCGTTCAGCAGTCTTGACATGAAAGCGGGTTTTTCCTATGGGGAGATTTACCAATTCCGGCTGAGCCGGATATATTCCAGGAGGATTCATGAAAATTGCAATTCTTGGCGGCGCAGGCCTGAGAACGCCGTTAATCGTCAGATCAATGGTGAAAAGACAGAAAGAGCTCGGCCTTACCGAACTTTGCCTCATGGATACGGACGCCCGCCAGCTTGAACTGACAGGCGCCATCACCGAAGAACTTGAAAAGAACAGCAGCCTTGATTTCAGGATAGAAAGGACCACCGATGCGAAAGCAGCTCTGAGCAGCGCAGACTATGTAATAATGACATTCAGGGTCGGCGGCATGAAATCGCGGGTTGTCGACGAAAAGGTGGCTTTATCACACGGCGTGCTCGGCCAGGAAACTACAGGCCCCGGCGGTTTTGCCATGGCGATGCGCTCAATCCCGGTCGCCCTTCAATATGTAAAGCTCATGAAAGAAGTCTGTCCCGATGCCTGGCTTATCAATTTCAGCAACCCGTCCGGCATTGTAACCGAAGCCATAATAAACAAAGGGGATTGGAAAAGGACGATAGGCATATGCGATGCACCGGAGATGATACGGGGCTACGCAGCAATAGCGCTGGGCGCAAAAATGTCAGACGTGCAGATGGAATATTTCGGGCTCAACCATTTGGGCTGGGCACGGGCCATCTGGTACAGGGGGAAGAACCATGTCCCTGATTTCATAAAACTGATCAAGGAGGCGGGAGGCCTTCCGGGACTGCCTTTCTCTACAGGCGTAATCGAGGCGCTCGGAATGATCCCGAATGAATATCTGTATTATTTTTACCATTCAAAAGAGGCCGTGGACAATATAATCAAGGCAGGAAAGACAAGAGGTGAGATGCTTGTCGAACAGAACGCCATCCTTTCCTCAGACCTTGATAAGCTCTTCAGGGCGGGCGACAGGGAAGGACTCGCTAAACGATACAAGGCCTATATCGATATGAGGGGCGAAACCTATATGGCGAATGAGACCGGCGGCAGGTTCGAGGAGTTCAAGCTGGATCAGGCGAGCATAGACAATCTTACGGAAGAAGGCTATGCCGACGTTGCATTAGGCGCAATAGAAGCGCTCAGAGGAGGAAGCCCGCGAGTAA
>CAYNVT010000184.1:0-750 GCA_964400685.1 uncultured Bacteriovoracaceae bacterium | reverse complement strand
TGACTTTAAATGTGCCGAATGCGGGCGCCATCGTTGGTTTTCCAGAAACCGCAATAGTCGAGATCCCTGTGCTCGTAGATACCGACTGCATCAGGCAGATCACGGTGGGCAGCATACCTCTGGTCTGCATGGGTCTCATGCAGTCGGTAAAATCATATGAACTCTATACCGTGGAAGCTGCAACCGGAGGATCTTATATGAAGGCCGTGGCAGCGCTTACCGTTCATCCCCTTGTCAGGGACCATGCCCTGGCGGCGGCCCTTGTGGACGGCTATATTAAAGGGCATGGTGACCTGTTCCCAAAACTTAATTAAAGGCTTCAATTATGGGTTACGACTTCGATGTTCTGACTGGCGGCGACTACTGCATAGACTATATCTTCACAGGACTGCCGAAAATGCCAGAACCGGGCAGCGAGGTACATGGCAGGAATTTTGCGATCGAACCCGGAGAATCCTGCAACAGCGTCATCGCCATGCACCGCCTTGGAATAAAGGTCGGCTGGGCGGCGGATTTCGGTACCGATGAATTCAGCAGAACGATTCTGAAGAAGCTCAAAGTTGAGGGCATTGACAACCGTCTTTTCATTCACCACAAAAAAGCCTATCAGCGCATCACTGTATCGGCATCTTTCACAAAAGACAGGGCCTTCATAACTTACTATGACAAGGAGCCTTACAAACTCCCTGCGCTAATTAAAAAGCTGCCGTTCGTATCTGCTAAAATCATGTTCATCCCCGGCTTTTACAC
>CAYNVT010000183.1:0-6115 GCA_964400685.1 uncultured Bacteriovoracaceae bacterium | reverse complement strand
TCAATGCGAAGAATTAGAAAGACAGAATGCATGCAGCAGGAACGGAACTCCTGAAATTTGATATTTGCTTCATCATGCGTATGAAGGGCATGAAAAATCGTTTTTGTCAGCTCAATACTACTAACCCTGGTTCCTGAAGAGGGTGTGCCGGATTATGGGTTCTCCTTCCGACATGTCGATGATCACTGCATGCAGATCATCCTTGAAATTGCCGGGATTTGCCGAGAGGGTTCTGCCTGTTTTCGTAAAGTATATTCCCGACATGTAAGGCGATTCATGGATATGGCCGTGAAGCGTGATCAAGGGCTGAAGCTTTTCTATATAATCCCTGATCGCCCTGCTTCCGACAGGTCTGTTTTCATGGTGCGTATCCAGGCCCGTTGCGTATGGCGGGGAATGGAACACGCATATCATCCTTGAGGGATCGCCTGTCTTGATTGCTGCAAGCTCTTCATCAATGCCGGGGTTGAGGTCAAGGTACGAATTATCTTTGTACAGCTTCATGCCATGAGGTGTGCTTACGCAAGAAAACCTGCCCGGAACGCCGCAATCAGCCGGGAAGTCCCTCCTTACCAAGTCCTTTACCCAGAAATGGGAATCTGTCACGCATCCGTAGCCGAGGAAATCACAGCCTGAAAAGCTTATTACCCTGCCATGCAGGTTCGTGGCTTCAGAAAGGTTTTTTTCAAGATACTGCGTCGCCATATTCCAGTCGTGATTTCCGGGGATATAAAAAAACTCTTTCCCCGGATTTTCATTTTTGAATTTAACTATCCTGGGGATGAGATAACTCTCGATAAACTCAATCTGAATGTCGAGGCTTTTTTCATATGCGCTCACTCCCCGGGCAAGATCAAAAAGGCCGCCGAAATCTGTCGGCAGTATGTCGCCTCCGACGATTGTCACATCCGCGTCGCAGCTTTTGGAAAGCGCGAACATCTGTTCGTACAAGGTAACCTGGCCATGAAGGTCTGCGGTGAAAAGTATCTTCATTTAGGGATGAACGGGTTGAAATAGCCCCTTCTCAAAGGCAGGGACTCGATCAGGTTTCTTATGCCTATGCCGGGCTCCAGCTTCAAATCGAGCGACTCAATGTAGACGTCCGGGTCCATGTTGAGGTTCCGCCACTGTATCATGTCGATGCCGGTTTCATTTATAAAGCGCTTGAGCGCCTTCACTTCTCTCGGGGCATCTGTAAGGCCGGGAAACACGAAGATGTTGAGAGAAACGAATTTCCCCCGGTTTTTCATCTCAAGCGCACTCTGTCTGAGTGCTTCGAATGGGTATTTGGGCCTGAAGTATTTCAGATATGTGGCCTCTTTAGGCGAGTTCATGCTTATGCGAAGACTGTCAAGACCCGCATCCGCAAGTTCGGCAACCTTTTCCGGCAGGCTCGAGTTCGAGTTGAGGTTGATCGTGCCTTTGGCAGTGCCTTTCCTGATGAGGACTATTGCCTTTTTCAAAACATCGGAGACGAGCAGGGGCTCTCCCTCGCAGCCCTGACCGAAGCTCACAACCGGCTCATTGACCGCATTGATATGCCTGAGCGCGACCTCGGCGATTTCCTCGGGTGTCGGTATAAAATTGATGCGCTGCTGAGGCGATGGGGGGCCGCATTTTTCCTGCAATGATATGCAGCCTATGCATTGCGCGTTGCAGACGGGCGATGCGGGAAGAGGGGCTTCTTCGCGGCCCTGGAAAAGGTTGAGCGCGGCCGGGCAGCCATAGCACTCGGCGCAGTGCGAAAGGTGTCTGACAAGCCTGTTTTCAGGAAGGTCTTTCCTCCACTCTGCAATTCCGCTGCGGATTTTTTCATGGTCGAACATCCCGGGGTCCTGACGCATGGATTCATCGACACGCATCCCGGCTGCAACAAATGAATCACCTTGCCAGCCTGCTGCGGTATACGGAAAAAGCGGCAGTATGCAGGCGCCGTCTTCCTTATCCCATGCGGCTATATATGTCTGGGAGTATGCTGCGGGCAGAAAGACACTCACAGCAAATGCAGGTGTGCCCGGTTCAAAAGGGTTTTCGTCGAGGACGACAAGTTCGCCCGTTTCCCGGTCAAAACCCATGGGTTTCCTGTCCGGAAGCACATAAAGTTGTGAGCCTTTCGGCATGGGTATCAAGTCGGATTCCTCAACCGGTTCGACATAATCCCAGGTCCTGCCTGCCATGGCGAGCGGATCGAAATCCATGATATTGCCTTTTGAATCGGCGAAAATAAGTGAAGGGCTCTCTTCAAACATATCCGCGCAATATCTCAGATGAATTTCAAATGCAAGGCCGCGAGAAAAATACTTGCTGATATCGAATGCCAGGGATATGAAAAAAGGGTTTATGAAAACCATGAAAAAAATACCTAAATTCAAATCAGAGAAAGAAGAGGCAGAGTTCTGGAGCAAAGCTGATTCCACCGAGTATATGAATTGGGAAAATGCCGGCAAGGAGGTATTCCCAAATCTTAAACCATCTCTAAAAACAATTTCTTTAAGGCTTCCCAAGATACTGCTTGCTGATCTGAAGATGCTGGCTAACAAGAAAGACGTCTCATATCAGACACTTTTGAAAACATTTCTTGCAGATCGAATTGAGAAGGAAATGGAAGTGTTTGGATAGTATAATATTATTTTTGAACCCTACCCACGACAGTAGATTATTAGTTGATACGAGGAGATAAATTGCTACTCATCGATAAATATCCAGAGCATTCGATTCTAATTAAGTTTACCGATCAATGCATTTGGGCCTGGGAAGTGTCCCGATTAGCAAAAAGGTATTGCAACAATGAATCTCTAATCGACTGGTGTGGCCTTGATAGATATCTGGCAAATATTTTAAAGGAATATTCTCTTCTTCAAATCGCCAAGATGCATGATCCAGAAAGCAGTTTCGGTCATGAAAATCTTTCATTCCACAAAATTATCTCGCATTACAAAGCCGAAGAAGATCAAATTATAAAAGATTTTCTTCAAGACGAAGACAATAAAAGATTCATTGGAACCATTCGCGATGCCAGGAAAAAGACAATAGCACATTCAGATTTAGAAACCGTAAGGACTAATGTAATTTGGGGCGCATTTCAAGATGATGCGGATGATAAGTATTTCTCAGGATTACATAAAGCTTTAGAATATCTCTACGGCAAAGCGGGTATTGGTCCTTTTCTTGATTGGCCGGAATTTATTGATCAAGATTTCGATGAATTTCTATCCAAGATCAATAAAATCAGCTAACAAGTCAGTACACAGAGACCATCCTGGGACGCTGATGATAAAATGATTAATAAATTGTTATCGTTTTATCATCAGCATTCACTGCGAGTTCCTGGAACGAAATCTGTCTTTGTTTTTAATTCAAATTTGATGCAATGTGAGATTCGGAATTAAGGAGATATTATGAAGTATGCTACATTTTTCTTGGTCTCGATATTTCTGTTGTTTTCAAGTGAGCTTTCAGCTCAAGCCGGAAGTGATACCGACATAATAAAATATTATGGGGATTATATTTTTATGAATCTTGCCAGGGAAAATGTTATCAATGTGTATAAAGATAAAGATTTCAGTGTAGTTTGGAAGAATCAAAATAAATCAGAATATCTTGGTTATATCGGAAATGGTTTTCAGAGAATCAGAATTAAGTTAGTTTCTATTAAGAAGGATAATAAGAAGATTCAAGAATATCGCATCGAAGGCAAATCAGCCAGAGATAATAACGTCAGTTCCTTTAAGGGTACCTTTAAAATAAATGAAATCAGACTTCTGACCAATATGCATTGGGGTTGTGATGATGAGTATAAAAACAAAGGAATCAGGGCCCAAGGTGTTGTGATTGGAAGATATGAATTATATCAAGATAAGAAAACTAAGAATTCAGGATATTTTTCAGGTGTGTTTTCTGCATTATGGTACATGGATAAAAAAGGTAATCTGAAATTTGACGATATCGAGGACTTTGGTGATTCATACAGAAATAACCAGTTTGTTGGAACATGGCGAAGCTACTCTGGAAATTCGGCTGAAAAATGCAACTGGGGAGATCATAGAATTCCTGATAGCGGTGATCTTGATGTTGGTACAGGAGGTTTCGCGCCAAATGAAAAATACATAAAGAACGGCTGGGAATCTTTTCAAGAGGCACATGAGCAAAAAATAGTGCCGATTATTTTAATTGGAACAGATGATATAAAATCATCTCTAAAACCAGCGACCGGGACGCTGATGATAAAATGACTATCTCGCTTGAAAAATCCAGTATCAGCTTCTTGAAAGAGCAGGCAAAGACGCATAATGCTTCTTACCAGAAAATGATAAGGGAAGTAGTTGACGGGTACGCCTCGCATTTTAAGAAAAGCGCTTAACCTGAAAACCCGGTCGGTACAATGCTGAGAATATGGCATTCGATTGAAACAGAAAAGGGGAGGGGTAAATGAAAAAATTGATCCCATTTCTTGTTGCCTTAATATTGCCTGTCTATGTTTTTGGTGCTGAACATTTAATTCCTGAATGGGAAGCTTCATGCAAATGTGACGGCTATGCCTTTAAAATAAACTTTTCTTCATTATCCGGAGACCCGGTTGAAGACGATATGATAGTTAAGTACATATCTTCCAAAGGCAACAAAATGATTATTCCGGTTCAAAAAGCCATATATTCCAGGAGATCGGTTGTTTCAGATGTTGATAACATTTGCAATGATATCGGCGGATTCAAAATAAATAATAAAGTGCTGCTATGGCTATCACGTAATAACCGGCCCGATTGGGATGAACTTTCTCTTGTATTGATCGATCTCAAAAACCAGAAAGTTCTCGATATAAAAGAAGACATAGGCCCGATTAAAGATGCCGGTGGAAATCAAAAGCTGGCAATAAGAAGAAAAGGGAATGGTTATGAAGTCAGACTTGAAAGAGAATGGCTTAAAAATACAGGAACTGACTCGGCTGAAAACTCGATTGAAGACTGGATGTATATCCAGGTTATAAAAGATAAGATCACGAATAAATGGAGTAATCAGGGGTCATAACGGCAAGGAAAAAAGTCGATATATTTTAGTTGAGTGTAAGGTAACGATGCTTGTTTGCAAAGTATCGGGCTTATTATAAAACCTTGAAACCATGCCCTGATATTCACTGATTTCTCATGGCCGGGATGCTTATGATGAACTCTTCGGTTGTTTCCTTTGTGTCAATGGCAGTCATAATAAAGAAAAAAGATGCTCAGGCCGAAAAATTATTAAAAGAATGTTTTTAAAAGGATCCTGTATGAGCGGATCAGGAAAGAAAAGCGGTGACGAGTATTATGTGCTTACGACAGGAAAACAAGGCGAGAAGCGCCTCAACCTGCTTCACAGCGTATACGGTCCCGGGACTGAAAAACTCCTGCTCGATATCGGGCTGAGGCCCGGGACGAAGGTCGCCGATATCGGATGCGGCCCGGGTGTGGTGACATGCTTCATGGCACTGCATATAGGCGATGAGGGACTTGCGCTGGGCGTGGACGCAAGCGCTGATCAGCTCGCTGTGGGTCGGGAAGAGGCAGCGATGAAGGGGCTCAAAAACGTAAGGTTTGCACAGGCCAATGTCTATGAACTCGGCCTCGGGGCGGACGCCTTCGATCTCGTCTACTCGAGGTCGCTCCTTTCGCATCTCAAGAACCCGCAGGATGCATTAAATGAGATGGCTAAACTGGTAAGGCCCGGAGGCGTGCTGGTGTGCGAAGACATCGACATGTCCAGCATATTCAGTACGCCTGCATCATCTGAGTATAAAAGAATGGTCGAGATGCTTCTGGCCCTCAGCAGAGATCGCAGCACGGATTATTGCGTGGGCGTACATATGCCCGGTCTTTTTACAAGAGCCGGTTTCAATGATCTGCATGTGAGCTCTTACCAGCCGGTGTTCAACACCGGGGAAAAGAAGAGATACTGGGAATACACCCTGTATGAACTCATCCCTGTACTTATCAGGATCGGCGTTACCACGCAGCAGGAGATGGATGAGCTTTCCGCCGGGCTTGCACGCATCGGAAAGGATGAATCGTTTTCCGTGGCGCAGGCCGTACAAACGCAGGTATGGGCAAGAAAGCCCTGAAATTATATATAGGGCATCAGGGCT
>CAYNVT010000182.1:0-6148 GCA_964400685.1 uncultured Bacteriovoracaceae bacterium | reverse complement strand
ATTTTGCCGCAGGCGGGGTCGCAACGCCTGCAGATGCGGCGCTTATGATGGTGCTCGGAGCGGACGGGGTGTTCGTTGGCTCAGGTATATTCAAATCGTCAAACCCGTCTGTAATGGCCAAGGCTATAGTCGAGGCGACTGCGCACTATGACGACCCGAAATTGATTGCACGTGTCAGCGAGAATCTGGGGGCTGCAATGAAAGGCCTCGAGATCGCTGCAATTCCCAAAGAAGAGAGGCTGGCAACAAGAGGCTGGTAATGATAGGGATTCTGGCCCTTCAGGGGGATGTTATCGAGCACGTCAATAAACTGGCTGAACGAGGCATCCCCCATAAATATATCCGTTATCCTGAACACCTGGTAGGCATCAGAGGGTTGATTCTGCCCGGCGGTGAAAGCACTACTCTGACAAAATTGATACGTCTCGCCGGGCTTGAAGAGCCTTTGAAAAAGCTTATCAAATCGGGACTTCCTGTATGGGGCACATGCGCGGGCGTTATTCTTCTCTCAAAGGGCGGTATCCTTGAATGCATTGATGTTAATGTTGAAAGAAACGCCTATGGCGCCCAGCTTGACAGCTTTGTTAAAAAAGGGGCATTTCTTGGTGAAGAAATACCAATGGTTTTCATACGTGCTCCCAGGATAACGAGTGCAAACGGCACATGCGAAGTCCTGAGCGTTCTTGAGGGTCACATCGTTGCAGTGCGTTCAGGAAACATCCTTCTTTCGACATTCCACCCCGAACTTACAGACGATCCTGTTTTTATCGACTACTTCATTTCCATGACCGGTCAGCATAGTTGACAGCCGACGGACTTCCTTGCGGTCTATCAAACTCACATAAGGTTTATAATCACGCTTCCCATGACTGTAAGAAATACATTTGCAAATGCAAAGGGAGCAGCAAAACCGATCACCGGGGTATTGCTTTTTGCTTCATCCTGCAGGGTGTTAAGAGCGGCCGGGATAACCCGCGCGCCTGTGAGTGCGCCAAGGAGAAGTACGGGGTTCATCCTGAGAAGATATCTTCCGAAAATAAGCCCCACGATGATAGGTATGATTGCCAGAACTACGCCTGCCAGGAATACGGACAGACCGGTTGTTTCAAGCGCGTGAAGTGCCTGCCTGCCGGAAGCGAGTCCGATACAGGCGATAAACAGATTCAGCCCCAGGTCATTCAATAGCCATTGCCCGCCCTCGGGTATCCGGCCGAAGGTCGGCCTCTTTGAGCGCAGCCATCCGAAGACAAGCCCTGCGAAAAGGATACCGCCGGCCGAGCCAAGAGTTATGGGGATGCCTGCAACAGGAAGCACGAACAGGCCGATGAGAGTACCTATTACGCATCCGGCCCCTACCATTATCAGGTCCGTCGCCGATGTCGGCCTTTCCGCATATCCGATTACCTTTGCAACGCGTTCGACATCGTTTTTCTCGCCTACTAGCTGAATGATATCACATTTGTTAATAACTGTGCCGCTCAGTATGGGCAGTTCGGAGCCCTGCCTTGTTATCTTTCTAAGGAATACACCGTGAGCGCCATCCTTGTAATGGGCAAGCTCTTCAAGAGTTTTGCCCGCGATATCTGGATTAAGGACACATACCTCAAGTGATTCCCCTATAAGTTCCAAGACGGTGGAAATGTCTATCTCATGGCCTATGTAATCCTGGGCATTGACCAGGCCTGTATGCTTTCCTGTCGTAACCAGAATATCTCCGGAATTAATAATCATGTCCTGCCCCGTTTCCAGAATACTCTCACCGCGCTTTATCCTGTTGATGGCAATCCTTGCAGGAACGAAAAGTTTCTCGACCTCGCTTACGGTTTTCCCCACAACCATGGCGTTTACAGCCTTGTATGCCCTTATCTCCACCTGCTTTGACCAGGAAAACAGTTCCGGATTTTTAGATGTGTCGGATGAGCCTCCCATTGTTTTTTCAAGTGATGCCGCTTCATCTTTTATATTTATCCTCATCAAACCCGGCAGAATCTTGAATAAAAATATGACGCCTACAGTGCCGAATATGTATGTGATCGCATATGCGATTGCGATGTTGCCGTTCAGCAGCGCCTTGTCCGCTTCACTGATTTTGAGGTGCTCCACAGCACCCTGCGCTGTTCCTATTACCGCCGACTGTGTCATCGACCCTGCAAAAAGACCTGCCGTGGTACCCTGGTCGAAGTTCAGCAGCTTTCCGAGAAGTACAGCTGTTATAAGACCTGCGAATGCAACGACGAGTGATATCCATAAATAATTCAAGCCTTCTTTTTTAAGCGCTCCGAAAAACTGCGGGCCTACCTGATAGCCGATGCAGAAAGCGAACAGGGCGAAGCTTATGCTTTTAAGAATTTCCGGGACCTCGATGCTGATCTGGCCGAACACCATAGCCGCAATCAGAACGGAAGCCGTCGAGCCGAGAGCGAATCCTTTCACCTTGATTTTGCCGATGGCATACCCTGCTGCCAGGGAAAGGAAAACAAGTATTTCAGGATTCTGTTGTGCAATCTTTACAAAACCTTCAATCATCATTACCTCCCGGATTTCATCCTTGATGCAGTAATACACCGCATGCTACTATCAACTAACCTGTTATTAATACTAAATTTTACCGGAGGGGTACATGAATCTTTTGAAAAATATATTTGAAAATGAAGTTTTTCCCGCAATAGGCTGCACCGAACCCATTTCATGTGCATATACAGCAGCTGCTGCAGTCGAACTGCTTGGCGCCCCTGCCCAAAAAATAACGCTTTTTGTGGATCCCGGTACATATAAGAACGGGGCGGCCGTAACGGTACCAAACAGCGGCGGTGCAAAAGGAAATGCAATTGCAGCGGCGCTCGGCGCCGCCATCGCAAAATCATCACTGAGGCTTGAGATATTAAAGGATGTTTCCCCTGAGGTTTTGAATAATGCAAATGCGCTTATCGCATCAGGAAAGCTTCAATATTGCTGCAAGGAGGATGAAAAAGAATTTCATGTCGAGGTCGAGGCCGCCGGAGGTGGTTCAGTTGTACGCTGCGTGGTCGCTGAAGGCCATACAAACATAGTTAAACTCGAAAAAGACGGGAAATCCATAATTGAAAAACATCCCCATGCCGGCTCCCGCGAAAAGGGATACAAGGATATCATGAGAGAGATGAAGCTCGAAGATGTCCTTAAGCATGTTATCAATATGGATGCGGAAGACAGGGCATACATTCAGCGGGGCATAGACATGAACATAGCCGTATCCTTAAAAGGCATCGACATGAAAAGAACCGCTTATCAGCTCAAACATATGATGAAAGAAGGCATCATGGCAAACGACCTTTCGTACAGGGTCAAACTGGCCGTCGCTTCAGCGGTTGATGCAAGGATGGGCGGCATGCCCGAGCCCGTCATGACCAGCGGCGGCAGCGGCAACCAGGGTTCGCTCACCATCCTTGTCCCCTATATTGTGGGCAGGCACCAGGATATTGAGATTGATCGTATAGTTGAGAGCATAGCGATATCCCATGCGGTTAATTCATATGTGAAATGCTTCATGGGCGAACTCTCTGTGATTTGCGGCTGCGCGATAGCGGCAAGCATTTCCGCGGCCATTGCCCTTGTATATCAGAATGCCGGCATTGACATGAAGAAAATTGGCTTTGCAATCGATAATGTAATTGGCGACCTGTGCGGCATAATCTGCGACGGTGCCAAACCCGGTTGCTCGATGAAGATCATGAGCGGCGCCGAAACAGCCATACGCTCGGCCTACATGGCGCTGGCAGGTTACGGTCTTTCTGAGACTGACGGCGTGCTGGGATGTTCCCCTGAAGAATCGATAAAAAACCTGTGCAGGGTTTCCTTCGAGGGCATGGGGCTTGTCGACCCGACAGTCGTTCATATCCTGCAGGACAAGTCCGTCAGGAGCGGCATGGCCTGATTATTATAATTTTCAGGGCCGCATGAAATTCTTTTAAGATTAATGACCTTGACACGGGAGGTTTTAGCCAATAATTTCATTTAAGGTATTCTTATATTTTTGATTACGTATGAGGAGCTGTAAAATGAGAACATCAGGGAATACTATTCTACGTTTAACTGTAATCCCGGTAATAATTTTCTCGACATTATTCATGCTCGGCCTTTCGCGGTGCGAATCCATGCCCGATGCTAAGCCTGGTGAACTGGGCAGGTGGGTTGATCCCATCATCGGCACAGGGGGTCTGCCCTGGGTAAGCGCCATGCTCTTTCCCGGCGCCACAGCACCTTTCGGAATGGTTAGATTAAGCCCGGATACGACCTTTCCCGGAGGAAACAATGTCATAAAGTGCGGGACAGCCGGTTATTATTACGGCCACAACTATCTGTGGGGGTTCAGCCATACAAGGCTTTCAGGCACGGGCGCGGTTGACCTGGGCCATTTCAGGGTAAGGCCTGCTGCCGGTAATTTTAACCCGGCTGACAGGCTGAAGAAGCCGCTCTATTTTTCCCATAAGCAGGAAATTGCCACTGCCGGATATTATGCAGTCAATCTGCCAACAATGAACTGCCTTGCCGAGCTTACAGCTACAAATCATGTAGGTGTTCACCGTTATACGTTCGGCTCAGTAAAGGATGCGCACATACTGATAGATGCGACCAGCTTCCTTGCCGGCGGTCATGCGACAGAAGGCAGGGTTAGCATTTTTCCTGATGCCAGGGAAATAGAAGGCGAGGGCCGTGTATTGACAGCCTTTTCGAGCCGGTACGGCGGTCTCAAGGGATATTTCGTGGCACGTTTCAACAGGCAGTTTGCATCATTTTCTACATGGAGTGGCGGCGTGAATGTGGCTGGCAGGCTTGAAGCAGCAGGAGATGACGCAGGTGCTGATATCAATTTCGGCAATATAAAAAATAATCCCCTGGAAATCAAAATCGGCATTAGTTTTGTGAGCCTTGAAAACGCAAGGGAGAATCTTGATGCCGAAGCAGGGTCTCTTGATTTCGAAGGGGTGAGAAACGCAGCACGTCAGACATGGGAGGCCTGGCTTTCCAGGATAAATATAGAAACTGCTGATCCTGAAATCAGAACCATATTCTATACCGCACTGTATCACGCAATGATAATGCCCACCGACTTTACCGATGTTAACAGGCAATACCTTGGTTTCAAGAATCAGATAGGGGTGGCTGATGATTATACATACCGTACCGACATGTCGTTGTGGGATACATTCAGGACCGAGCATCCTCTCCTCACAATGATAGCCCCGGAAATTCAGCGGGATTGTCTGAAGAGCCTTGTCCGCATGGCGCGAGCAGGAGGCACGCTGCCCAGATGGCCTTCCGGCAGCGGATATACCGGTTCCATGTTCGGCACTCCGGCTGACATGATCATGGCTGAAAGTTATCTAAAAGGTATAACGGATTTTGAGGCGGCTGAAGCATACGAATACATGAAGCTGACGTCACTCGAAAAGGGGCCTTCCGGCGCCGATGTAAGGGACGGCAATCCGGACTGCATCGCTTACGGATACTGCCCGAATGACAGGATGGAGGAGTCGGTAAGCAGGACGCTCGAATATGCATGGGCCGACGGCAGCATCGCCCTTATGGCAGAGGCCCTTGGCAAACCCGAAGATGCGGTTTTATTCAGGGATAAATCAATGGCATACAAAAATATCTTTAATCCCGAGACTCAGTATTTCCAGCCGAAGCATTCGGACGGCTCATGGCAGGAGCCCTTCTATCCGAATATCACAAGCTATTATGACGACATACTTCCAGAGAAAATTGCAGAGGCATATTGTGAAGGCGGGCCCAGACACTGGCGATGGATCGCACCGCATGATCCTGTCGGCTTCATCGGGCTTTTTGAAAGCATGGATTATTTCGTTTCCGAACTCAACGCCTTCATGTCAGATGCCAGCAAAACCCGAGCTGCCATTGATCCTGGTCCGGGTTACTGGCAGGGCAACCAGCACGACATCCATGCCCCGTATCTTTTCGACGAAGCAGGAAGACCTGACCTCACACAGAAATGGGTGCGCTGGGCGCTTACTGAACGCCACAGCACCGATGTGAACGGACTGGACGGAAATGACGACGGAGGCACCTTGAGTGCATGGTACATCTTTTCGGCAATCGGCCTGTACCCTGTTGCAGGAACCGACCGGTACTGGATAGGGGCGCCGAT
>CAYNVT010000181.1:0-6287 GCA_964400685.1 uncultured Bacteriovoracaceae bacterium | reverse complement strand
TGTTGTGGCTCATGATCTTTAAGAAAAGCTCCTGAAGGAGGATCGAAGCCTCCTCTTCGTTGATGAGGTCCTCTTTCAGATCGTTCATATAATAAGGGTAAAAGAGCTGATCGAGCCTTCCCGGGGCATGGACGTTGAAAGGGACCGCCAGCTCGACTGCGGTCTTTACGGTCCAGTATGACTGGACTGCCTCCCTGAACGTGCGGGCCGGGCTGAGCGGCACTTTCGTGCATATATCGTGCATTTCTGTAAGGATGCGCTTTCTTTCGGCATCCGGCTCCTTTTCGAGAGCTTCCGCGAACTTTGCGGCCAGGCGTTTCGAAAAGATGATCACTCCTTCAAGGGCAGCTTCGACGGATTTGAGGAATGCATATTCCTCCTCGGCCTCGCAGCAGGTCGAGGAAATAAGCGCGCTCACTTCGTCCTTCATGGCGAGCAGCCCTTTTTTGATGGGCGTCTCATGATCGAGTATGAGATGGCCCTGCCATGTCCCGAGCGCCGCGCCTGCCGATATCACCATGTCGTTCCTGGATGTCGACTGCGGCATTGCCGCGGTGAGGCTTTCCATCTCACCCCTGTGAATGTCCGATCGTTCAATGGCCGCCTTGATCTTGTCGACCAGGGTTTTACCCTTCCAGAAGGGCAGGAGTTCTTTTTGCAGGATACGTTTATCTCCCGGCCTTATCGCATACGGGTTTATCTTTCTCTTATCCATTGTGGACAGGCCGATTGACGGCATGGCGATGCCAAGGCTCTTCATCTTTTTAAGGTTCTGAAAGAAATTTGTCATGCCGTGGCGTCTGAACATATAAATAAGGAAAGAGGCATTGGATTTAATCTGATAGAAAAGCATGGAGCTTCTGTCCAGTTCGATCTCGAAGACGTTGTTGAAGAGCCCCCTTTCGATGTCAACGGGAATGCCAAGGAAGTTTTCGGTCCATGTGCCTGCTATGCGGTCGTCGGGGTCGATAGAAAAGTTCATGTTCTCGTAGACGTGCTTCATGGACTCGGCTGCTCTTATGGCATTCGGTACAGAAGAATCCATCGAACTCCACTTCTCGGTAAACAGCCTGGCCCTCTGGATGGATATGACAGGCGTTTCTTTCAGATAGCGGCGTTTGAGTCTTTTTATCCTGTCAATTGATTTGTCCGGTCTCATATTATTTTCCCCTTGTCTCAAGCTCGCCGAGAATTTTTTTATGAAAGGCTGAGTCTATCGGATAAAACGAGATCAGGACCATTCCGAGGATGATAAATATCAGAGGCACAAACGATATCAGAAGTCTGATTCCAAGCAGAGCATTTGCCGTCTGGGGAGCATTCGCAACATATCCGAAAAAGTCGAGTCCGATTCCTGCTATAAAACCCGATATTGCCGAACCGAACTTAAAGCATAGAAAATAGAAACCATAGATTGTGCCTTCCCGCCTGAGCCCGGTTTTCCATTCCGAATATTCGACCGTGTCGGGTACCATTGCCCATGGAAACAGAAACACTGTTGACATACCTATACCTGAAGCGAAGAACATCGCGAATATAAGGTAGATATTATCTTCAGGTACAAAAAACATGCCTAGAAGCGCTGCAGCGAGTATGATCATCCCGGCGTTGAATCCGAATTTCTTGCTTTTCCTGTTGGACAACCAGACGAATGCAGGGATGAAAACGGCAGCGGTTACGAAAAGTGCGATAAAGGCTATGGGCACTGATGATTCTCTCTGAAGGTTATATTTGAAGAAATAGGTGACTATGATTGCCAGCAAATTGATTGCGACCATGTAAAGAGTGACTCCTCCTGCGAGAAGCAGAAATGGGATGTTGGCAATTATTACCCGGAAATTTTCCTTAAACGGCAGTTTCTTTTCTTCAATGTGCTTTACCCTTTCCCTGACTGAAGAAAAAGATATCAAAACAATGACTGCAATAATAACGCCGTATATTGCGCCTACCCACCTGAATCCGGTTGCTTCATCGGGGAACAAGGATACAAGCGGTTTTGTTGCTGCTGCAGCGAAGAGTGTTCCGAAAAGAGCACAGGTCATCCTGAAACCGGAAATGCTTGAGCGTTCTTTGGCATCGAGTGTCATGTCTGCTGTCAGAGCGCCATAAGGAACACTGGTTGCGGCGATGATCGTGGAGAAAAGAATAAATGTAGCATATGCATAAACAATACGCAGGCCAGGAGATAGATCTGGACCGAAAAAGAGCAGAAATGTGACTATACCTAATGGGATTGCACCAAACAGAAGGAATGGGCGCTTTTGACCCCATCTGGAATCTGTATGATCACTGATAAGGCCGATAATTGGATCACATACGGAATCCCATATCTTGGAAACCATGAAGACTGAGCCTGCAACGGCTGCCGGGAGCATATAAACATCTGTAAAAAAATAGATGAGATAAAGCGCGCAAACCTGAAACCCCAGATTGAAGGCAAAATCGCCCACGCCATAGCCTAACTTCATACCCAGCGGGACTTTCGACGCCACAACCTCAATTTCCTGTTTTTCTGACATAATGTTCCCCCTGAACCGATTTGAGCAAACATCTTAACTGAACATGATTCATTAATAAATCTGCCGCACTTCATAAGTCAATAAATTCTTCTGTGGTACAGGATGATGTATCTTCAGAGTGCGGCATTGTTTCTATTCGAAATCATATATCTATCGGGTATCTGCCATATTTTTTTACGGTCTCAATCATAACCCTGATTTTTGAGGTGTCCATTTCTGAGTGTGCATGTACGGGTCCTATGATAAACCTTCCGCCCGGGGCGCAAGTCTTGATGAGCTGTTTTACGGCTTCGACCACCTCTTCGGGTTTTGAGCGTGTGGTTAGAAGGTAATCTATACCTACACCGCCTATTATTGTGAACCTGTCACCGTGCGCCTTTTTTTCATATGCGATGTCGACATTGGAGGTGTTTTCATAGGCGTGCCCTCCATCGAATCCCCATTTTATGAATAGATCGAAGAGCCTTGTGTTATCCCCGCAGGAGTGAAGCAGAATCTTTTTGCCCCTGTCATGCACCAGCTTGGTAAGCCTGGAGTAGGCGCCTCCAAAAAACTCATCTATCATTTTAGGGTTCATGATCGGTCCTGTTTTTTGAGAGAAATCATCGGCATGAAGTATAACGTCAAGACCGGCATCAAGCATGGCGACCGTAGTTTTAATAAGGTATTCTTCGTTGAATGCGATAAATTTCCTGATAAAACCTGGATCTTTCCTTAAATAAAGTACCGCCTTCTCAAATCCAATTGACTGGAACACCGCATCGTGGAGCCCTATACATGCATTGCCCATAATGCAGATATTATCCCCGTATTTGCTGATTATCTTTTTGAAAAAATCATAACATTTATGCGCCACTTCATCGGAATCTGGAAAGTATGGCCACTCTTCAAAGGCTGCCGGTGAAGTTATAAGCGGTGTTTTATACATCCATGAGATGTTGCCGTGCCCGTCATCTATAAGGTCAGAAATATATCCTGTGACTCGGGCAATGGTTTTTGAATCCCACATCATGATGCGCCATTCGTACGACACCCAGGTTGAATCAAATCCCAGCATTAAGGCAGCTTTGATATGGTTCATCATACCCGAGCAGACAAACGGGTCCACTATAACCTTTTTAAGATATTTACCCCACCGGTCTAAAATAAAGCGTGACAGGGGATTTAGAAAAATGGCTTTCGGGGGAATGAGGGGTTTGCCCAGTACTTGCTGTACAGGCCATTCGTCAAGGTCTGCACAAAATGTAGGTGTCCGCTCAGGGATCTTTCCTTCTATTACTTCAATAATAAGCTCGGTAGGGCTCATGCCGTTCTCCTGAATTTGAATGCGATTCCATTTTTTTCCAAGTGAATAAAAAATCTGGTAACTTGCTATTATTATATACAAAAAGCTCAAAGATGTATAACTGAATATAATTCATTAATAGACCTGCAAAAACATTCGTGTCAAATCAATTAATCAGAAAGATGCTGCGATCTGTTATGATTGTATTCTGATACTGATTCTAGATTCATCCTTCCGGACGCCGGCAAGCTAATTTGAAACAATAGAAGCCGATATTCCGTTTCCTATTTCGACGTCGGTTTTGTCTTCTCCCAGAAAAGCCTTTCCTCAGAGCCTGGGTCGTTGGCTACCATGCATTTTTCGTTGAAGATCATGGTAGCCCTTGTTTTGGTATCGTACCTGGGCCATTCAGGGATGCCAGTGTGGTTGGGGTTTCCTGTTTTTGCAAAAGCGATCCATGAATCCATCATGTTTTCGGTAAGCCTGACAGGCGGGTTATCGCCCACTTCCGCATCCTTGTTGTCAAGGACGAAGCGCAATTCAAGCGCATGGCGCGAGCCATAGACGCCTTTATCAATCGGCGAATCCCATGTGAAGAGATACATCCAGGTATTACCGAAACCGGCCTGGGCCTCGGCAAGGTGAATCTGCGGCATGCGGAAGAAAAAATCAGTTGCTATTGCAAGTCCTATGTCACCGGTTTTTGCATCAGGCATTTTTTTCTTATAGAAATCTATCACGTTTGTCTTTGTAGACGAATCCCAGCCTTTGGTATCAGGCGTGAATGTAAGCAGAACAGATGCAGGGATATAGGGCAGCAGGGGTTCGTATTTTATCCAGAACCTTGCTTCGTCTTCGGTCGTCCCGGTGAGCAGCGAGACGTTTTTCGCCGAACCTTCGGATATCGCTTTGATCGGGTCTATCGGCACGACCCTCCCGTCCCGGACAGGCCCGAACAGGCGATCGGTTGCAAGACCCGCTTCCTTGAGGAGCTTCTGCTGTGCTGAGAAGAAATCCTTGGGAGGAAGCGCCTTAAGTCCTTTGATATCCGACACGCCTGCAAGCTCCATAAACCGCTTGGTCACGCTTTGAGCATACTCTTTTGACCTTGTGATCCTTATGGCTCCGCTCTGTGGAATTGCTTTTACAAAAAGCCCCTGAGCCTGACTGACTGAAAGCAGTGTCGAGACGCTCCCCGCGCCTGCCGACTCCCCGAATATAGTAACATTATCAGGGTCGCCCCCGAAGGCGGCTATGTTGTCATGAATCCACTTGAGTGCCGTTATCTGGTCGAGCACAGCAAGGTTTCCGCTGTCCGCATACGCTTCTCCGCCCACGGCTGAAAGGTCGAGATATCCCAGAGCGCCCATGCGGTAGTTGAAGTTCACGGCTACGATCTTTCCGCGCCTGGCAAGGTTTCCGCAGTCATAAAGAGGGTCCATTCCCGAGCCCCAGAGATAGCCGCCTCCGTGGATGTATACCATTACCGGACGTTTTGCGTTGTCGACCGCGGGAGTCCAAATATTGAGCGTGAGGCAATCCTCATCCTGAAGATAAAGCGATGACGGTTCTGTCTTGTCATAAGACTGAGGGAAAACAGGCCCGAACGTATGGGCCTTCAGGATGCCATTCCATGGCTTGACAGGCTGGAGTTTTTCAAACCTCAGATCACCAACTGGAGGTTCGGCATATGGTATTCCCAGAAATGTAAGGAACCCGTCGGGCTCCACTCTGCCTGCAATGCGCCCATTATCGGTGACGGCGACAACCTGGTTTGTTATACGGCCCTTCGCCAGGTCCGGCACGCCGGAAGGGATTGCCTTGTTGTACGAACATCCTGTCGAATTTAAAACAAAGAATAATGTAATGAGAACAGCTATAGGTATATTGAATACTAATCGTTTCATATTGTTCTCCTCTGAAATCAATCGTTATATGGATAGATTATAGTTTTCTAATCATATGTAAACCAGAAACAGACAACATGCAACAGCTTCGTGCTTAACATTCAGATTTAATGGGTTTTTTCGAAATTCCGCTGAATGTCAGGTCAAGAGCTTCTTTTATCAGGATCTCAAGTCCGCAACCTATGACATTTTCAAGATTATGCCGTTCGGCAAGCAGTATCAATCCGTCCATCATACCCCAGTAGACGTTTGCCGTTCTCCAGGCATCGACTGCCTTGATCTCCCGCGCTTCAATGCCCTTTACAATAACCGACTCTATTTTTTTCATAAGATGGGATGTCTGTTCATTGACGATGTGGCTGATTTCCGATTCGGTTTCTTTCAGTTCTGCAGGAGTTGCGCTCAATACAGCAATGATTTCAAAAAACTCATGGTGTTCACAATAAAATCTGTAATAAGTGAGAGCGAGTTCTGCCAGTCTGGATAAGGCGCTCTTGAACGGTCTTGAAAGCGTTTCTTCCATCATTTCCGAGAGTATTCTAAGACCGTTGAGTTGAATCGTTTTGTATATGTCTA
>CAYNVT010000180.1:0-6430 GCA_964400685.1 uncultured Bacteriovoracaceae bacterium | reverse complement strand
AGGAAAAACCCTGCAAGCACCGATGCCTGAAACATGAAACGTATTATCTCACAAAATAACTTATATAGAATTCTAGTCAAGTAGGCAAATCCAAAACACACATAAACATAATTATCTTGACAATATATTACTGCTGTCGTAAAGCTCCCATGCAACTGAGATTCGAAGTAATCCAATACCGAAAATGACCTTCAACAACATCTCGATGATCCTATTCGGCAATTGAAATAAGTCGTCTTTCAGAAATACAAAAACAGTTTGTATTCTCATTGCCTGATAATACAAACAATACAAGAGGTTAAAATGGCTAATGGAACAGTAAAATGGTTTAATGAGCAAAAGGGTTTTGGTTTTATTACTGCGGAAAACGGTCAGGATGTATTCGTACATTTCTCGGCCATAAAGGCTGAGGGTTTCAAATCACTCAACGAAGGTGACCGTGTATCTTTTGAGATAACAAACGGTCCCAAAGGGCCTCAGGCAACTAACGTAACTAAAGCATAATAATCTTTTAAAATGGCGGCTTAATGCCGCCCTTTTTTTTAAATAAATTTATGGGTAATAAATCACATCACACTTTTAAGAAAAACGAACGCGAGAAGGTTAAGCGACAGAAAAAGGCTGACAAGATCGCCAAAAAAATTGAACTAAAAAAGACCAGGTCTGAAATACTCCCACGTGAAGACGGACTTGATCCTGATATCGCAGATATAGTCCCTGGTCCCCAAGCACCGTTGGAAGATGTTTAGATTCATTCCGTGAAAACCGGTTTTCGCTCTTAACATAACCTGATAATAATATTGATCCTCAATAAATTTTTTGGAGTATTTATCTTCTAATTTTCTTATATAATAAAGCCCTCCAATATTTCTAATGGGGGGCTTTATTGGAACACGAATGGTTTTCTAATCAGGATTTTTTCTCCGCCTCTCCTGTTTTTGCTTTATCGACCCACTCCATAATAACCATAGGTGCATTATCACCCTTGCGATTCGAGGATCGGATAATTCTTGTATAACCTCCATTCCGCTCAGCAAATCTCGGCCCAAGATCCTTGAACAGTTTTCCAAGTGCTTCCTTTGTTTTAACCGTTACTGCAGCCTGACGTATTGCTGCCAGATTTCCTTTCTTTCCGAGCGTTATCATCCTATCAGCAATTTTTCTAAGCTCTTTGGCCCTGGTTACGGTTGTAGTAATTCTTTCATGCACTATCAGCGAAGTAACCATGTTCTTCAGCATAGCCTCCCTGACGTCTGTCTTCATTCCTAATTTTCTTCCTGATATACGGTGGTACATGGTTTCCCCCTACTTGCTCTCCTCTTCTTCCATCCTCTTTCTTCTTGCCTCGATCTCATCACGGCTTGGAAGATCGGGCAGCTTTATTCCGATATGTAATCCCATTTTTGCTAATTTTTCCTTTATCTCTTCAAGAGACTTGCGGCCGAAATTCTTTGTTCTCAGAAGCTCAGCCTCCGTCTTCTGAACCAGTTCATATATATATGTCATGTTTGCATTTTTTAGACAGTTCGCGGACCTGACAGACAATTCCAGTTCTTCAACTGTTCTGAAAAGATTTTCATTTAGACCCTTGTCCGCTTTCTCCTCCTGGATCTTTCTTTCAATTTCCTCTTCCTTGAAGTTGATAAAAACATTCATATATTCTTTCTGTATTTTTGCTGCAAAGGCAAGTGCATCCTCTGGCTTGACCACCCCATTGGTCCATATCTCGAGTGAAAGCCTGTCATAGTCGGTCCTTCTGCCGACAATGGTTGGGGTTACATTGAACGCAACCCTGCGGACTGGTGAGAATACTGCATCAATTGCAATCCATCCTGCAGTATCTATCTTCTCTTTATTAAGCTCAGCCTGAACATAACCTCTGCCATACTCGACACGCATTTCCATTTTCAGTGTAGTGTTGTTTTCTATAGTTGCTATAATTTGATCCGGGTTAATAACATCTATATTCGCACCGGTATCAATATCGCCTGCTGTAATAACACATGGTCCCTGCTTTTCAAGAGTAACCAGCTGAGGTTTTTCAGAGTGCATGCTCAGAACAACTTTCTTGAGATTGAGAATAATATTGGTTACATCCTCAAGAATCCCAGGGATGCTGCAGAACTCATGTACAACATTTAGTGAATCATCGAATTTTACGCCTATTATAGCTGAACCATAAATAGACGAAAGAAGTATTCTTCTTAATGAATTCCCAATGGTAACACCAAAACCTCTTTCAAGCGGCTGTGCATTAAAGCGGGCGTATGTCTCTGTATGTGTTGATTCTACTATCTCAAGCCTGCCGGGTTGAACGATTTCCTTCCAATTCTTTTCTATCATCCCTTATATCCCGCCTTTAATTATTTTGAGTAGTACTCAACAATTAATGTTTCCTGGACTTCCATAGGCATATCTTTTCTTTCAGGTATTGCCTTGATTGTCCCTTTCTTTGCTTCCTTGTCTACATCAAGCCATTCTACCCTGCCCCTTGATTCGCTCATTTCAAGAGCGTTTTCAATGGTTGCAAGTTTCTTGCTCTTTTCTTTTACTTCTACTATATCACCGGATTTAATCTGATAAGATGCAATATCGGTCTTTCTACCGTTAACACAGAAATGTCCGTGATTAATCAGCTGTCTTGCTTCATTTCTGGAAGATGCAAAACCCATCCTGAAAACTATATTATCAAGTCTGCTTTCCAGAAGCTGCATCAACAGCTCTCCGGTCTGGCCTGTTTTACTCTTGGCGACATCATAGTAATGCTTAAACTGTGCTTCGCTCACTCCGTAAGAGCTTCTTACTTTCTGTTTTTCTCTGAGGTGTATCCTGTATTCACTGGTTCTGATTCTACCCTGGCCATGCTGACCCGGGGCATAGTTTCTGTGCTCTAGCGCACATTTATCCGTATAGCACCTCTGACCTTTCAGGAAGAGTTTCGTTCCTTCCCTGCGACAAATCTTGCAAACTGGGCCTGTATACCTTGACAAGACACTCCTCCTTTATACCCGGCGTTTCTTTGGCGGCCTGCAGCCGTTGTGTGGAATAGGTGTAATATCCCTGATGCCGGAGATTCTTATTCCGCTTGCATAAATCGCCCTTAAAGCCGATTCCCTGCCACTGCCAGGACCTTTAATATATGCGTAGACTGTTTTAATACCTGTCTCAAGAGCTTTCTTGCACGCTTCCTGTGCTGCGATCTGAGCAGCAAACGGTGTGCTCTTCCTGGATCCTTTGAATCCCTGCGAACCGGCACTCGACCATGCTATTGTATTTCCCTGCGGGTCGGTTATTGTTATGACGGTGTTGTTAAATGTTGCCTGAATATGCGCAGCTCCTTCAGAAATATCCTTTTTTACCTTCTTTTTTACAGTTCTCTGTCTTGGATTTGCCATTACAATTTCTCCTCAGGCTATTTCTTTTTGCCTACGACAAGACGTCTCGGGCCTTTTCTTGTTCTGGCGTTATTGTGTGTATGCTGCCCTCTGCAAGGCAAACCTTTACGATGACGGATACCTCTGTATGAAGCAATGTCCATAAGCCTTCTGATGTTCATGGAGACATCACGCCTGAGATCTCCTTCCACAACCATGTTGGCGCCTATATAATCCCTTATGACAGCCACTTCATGTTCTGTCAGGTCATCACTTTTTTTGCCCGGATCCACTTTTGTCTCTTCGAGTATTTTCTCAGCACTTGTCCTGCCTATTCC
Organism: uncultured Bacteriovoracaceae bacterium; assembly: GCA_964400685.1. GTDB lineage: Bacteria > Desulfobacterota > Desulfomonilia > UBA1062 > UBA1062 > DATCTV01. The sequence goes on along the minus strand of CAYNVT010000180.1, from coordinate 2,718 downwards.
GTAGATATAGGTCAGAGCGATCTCTATCCTCTTGTTCCTTGGTAAGTCTACACCTGCAATTCTTGCCAATTGCCGCCTCCTTAACCTTGTCTCTGATTATGCCTGGGATTCGTGCAAATCACACGGATAACCCCGCTACGTTTGATTATTTTACAATTTCTGCATCTTTTCTTTATTGATGCCTTAACTTTCATAATAACACCTGCCTTACTTTGTCCTGTAAACTATTCGTCCCTTGCCGGGATCATATGGTGATATCTCAACTTGTACCTTATCTCCGGGAAGTATCCTTATATAATGCATCCTCATCTTCCCTGAAATATGCGCCAGTATCTTGTGTCCATTACTCAGCTCAACCAAAAACATGGCATTGGGCAGCGGCTCTATTACTGTTCCTTCAGTCTCAATTACGTCTTTTCCCATATAATAAAGCTGTCTTATCCGATCGCTGCTGCAATAGCCTTCTCTACATCTTCCATAGAGCCTGTTCCGTCAACCTTCCTAACAATCCCTTTCTTAGTATAATATTCAATAAGTGGTGACGTTTGATTATGATAATTTGTCAGTCTCTGTCTGATTGTTACTTCCTTGTCGTCATCTCTTATATACAGTTCGCCTCCGCACTTGTCGCATTTCCCCTCGACCTTTGGCTTATATGTCACCATGTGATGCATGTTGCCGCATGCGCTATCACGGCAGGTAAGTCTACCGGTCAGCCTGCTTACCAGAAAATCATCAGGAACGTCAATAACTACGACGTGATCAAGTTTTGACCCGGATGTTTCAAGCAGTTCGTCAAGAGCTCTGGCTTGTTCTAGTGTTCTTGGAAAGCCGTCAAGCACATATCCTTTTTTGCAATCGTCTTTTTTAAGCCTTTCTCCAACAACTCCTATAACGACCTCGTCAGGAACAAGACCGCCTTTATCCATATATTCTTTAGCTTTGAGACCCATTGGAGTACCTTCTTTAACTGCTGCCCTGAACATATCTCCTGTTGATATCTGAGGCACGCCAAGACGGTCTATCATTCTTTTTGCCTGTGTTCCTTTTCCCGCACCCGGGGGTCCAATCAGAATTATATTCATAAGTCCTCCTGTTATGTTTAACCGCGTCTGGATTTAATGCGGCCCATTTTTAATAATCCTTCGTAGTTTCTGGATATCATATGTGACTCTATCTGGCTCATTGTATCAAGAGCGACTCCGACAACAATCAAGAGTGAGGTTCCGCCGAAATAGAAAGGCACATTTGCCCATGACGTCAGTACTGATGGCAGTACGCAAACAAGACTCAGATACAGGGCACCCACAAGAGTAAGTCTCGACAGCACCTTATCAAGATAATCCGATGTTGCCTTACCCGGCCTGATACCGGGAATATATCCGCCGTATTTTTTCAGGTTCTCTGATACATCAATTGGATTGAAAACAACCGCTGTGTAAAAATAAGTAAAGAATATAATCAAGACCACATATATCAGGTTGTAGATTATATTACCTCTGGTCAGGATATCAGAAAAAGTCTTCATCCATGCGACATTAGGAAAAAACTGAGCTATGGTTGCCGGAAAGACTATCAGCGATGAGGCAAATATCGGAGGTATAACTCCTGAAGTGTTCAGCTTGAGAGGTAAATGTGTATTCTGTCCGCCATATACCCGTCTTCCCCTGATCTGCTTTGGATACTGAATCGGTATCCTGCGTTGCGACGTTTCCATAAAGACGATACCGGCAATGGCTGCAACAGCAATTATTATCACAAGAAGAAGGGCAAAGAGTGAAAGTTCACCTGTCCATGCGAGTCTTCCGGTATTAATAATAGCCTGAGGAAGCCTTGCTACGATTCCTGCAAATATAATCAAAGAGATTCCGTTTCCAATCCCTCTCTCTGTTATCTGTTCTCCAAGCCACATTAAAAAGCATGTTCCAGCTGTAAGCGTAAGTGTTGCAATTAATCTGAAGGCAAAACCCGGATTATATGCAACAGTATCACCACCAGGACCCTGCATGGATTCGATACCCATTGTCATGAAGTAACCCTGCACAAGACAAAGGGCCACTGTTAAATACTTTGTATACTGGCTTAATTTCTGTCTGCCTGACGGTCCTTCCTTCTGTAGCTGTTCGAATCTTGGATAAACCATTCCTAAAAGCTGTACGATGATCGAGGCGCTGATATACGGCATGATGCCCAATGCAAAGATGGACAAGGTTCTCAAACCACCTCCCGAGAACATATCAAACATCCCTAGAAGAGTTCCGGATTGTGCTTCAAACCACTCCTGCATCATGGCAACATTTATACCCGGAGTCGGAATGTGTATACCAACGCGGTATACAAGCAGCATTGCAAGTGTAAAGACAATCCTCCTTGTCAATTCAGACATGTTACCTTTTACATTATCAATTGCAGAGGCCACTTATTACTCCTTTATAGAGTCTCGAATTTTCCGCCAGCTTTTTCTATCTTATCGATTGCGGCCTTTGATGCCTTGTCCAGCTTTACGATGAGTGATATATTGATCTCGCCGTCTGCGAGCAGTTTAACCATACCTTCTTTTCTTAAAATCCCATTTTCAATTAAAGCAGCTTTGTCTACCACGCTTCCTGATTCAAAAGCTGAAAGATCTTTAATATTTACAGCAATATATTCTTTCCTGAACGGATTTTTAAATCCTCTTTTCGGAAGTCTTCTATATATAGGCATCTGTCCGACTTC
>CAYNVT010000179.1:0-6493 GCA_964400685.1 uncultured Bacteriovoracaceae bacterium | reverse complement strand
GATAAAGGGAGAGACTCACCGTTTCTCCCTTTTATATGATTGCAAAAAGGGGAAAAAACAAATGAGCCGGAAAATGAAAGATCATAGATGTCATTTATGGGCCATTGAAAGGGCAGGGGATCATGTATCGAATGATTGTTTTGTTTTAAGGCATATAATTCCTCAATTGTTCAATTTCTCCTTGACATTAAACCCAATCTCGATTGTCCATATGGTGTGGGTATATTCGGCAAGAAGTCAGAAAAAATCGATAAACATCCCGTCAGCAGGGTTTCGTATAATGTTGAAGACGGGGATGCGGTTTTCATAATGCGCTGCCTTGCAGGCAACACCGATGCCTTCGGTGTAATTGTCGAAAGGCATCAGGGCAAGATGCTGAACATGGCCTACAGGATAACATCCGATTATCAGGAAGCCCTTGATGCAGTTCAGGATGCATTTCTTACGGCATACAGAAATCTTGAAAAATTCAGAGGCGAATCGCTTTTTTCAACATGGCTTGCCAGCATTTTAATAAATCAGGCAAAAAACAGAATGAGGAAAAAGGGCCGTCTTAAAAAGCATGAATGCTCTTCCATCGATGACCCGATGATAAATGAGAAGGGCGCGGTTATTATTGAACCTGCGGACAGGGGGCCTACACCTCTCGACAGCCTGCAGAAGAACGAACTCGATATGAATGTTCAGGAATGCATCGGCTCTCTTGATGAAGACCAGCGGGTGGTGCTCGTATTGAGGGAGATTGAAGAATACGCGTATGAAGAAATCGGCGGTATGCTAGGTCTGCCTGACGGCACTGTAAGGTCAAGGCTTTTCAGGGCAAGGGCGCTTTTAAAGGAGTGCCTTAAAAAATTTATGGGCGGGCTCAAATGAACTGTGAAAACATGAAAGAGCTTCTCAATGCTTATATTGACGATCTCCTCAGTGGCAATGAGAGGGAGGCCGTAGAGGCGCATATCGCCACATGTCCTTCCTGCAAAAAAGAGCTCGATGAACTCGCACAGGCAGTCAAGCTGGTCAGGGGTCTTGACAGGATGGTGCCTCCTCCCTGGTTCTCCGGGCAGGTTATGATTAACATAAGAAAGGAAGAGGACAGGAAAAAAGGCATTATCAACCGGCTGTTCCGCCCTCTCTATATCAAACTGCCTGTCCAGGCATTTGCAACCGTAGTTATAGCAGTGCTTGCAATATATGTTTACAGGGCTGTTGAACCTCAGTGGAAACCGCTGGTGTATTCGCTGCAGTCCGTTCAGGAATCTCAGGCTCCTGCGGTTCAAACTCTTCCCGATAAGGCCGCGAAAGCAGTTCCTCATGAAGCTGACAAACCGGCTCAAACAACGGAAAGTCCTGCGAGCGAAAAGGCTTCGGTCAATAAAGCCGAACTTCCGAAGGTAAAACTGGAAGAGAAGTCTTTTACCGCCCCCGCCCCTGAAGCAAAGGGGGTTGAGGGACCTGAGAAGAAACGTGCAACGCCTTCTGCAATAGCAAAAGATAAAAACGAGATTCAGTATGATCTGGAATCACCGGGACTGAAATCAATGCAGAAGTCAAAAGAGCAGGCAGCCGGAGTGCTCGGGGAAACACAGGCAAAAGAAGAAAAAGAAGGCGGCATCACCGCTCCTGCGCCTCAAATGCAGATGAAGGCCGCGCCTTCACCTGTGATGATAGATGTGTCTGTTACCGTTGGTGACAGGGAAAAGGCAATCAAGGACATATCCGGTATGCTTGAAGCCATGAAAGCACGCGTTATAGGCAAGTATTCATCAGGGACAGATACGGCAATTCTTGCAGAGGCAATGGGGTCTGATGCAAAGAAGTTAATCGAGAAGCTGGGAAACTCAGGTGACGTTTCCATGATAACCAGATATCCGGATTTTTCCGGAAGCAGAGTCGTTATGAGGATAAAAGTTATCAGCAGACAACCGCAGTCAAAACCATAATCCCTGAATCATGTTAATCCTGGCAGGCGTTTTTGCGACATCATTTGTTATTGCACTCTCCGGCGCCCTGATGCCTGGGCCTTTATTTGCCGCAACAATTACGGCCAGTGCAAAAAGAGGCATTATCGCGGGGCCAGCACTCATTCTTGGACATGCGATACTTGAGATGGCCATGATGACTGCCCTTCTGTTCGGACTTGCCCCGTTTCTTAGTAAAGACATTGTATTTGCATGTATTGCACTTTTTGGAGCCGCAGTACTGTTATGGATGAGCTTCGGTATGATAAAAACGCTGCCGCTGCTGAATATCGACTGGGAGGCTGAAGATTCATCAAAACCGGGGAACCTGGTTTATCAAGGCATCATCATGAGCATATCAAATCCCTATTGGGTGATATGGTGGGCGACAATAGGGCTCGGCTATATTCTATACTGCAGGACGCTGGGACTGCCGGGCCTGGCGGTTTTTTTTGCGGGCCATATAATGGGCGACCTTTCCTGGTATTCGCTTGTTTCTGTTATTGTTGCAAAAGGCAGGCATCTTCTGACAGTTCGCATATATAAAGGCCTGATTGGCGGCTGCGCAGCTTTTATAGTATGCTTTGCATTCTATTTTATTTATTCGGGGATAGGCAGGCTTGTTGGATAAACATTAAGGCCATTGAATCATGATATCTGGATATTATATTGGTTATATCAAGACTGTATAAGGGAGGACCGCTTTATGGAAGAAAAAAGACTCGGTGATTTCTTGGATATAGCAATTCAAAGGGAAATCGAAGCCTTTGATTTCTATTCGGGACTTTCTGAAAAGGTTGCTGACAAACAGGCCAGAGATGCGCTTACTAATCTTGCCGGAGAAGAAAAGAAGCACAGGGCTTTTCTGGAAAGTTACCGTGACGGAAAGGTTGAAGCAGGAAGCCTGAGAATGAGCCATGTGGTCGATTACCGGATCACCGAACATATGGAAAAACCTTCGAATGATTCAAATATTAAAAGCAGCGAAGCCTATCTGCTGGCAGCCCACAGGGAAAAGGCATCGCATGATTTTTACAAGGCCCTGGCCGAAATCCATCCCGATGGCCCGGTAAAGGACATGCTTCTTTTAATGGCGTCCGAAGAGATGAAGCACAAGGAAAAGGTTGAATACCTTTATTCCAATACCGCATTTCCACAGACCGACGGAGGGTGATCAGGGGCTTTTGCCCTCTGTCTACTTTTAACTGAGTCGGAACCCTGTGAAGTAATCTTTATTGGCGGCCTTCAAATCGTTCCAGAGACGATCGATATCCTTTTCTTCAGGACCGAGCGGGTGTATCAGCATGGCCTCTTTAATAAGGTTTTCATCTTTTGCAAGGTGGCCTTCTATAGTCAGGCGTTCATAGTTCTTAATGGTATTGATAAGCCCTACAGTGGGTTTGGCGGCCTTCCCGAGCGGGATGGCAACCGGGCCGGATGACGTTAATCTTGCAGGTATCTCCATAATGTAGTCATCAGGAAAGTCATTAATAGTGCCATTGTTGTGAGTGTTAATTATATGCGTGCGGCCGTCGTTTGCCGCAATGCTTTTTATAAGTTCAGTTGCAACGGTCGAATACATGAAGCCGCCGCGCTTTGAGAGTTCCTCGGGTGGTCTGGTACGCTCAGGTTCAGAATACAGTCCGAGCAGCTCTTCTTCGATTACCAGTATCTGTTCACCTCTTGTTCCCTGCGAACCTCTGGCCTCCATCTGGCTTTTCAGCATCTGTGAGGTGTTGTAAAAATAGCGCAGATAGGGGTTTGGAAGCATTTTGAGCATGGGTATGAAATTATCGCCGTATTCAAGGTCAGGGATGTTTTTCATATTTACCCTGATATTTTCAAGAACCTCTGATGTACGGTCTTGTCCAGAAACTAAAACCCCGTCGACCCAGGCAAGGTGGTTGAGGCCGTAGTAGCGAAGGAGAAGCTCGTTTTCCGGGCAGCCGAGTACAATGCATGCCTGAAGTACAAACTCAATCGGGCAGTTGCATAAACCGATGCATTTTTCATAACCGAGATAATTGACAATGAACTCGGTCATCATGCCTGAAGGGTTGGTAAAGTTTATCATCCAGGCATTGTTCGAGAGCTTCTTCGCCATGTCAGTGTATTTTTCCATTATGGGCATGGCCCTGAGGCCGTTCGCCATACCGCCCATGCCTGTCGTCTCCTGGCCGATAAGGCCGTATTCGAGCGGAATCTTCTCATCGTTTATCCTGCCATGCATGCAGCCTGCGCGAAACTGGTTCAGAATGAAATCGGCACCCGAGATGGCCTCTTCGGCACTGAAAGTAGATGAGAATCTTGCCTTGCTGCCTGCGGCTTTCAATATCCTTTCTGAAAAATCAGTCAGTATTTTAAGCTTCCTCTCGCTCTCGGGTATGTCAAGCAGGCATATCTTTCGAATGCTGACATGATCCGAAATTTTGATAAGACCTTCGATGAGTTCAGGGGTATATGTGCTGCCGCCGCCGATGATGCTTATTTTCATGAGCGTTCCTTTTCAAGGTATGTCCTTATCATGCGGTCACTGATTTTTTTGGTAAGCGTATGCCCGCTCTTTTCATATGCATGAAAAACGGCGCCCAGCACCGGGTCCCATTCGGGGACGACTATGCTTATATTATCTTTGTATCTCTGGTTAAGGCATAGCTCCAGCATGTTCATGAAGGGCTGATATTTCTGTTTGAAGACCGAACCGTCAAGCACGAGCTTGAATTTCTCTCCGTGGTCGAACAGGTCGCGGTGAAATTCATCCACTATATGCAGGGTTTCCTTTACCAGCATCCATGTAAGTTCGAGCGCCACGCCATCTCCCATGCGTGCGGCCTCGAAGAATATTTCGACCACTTTCTGGATATTTTCAGGGAACAGCGGGATATTTTTTATTTCCTCGACTTCTTTCAGACTGAATGCCCCGGTGATGAGCCTGCTTATGACAGTAGGGTATGCCCTGCCGTCTTCGCCGCGGATTGCCGCGCGGCATACAAACATGGCTATGTTTACAGCACCCAGGGTGTCTCCGGTATGGAACGACAGGCCTCCTATGCGTTTGAGTTCTCCCTTTGAGTTCATGGCGAAATTGGTGTTCGATGTCCCGTTTGTTATGAGCATTCCCACTCCATCCACCGTTCCGCTTTTAAGCGCTATGAAACCGTCGTTTTCAAAATCGAAGGGTATGTTCGGAGTGACTTTCTTATATACCTTGCGCAGCAGCTTGAAATCATCTGCGGTATCAGCACCTGCGGCGCCGTAATAGATGTAATTTATCTGTTCGAGCTTGATGCCGGCCGCGGCTACGGTCTTGCCGATACCTTCTGTGATTGCTGCCTGAGCGCCGTCAGGCCCGAGGTTTTCATGGCTGGCGCCTACGTCATAGACGGTTGCAGCGATATTGCCGGTTGTGTCTGCAAGGGCGTACTGGGTTTTCGTGTTTCCGATGTCCACTCCGAGTAAGTAGCGTTTCATTTATTCTCCTGTCTAAAGGTTTACGGCCTTGCCTGTTGACGATGATTTGTAGCCGGCGTCAACTATGTTCATGATTGTTATACCTTCAACAAGTCCCGGTAAAGGCGTTTTGCGGTTTTTTATGCAGTCGATGAAATGGGTCATCTGTGTTGTGTAGATACTCTGATCGCAATGCTCCATTCTTGGAGGAAGCTCGGGCTTGAATTCACCGAACAGGAAGCCGTTCCTGAGCTTCAGTTCGGTGGGGAAGAGGCTTGCATACCCTTCGCTGCCGTAAAGCCTTGTCCCTGCTTCAGGCCCGTCCATGTGAGGCTGCCACCACCCGCTTTCGATTATTGATGTCACGCCGTTATCCCAGGTGATAACCAGTATGCCCGAGTCGTCGACATCATAATTTCCCATATAAGTTCCTATCTTGGCATATACCTGGACCGGCTTCGGGTCGCCAAGAATATATCTTACCGTATCTATTGCGTGAACTCCCATGTCTGCAAGCGCTCCGCCGCCAGCAAGTTTCTTGTCTGCAAACCATCCTGCAGGTCCCCAGTTAACATGGATGCCATAGCCTTTTGTCTTGAAGACCTTTCCGATTCTGCCTGAGAGGACGATGTCTTTTATGTAATTAACCTCGAGGTCGAAGCGCCACATATGGCCTACCATTACAAGCTTTTTTGTCTTTTTCGAGGTTTTGAGAACTTCCTCGGCTTCCGATGAGTTCATTGCCAGAGGTTTTTCAACGAACACGTCTTTGCCGTTTTTGAGGCATTCGAGAGTAAAAGGCGCATGGAATCTGTTCGGGGTTGCTATGACGACCGCATCGATGTCCTTGCGCTTTATCAGCTTCATTGCATCATCAGTGGTGTCCTTTATCCCGTATGTGCCGGCAAAAGTCTTTGCATTATCAAGAGGCAGGGCACAGACTGATACAAGCTCGACGCCCTCAACAGTTTTAAGACCTCGTGCATGATAATGAGAAATAAAACCTGCTCCGATAAAGCCAACTCTTGTTTTTTTCATATTTTTCCTGCCTTAAGGAAGTGTTATGGCGCCATATTCATCTAAAG
>CAYNVT010000178.1:0-6522 GCA_964400685.1 uncultured Bacteriovoracaceae bacterium | reverse complement strand
AAAAGGGGTTGGTTATGGCCACTTCGAAACGCTTTGATGATACCCTGTTCAACGGCAATGCCGCCAGTGAAGAAGAATCAAAGCTCAAGGCTGCATTCGAGCTCAATCCAGGCGCACTTTCCATATCGACCTTTGACGAGGGAATATTCATAGAGGTCAATGAAAATTTCTCGCGCATATCCGGTTATGAGACAAACGAAATCATCGGCAGAAGCGCCTTCGAAGTAGGTTTCTGGAAAGATCATCAGGACGGCCTGCGGTTGAGAAAACTGCTTGAAGCTGAAAGAACGGTCCGGAATTTCGAATTCGAGAGCAGTAAAAAGAACGGTGAATCCCTCTGGATACTGCTTTCTGCAACTCTGATCAATTACGGCGGCAGGCGGTGCATATTCGCCCAGTCTATCGACATTACGGAAAAAATCGTTGCCGAAAGGGCCATCAAGGCTAAAACCGATGAGCTTGACCGGTTTTTCACAAGCGCACTCGATCTTCTGTGCATTGCGGATACCGACGGCTATTTCATAAGGCTCAACCCGATGTGGTCCGAAATGCTCGGCTACACACTCGAAGAACTCGAAGGAAAGCGTTTTCTCGATCTGGTTCACCCGGATGATATTCCCTCGACAATGGACGCCATAAAAGAACTGGAAAGCGGAACCAGTGTCCTCAGTTTCAGCAACCGCTACCGCGCCAGGGACGGCTCCTGGCGATGGCTGGAGTGGAGGTCTTTTCCTTACGGCAACAAGCTCATTTATGCTGCTGCAAGGGATGTGACTGAAAGGATAATGGCGGAAAAGGCTCTCAGGCAAAGTGAAGAAAAGTACCGCATAATATCCGAAAACACAGGCGACGTCATATGGGTGCTTGACCCTGTTTCGGCGAAATTCACATATGTCAGCCCGTCAGTCGAGAGGTTGCGGGGTTACACGCCAGAAGAGGTCATGTCCCAGTCCCTCGAAAATGCCCTGACGCCTGAATCCCTCACCAGGCTAGCCAATGAACTGCCAGGTGCGGTTCTGGCTGTCGAGTCAGGAGATGAAAAGGCCAGAGTGCGTTTCGATTATGTCGATCAGCCGCATAAAAACGGATCGGTTGTCCAAACCGAAGTCGTCACCACTTTTCTCACTGGAGACGATGGAAAAGTAAGCCATATTGTTGGTGTCTCGAGAGATATAACAGAGCGTAAAACGAACGAGGAAAATCTGCGTGAAGTACAGAAGCTGGAAAGCCTGGGTGTGCTTGCCGGCGGCATCGCTCATGACTTCAACAACCTGCTGATGGTGATCCTTGGAAATATCGACATGAGCCTGATGAACCTTCCTGCAAATTCACCTGTGGTGAAAAATCTCAAAGCTGCTGAGAAGGCCTGCCAGAATGCGGCCGACCTGACAAAGCAGATGCTTGCATATGCCGGAAAGGGCCAGTTTTTCCTGCAGGAAATCAGTTTCGAGAGCATTATTTCCGAAATTGACATGGTTATGTCGATTTCCATATCCAGGAAAATCAGCCTCAAATACGACATCGATAAAAACGTTCCAGCAATAATCGCCGACCCGGGACAGATGAAGCAGATAATCATGAATCTCGTTATGAACGCATCTGAAGCGATAGGCGACAAACAGGGGAACATCACCGTTTCGATCGGAAGATATGAACACCCGGCTAACGCTTCAAAGAAGGGAACGGTATTCCTCGAGAAAAATCTCATTCCCGGTGAATATGCCTCAATTGAGGTAACGGACACTGGTGAAGGAATAAATGAAGAAAGAATTGACAAAATATTCGATCCGTTCTTCACCACCAGATTCACAGGCCGGGGGCTGGGTCTTGCCGCCGTGATGGGCATTGTGAGAAGCCTGAAAGGTGCAGTGAGGGTAGAGAGCCGTGAAGGAGAAGGCTCTGTATTTACCCTTTACCTTCCCGCCTCCGCCGGTCGCAAGCCTTTGCTTAAGACCGGAGAAGACGTCTTGCGCAAAACAGTCCTTATTGTCGATGATGAAGAGGACGTGGTGAGACTGGGCACCCAGATGCTTGAAAATCTCGGATGTACGGTTCTGGGAGCAAAAAACGGATCAGAAGCGCTCGACATCATCAGAAATCATGTGGAGGAAGGCACAACCCGTATTTCGATGATTCTTCTCGATATCGGCATGCCGGTCATGAACGGAGAGGAGCTTTATGAAGAGCTGATGAAGATGGGCTGCGATATACCCATATTTATTTCAAGCGGTTACGGAGAAATGGACATAGAAGAACGCTTCAGGGGCAGAAAGGTGGCCGGAATGCTTCATAAGCCCTACAAATTTGAGGCATTGAAAAAGGTTCTTGAGGAAACATTAATCATCTGAAGAATACGCCTTGAACAGGAGGCGGCTTAATGGATGTAAAAACGCTGTTTATACTGAATATCCTTACAGCCTATCTCATGGGCGGCACAATGCTCATATTCATGCGCCTGCAGAAAACATACAGGGGATTCGGCTGGTGGGCGGCCACAGCCATCATGGCAGGCGCAGGATACTCACTGGTAATAGCTAGGATTTTCTTCAAAGGCCCACTTGCCGATTTCCTGACATACATTATCGCAAATACACTAATATCGAGTCTCCTGCTTATAAGGCTGCAGGGTGTGAGAAAATTTTTCGGACGGGATAATATTTCGTACGCATATCTGATAATCCCTGTCCTGGTTTTCATTTCATATTGTTACTTTTTCTATATTTCGCCTGACGTCCCCAAGCGCACATTTTCGTCAAGCCTGTCACTGTCGGTAACTGCACTGATTCTGGCAAGAGAGTTCATTATCAACAGAAAATCAGGCAGCATGATGCTCAATTTGATAATAGCATCAATGAACATTGTATTCGGACTGTCTTTCCTTTCAAGAGGATTATACATACTTACTTTTAAGGATTACAGGTTCTTTTCAAACAACCCTTCCGATATGGCGTTCTTCACTATGTTGCCGCTGTTCGAGGTTGCATGGAATGTCTTTTTCATAATGCTGAACAGCCAGCGGACATATAACGACCTTGATGCGGCGATGAAGGAAAAAATCAAGGCAGACGATGCCGCGATAGCCGCAAATGCTGACTACCGTGAAATATTCAACAACGCCAATGACGCCATTTTCGTCGATGACATAGAGACCGGCGCCATGATTGACATCAATAACAAGATGATCGAAATGTACGGTTATACGCGTGAAGAAGTCCTTCAAATCGACATAGGCACATTAAGTTCTGGGGAGCCCGGATATACTCAGGATGATGCGATCGGCCTGGTTAAAAAAGCGATCGAAGGCCAACCTCAGCTATTCGAGTGGAAGGCAAGAGACAAGAGCGGCCGCATATTCTGGGTTGAAGTCAATCTGAAGCGTGTCTCACTAGGCGGTGTTGACAGGGTTCTCGCCATAGCCAGAGACATTGACGACAGGAAGCGCGCCGAGGAAGAGCGAAGAAGAAACGAGGAAAAAATTCAGCAGGTACAGAAACTGGAGAGTCTTGGCGTGCTTGCAGGAGGGATAGCGCATGATTTCAACAACCTGCTTATGGTCATTCTCGGCAATATCGACATGAGCATCATATCAGTTCCCCCTGATTCAATCATTGCGAAAAACCTTAAAACGGCTGAAAATGCCTGTATTACAGCAGCTAACCTTACAAGACAGATGCTTGCCTATGCAGGCAAGACGCAGTTTATCGTTCAGGATATAAACTTAAACGAGATTATTAAAGAGATGGACACGACAGTTTCTCTGGCTGCATCGAAAAAAGCTGAAATAAAGTACGACCTTTACGATAAGCTTCCAAGCTTTACTGCAGACCCTGGTCAGATAAAACAGCTTTTGATGGCCCTTGTCATGAACGCGGCCGAAGCGATAGGGGAAAGAGAAGGGGTGATTCGCGTTAAAACAGGCGTTTGCGGCTTTAAAGAGGTAGCATCGGAAACAAGAAATATATTTCTTGCTGAGAATCTCAAAGAAGGGGAATATGTCTTTCTAGAGGTTTCCGATACCGGCTACGGCATTGAAGGAGATATCCTGCCAATGATTTTTGACCCGTTCTTCACGACAAAATTCGTAGGAAGGGGTTTGGGTCTGGCTGCGGCAATGGGCATTATAAAAAGTGTAAACGGAGCAATCAGAGTGGAAAGCAGCCCCGGCAAGGGTTCGGTTTTCACATTTTATTTTCCAGTAACAGCGATTCAAGAAAAGAAGGATAAGAGAAGCCAGACAGAAAAGACAGCGCTGCTTGTCGATGATGAGGACAGCGTGTTAGAAATAGGCACACAGATGCTTGCAACACTCGGATATGAAACCATTACTGCAAAAAACGGGGCCGAGGCTATCGATATCGTGAAAAGCCATACCGGTTACGGTTCACCAATATCGTTTATAATTCTGGACATAGGCATGCCCGTCATGAACGGGGAAGAAGCCTATGCTGAAATCATAAAGATTAATGATAAAATCCCTGTTTTTATTTCAACCGGCTTTGGAGAAAACGATATAGCCGAACGCTTCAGCGGTAAAAAAATCGAGGGTATGCTTTTCAAACCCTACAAACTCGAGGACATGAGCAAAGTTCTCATCAGTCATTTAAACACTGAAGACATGAAGGAATGACAAGAACGGCAGGAACATATCAGCGAGGTGATTATGGCCGGAAATTCACATGAGCAGATGGAGGGTCTTGAAGACCGCCATTACTATCATGAGGGAAGGGAACCCCGAGTTGTACTGTTCATAAAGAACGGCTCATATTCCGGGCTGGTCGACAATTACTGGCGGAACGGACTTACAATCAGCCTGACCGCGGAACTGCCGGTAAATCCGAACGACACGATAAAAAGCATTTTTTTCGAACAGCTTGGCAAAGACAATGTCATCGAGGGCATGCGCGTGCTGAACTATTCCTGGAACGGGGCCACTGGTACCGGTAACCTCGAGCTTTACGCACCTGATCCGGAAACAGAGGATCTTTTTGAAAAGATTTTCGACGCACTTTTCGAGAAACCCCCTGATGACCCCCTCGACAGGTTCGAAAACGATAATATGCCGCAATATACAGGCAGGGAGCACTATTCAGGAGATGCCATGAGGGCCCGCCTCGACTGGGTAAGGGATGCGTCGGGAGCACAACTCAAACACCTGCCAAAGAGCATGTTCACACCTGAAAACGTGGCGGGAAATATAGAAAATTACATTGGTGCCGTCCAGATCCCGGTTGGCATTGCGGGCCCGATAAAGATAGCCGGCACATATACGCACGGCTTCATCCCGGTACCGATAGCTACGACTGAAAGGACTCTGGTCAACTCGATCTGCCGGGGCGCCAAGGCTTGCAATGCATCAGGAGGCATCACCACACATGTTACCGGCCAGAGCATATACAGGGTGCCGGTTTTCTTCTGCAGGGACATGTTCGGCGCCATCAATCTCGAGAAATGGATCGTTGCAAATTCCGAGCTGATTAAAACCGCAGCGGAAAGCATTACTTCGATAGCGAGGATAAAGGATATCAAACCCTACACCTATGGGGATTCGGTCCATGTCAGGTTTACTTATACGACAGGCGACTCATCAGGCTGGAACATGACGTCGTCATGCACCTGGATGGCGTGCGAGTACATAGCAGGACAGGCAAGGGAGAATCCCGCGCTCAAGTATGAAGGTTACAACCTTGAAAGCAATATGAGCGGCATCAGGAAGGCGAATTTCCAGAGCCTTATACAGGGCATGGGCGTGAGCGTAATGGCTTCATGTTTTTTGCCGGAGGAAATAATTAATGAGAATCTTCACTGTTCGGTAAAGGAGTTCATGCGAAGCTACAATGCTTTTGAACTTGGTGAAGTA
This sequence comes from uncultured Bacteriovoracaceae bacterium, assembly GCA_964400685.1. Taxonomy (GTDB): domain Bacteria; phylum Desulfobacterota; class Desulfomonilia; order UBA1062; family UBA1062; genus DATCTV01. Next base: position 665 of record CAYNVT010000178.1, on the reverse strand, counting down.
CAGATCGGAACGCTCGGAAAGAACTACAACTTCGCCAGCGCTATTGCCGGAATATTTACGGCAACAGGCCAGGACATCGCATGTGTTCATGACTCGTCAATCGGAATTTTCCAGGCCAGAGCAGAAGAAGACGGAATTACCTTTTCAGCATATCTGCCGTCGCTGGTAATCGGTACTGTGGGAGGAGGGACAAGGCTTCCTACCCAGCGCGACTGCCTGAAGCTTCTTGCATGCTACGGGGAGGGAAAATCATTCAGGCTTGCAGAAATTATCGCATCGACCTGCCTTGCGCTGGATATTTCAACAGCGGCATCAATAGCCACGAACGAATTCGGAGGGGTCCAGGAAAAGGGTGAGCCTTCGAGGCAGGCAAAATATCTGACGCGATCTGACCTGACGCCTGGTTTCTTTTCATCCATGCTGCACGGAAAAGAAGCAGCCGTCGAGTCGGTAGAGGAATACCCCTTCGGCTCCAACTCGGCCATCATATCGAACCTTGCCCAGAGCACGATGAATATACAGGGATTGTACAGGTTCGTCCTCAAGCTAAAGACACCGGAAGGGCCGTGCAGTGTGCCTGCAGTTCTCAAGGTGAAAACCGCTGATGTCGAACTCGTCGACATGGCGGTGAACCTTGCCCGTCTCTCAGGAGAAGACCGCCTGCC
>CAYNVT010000177.1:0-6559 GCA_964400685.1 uncultured Bacteriovoracaceae bacterium | reverse complement strand
ATACGATGAATTCCGACAGTTCGAATACATGTGCAGCCAGTTTGCTGGCCCGGTCGAGCCACATGACGTCGTCAGCGAACAGTTCGGGATAATGCTTTTTTACCATGTACACGCATGAACCGGAAGGGCACACGATGTTATCGTCGTTTTCGAATATGCCTATGAAGCGTCTGGCGAGTCTTGCTGCGTCCTTCCTTTGGCCCGCATTAAAATGCGCCTGCCCGCAGCAGGTCTGCTCCTTATGGTAGATGACCTCACACCCCAGCCTTTTGAGGAGGCCGAAGGCCGCCGCCCCTATCTCAGGCATGAATATGTCAACGGTGCAGGGGATGAAGAGGGAAACCCTCATGAAGGCATTGAGGGTTCTGCCGGAGAAGGAGGCGCTGTTATGAGCAGGGCCTTTTCTTTCTTGATGTCCTCGTAGAAGAGAACCTTGCTGGTCACCCAGTACGGGCCCACCCATATTCCGGCTATTCCGAAGGTGATGACGCAGAGCAGGAACCATCCGATGAACCTGCACATGAGGCAGAAGTATTTCCATTTGTAACCGTTCATCAGTTCCTTACTTTTCTTGATAGCTTCGTTGCCGTCGGTGCCTGGATTTTCAGCCATGATGAGAAATGTCATAGTATACGATATCGCAGCTATTATGCCGGGAACTATAAGAAGCAGACTCCATAGTATGATGAAGACGAGCATCAGCAGGTATGCAATGAAAGAATCCAGGAAGGTTTTGAAGCCCTCGAAGACAACAGCTATGCGGGGAGCCTCTTTTTTGACATACGGAATAAAGAAAAGGTAGAGGCCGAGAGACAGCGGACCGGAAATGACGAGGCTCGCTATTCCGCCTATCACGGGAATGACGTTAAGTATCACCAGTATCGCCCAGAATACTATGCAGGCGGCTATGGCATCGCCCCACCTTCCGCGCAGAGTCTCTCTCGCATTGGTCATTAATTGCAGGTTTTCGATAATCATCTTTCACCTCCAGAAATAGGCATTTATATAGGAAAATATTAGGCCCGGGCTTTTAAAAAAGCAATACGATGCGGTTTTTTCTGTTTTTTAATCCTGCACAAAAGCTATATATAGATTTTAAAATGCTTCTGCAGATTGAATTAATTATATGAGGAGCCGGATATGGGGCATGTTGCACAAGGAAAAATCAGTCGCAAAATAAGAAATATAAGCAAGACAACACAGTTTGGGTTTCTGTTTGCTCTTCTGCTTCTTTGCTTAACCATGTCTTCATCCTGCATCGGCGATAAGGTAACCGTCGAGGTCGATCCGGAGGCACCCGGAACTTGTATTCCTGACGACTTCCTGGGCATTTCCGTTGAGTGGGGCAGTGTACCGGACTATCTTGGCGACGGTTCAGGCGGCGTGAGGCCGGCTGTGGTAACGTTTCTGCGCGCATTCGAGGCCGAGGATCACCGGCTGTCCGTGCGAATAGGCGGAAACAGCCAGGATCTGGCCTGGTGGAATCCCGAGGGGGCGACTCCCCCGTCGGGCGTTACTGTCAACATAGGTCCGGCACATCTTTCCACACTTGCTGCACTTGCCGGGACCCTGCAGACGCGTCTTGTTCTGGGGCTCAACCTTGCGCTTGATGATCCTGGTGTTGCAGCAGGTCTTATAATGGCGGTTTATAATGCCATACCAAAGGATGCAGTCCAGGCATTCGAACTGGGCAACGAACCGGACCTTTACCGGACTGAAGGTCCTCACCGCGGTCTGGGATATGGCTGGAACGCATATGTTTCCGACATGGAGGCCTTTTATGACGGCATAGCGGGGCTTGTCCCGCAGGACACGCCTTTTGCCGCATCCGCGATTGCAAACCGGTCCTGGCTCATTTACATGCCCGGGTTCTGCGAACGCGAGAAGAACAGGCTGGCGCTTATTACGACACACATCTATCCGTTTACGAACTGCTACAATCTGGCGCCGTCTGCTGAGGGCCTGTTGACCGAATACGCAACCAGCGGCATAGGCGCCAGCTATAAACCGCTTGCGGCAGCTGCGCATGCCGAGGGCTTGGCTTACCGTATGGACGAGATGAACAGCGTTTCCTGCGGCGGGGCTGACGGTGTGAGCAATGTCTATGCAGCGGCACTGTGGGGCGCTGACATCGCATTTCAGCTGGCGGCTGCAGGCCTTGACGGCATCAACTTCCACACCCCGTCCAGATATGCGGTGTTCAGCTTCGATCCGTCGGGAACGCCGGTTGTTCATCCTCTCTATTACGGGATGAGGTTTTTCTCTATGGCCACAGCAGTGCACGGCCGCCTGCTTCCCGTTAAAGTAAAGTCGCTGACCAGAGTGCATGCCTGGGCGATGCTCGGTGAAGACGGTGCGGTACGCGTGGCGCTGATCAATCTGAACCGGAGGCTTGACACTGCCATATCCCTGAATATTCCAGGCCGCTCGGAACCTGCCAGCCTGGTGCGTATGCGCGCTCCTTCCTTAACTACGAAGACAGGCATTACGCTTGGCGGACTCACATGGGACGGTTCGACCGATGGCCGGCCTCTGGGGACTTCATCATCAGAGCCCGTGGCATATGAAGCAGGGTCCTACAAGGTTTCATTGAAGGCGCTTGAAGCTGTTGTGGTAACGATCCCCCCGGCGGCGCAGTAGCATTGAAAGCAATCAGTAAAGGTGGAAGGATTATAAGGACGGAGGATTTGAGATTTGAACAGCGGCAATAAATTAATTAGTTATCAGCATCCCGTGTTGCCATGAAAATAATATATGACAATGTATCATCTGAATATATTTACCCTTTATCCAAGAAGGATATAACGCTTTTAAAAGAATGTGTTCCTCTAGGAGTAATTGAAAGGATAAAAAGCATAAGATTTGGTTGTAATAATAAAACAACACAAGAAGGGAGACTTATTCAATATGGTCACTATTACGATATAAGGATAAATTTCTGCTTGAATAACATGAGAAGCCTAATTTTATCTGAAGGGAAAAAGTATCTTGATCAGATAAAATATTTTGGAGGAATTGTTGATTTAAGCAAAAGGCATATAATTTGGAAACTAGATAATGCAAAAAAATATATGTTGTTTTTAGTCTTTCATGAACTTGGACATATTATTTATTGTGATACATTTTTAAATGGTAAAATGGAGTCACGGAGTTCTTCAGCAGAAGAACACTGGTGTGATAAATATGCATTAGAAAAAGTGGATGAATATTACATTAGAAGGCAATAGGTGTACCCATTAAAAGGTGCCTGTTATGTGGCACTTAGGTACGTCTGTAAGAAAATGACTAACCACAGACCCCACTAGGAGCCACCTACGGCATGCAAGGCAGTCAGGGAAGGTGAAAAGATTGTCAGAATAGTTGACTGGGTCATAAATGATGGAACAAGTTATTTGGGCAGCAACGCCCCCCCTCTATAGCCTATGAACTTATTTCCTGATAAAGTTGATCGAATTATTTATTCATGGAAGTTTTAACAGTCGCTCGCTACGCCAGACTCGGACAATTCGGATACGGCTATCTTCAAATTTATATACAATTCTGAACGGTGGAAATATGATCTCTCTTAAATTTGGTATTGAAAACTCCGGAACAATTCGCCCGCTTTCTGGAAAAGCGCATAGTATTTCGGTTTTTGAAAAAATCGTTTCGACAAGTCTTTCTCCTGTCTCGGGAACCATCTGTTCTGAATACCATACGATTAATTCTTCCAGATCTAATATCGCTGACTCAGCAAAACTGACTCTTATTTTCCGGTTCACAGGTTGAGCCTTTTCTTTGCTGCGGCAAGCGTTAACTCCCTTCCTTCATCAAGATCGGTAAGCCCTTTTATAACGCTCTGCATAAATGCAATTTTTTCTACACTATCTTCATATTCTTTTAAGGATTGCATTACTGCAACACCGCGCCCCCTGCTTGTAAGCAAAACAGGTCTTTTAGTTTTCGCAACTTGAGCTGCTATTTTACCCGGGTTGATTTTAAGATCGCTTAAAGGAACTATATCTTCAGAAAATTTAACGGCTTCTTTCATATCTCCTCCAGACAGGTCTTTTAATAAACCAATTTATAGCACCTGTTAAAGATTAATTCAACCAGATGCCAAAGCTCTTTAGACGCACACTCGTACGATGGGGGACGCGGCTGTGCGAATAACTTATTGTCCACATTTTTGATATTTGATAAATTGAAGCCATGCCAAGACAAGCAAGGATAGATGGAACAAGAGTGGTTCACCATATAATCGGGTGGCACTTGGGGACGCCTGCGGTATACAAGGCAGTCAAGGAAGGTGAAAAGATTGTTAAAACTGAGGGACTGTGTCTTGAATGATGGAACAAGTTATTTTGGCAGCAACGTTCCCCATCTCCTTGAGCCCTTTAAATAGGAACGTTGGGGACATATGAATAAATAAAGGTCAAAATATATAAGGAAATTTTTTTATATTTGTATTTTATTTCTTAGTCTAACTGATTGCTCAGGAATAAAATCAGATACATTAACCGAACTGCCAATCTGCCCTAACGCATCTGAAATAAAGTATAACTATGATTATCCCCAAAAAGGGGTAAATACATTAACATATATTGTTACAACCCCGTTTCCAGCAGATGAAGTTATTTCATATATTGATAAAGAAATTCAGCTTAAAGGTTTCAAACGATATAAGATACCAAGAAATACACCTCCTTACTTTTCCTGGATTTATAATCCTGGAAATTATCGTTGGGAAAAAGCGGTCAAGGCACCTGCAAAGTATTTCGCAAGCTGGGTAAATAATCGAAAAGACGAAATTGTAATGGGATTGATTGATATTGGTTATCCATATGATTCGGCAGGCAGCAGCATGAAAGAAACTGCAACAATAAATCTTAATATTACCAGATTTTCAGAGACTAAAGAGTTAATGATGAGAACTGATAAGTTGATGAACAATCCATCACCAATAAAAATTGCTGATTCACCAGGGATACCCACTAGGGGAACACAGATAAAAAAATAATCTTCAATATCAATTTTTTTCAGCACCAGGGAGGGAGTACTTGGGGACACCCATGAAAAATGACTAACTACAGGCCTCACTGGGAGACGCGTACGGCATGCAAGGCTGTCAGGGAAAGTGAAAAGATTGTTAAAACAGAGGGATTGGGTCTTGAATGACGGAACAAGTTATTTGGGACAACAATGTTCTGTCCCCATCCCCAAGTACCTCTCGATTCAATATTCAATTCACTTTGCATTCAAGATGATACCGAGGATGCAAGGAAGGAAGCGACACAGGCATACTTTACGGTATGTCGAGGAGCATTCCGACGCAGCAGACAAAGGTAGGGCTTGAATGCGAAGGGAATTAAAACGACGGGGTCATCGTATACATGCATACAATCCCGTCCTGTCTGTTTATCTCGGCCTTTGTCGGTTCGCCTTCGAGGACTTTCTTTACCAGGGCTATGATATCTCCCCCGACATCCGCCAGCGTTGAGCCTTCCAGAATCCGGCCGGCATTGATATCCATGTCGTCTTCCATTTTATTATAAAGCCTGGACGTGCTTGCAACCTTGATGACCGGTACTATCGGGTAACCCAGCGGGTTGCCGCGGCCTGTAGTAAAGACCATAAGCTGTGCGCCGCCTGCGGCAACGCCGGTCATGCTCTCGGCGTCATAGCCCGGTGCATCCATCAGTACTACGCCTTTCTCTGAAGGGACTTCCCCGTATTCGACCACCTGGGTTATCGGTCTGCTGCCCGCCTTCACTATACAGCCTAACGATTTTTCGCGGATCGAACTCATGCCGCCGTCCATGTTCCCCGGTGCTATTACATAGGCGGCAAGGGGACCTAAAAGGTCATGGGTAAGTTTTTCCGCATCATCCACCATTTTGAATATCTTTCCGGCGACATCAGGGCAGCATGCGCGACGCGCAAGGATGTGCGAGGTCCCTATCATCTCCGTGTCCTCTGTCAGGATTACCGTGCCGCCTGCATCTACAAGCCAGTCCGAGGCGAGGCCTGTCGCAGGGTTGGCCGTTATACCTGAAAACGCATCAGAACCCCCGCATTCCAGGCCCATGATTATCTTATCAAGGGGCAGCTCCTGTCTTTTAAGCCTTGATGCATCGGCAAGCATCTTTTTTGCTATCTCTATGCCTTTTGCCGCGGTCTTCCTCGAGCCGCCTTCGTCCTGTATCACTAGCTTTTCCACAGGCTTTCCTGTCTGAGCGATGGCATCATAGAGCAGGTCGGCCTTTATCGGCTCGCAACCAAGTCCCACAACGAGGACTGCCGAGCAATTAGGATGCCTGCCAAGGTTTGAAAGTGTGCGGATATGAAGACCAAGTTCGACTGCGCGGCCGCAGCCGTGTCCGTGAAAAATAGGCACAGCCTCGGGCACGGCCCTTGCAATGGCGGCTGCGACTCCGTTTGCACATGCCACACTGGGAATTATCGCCACATGGTTTCTTATTCCGGCTGAACCGTCCTGCCTCAGATAACCCTGAAAGGTAGGCATCCTATTTCCCCTTTTCTTCTATATCAATGTTATGGGTGTGCACCCATTCCCCTT